>CACZTL010000060.1 GCA_902784165.1 uncultured Lachnospiraceae bacterium | reverse complement strand
TCATAGTGTCATAGTTGCGCTGCTTGCACTCAGTACACTCAAGCGTAATTTTGGTTCTCACGGTTATACACCTCCCATAATTATTTAAAATCACCGGTTAAAGTCGCTTTCATGAGCATCCTGCAAATGTAAAAAACCATGCAAGGCTGCATAATTACTGCACATGCAGACACATCAAAAAAACGCCTTCTTTGTTTCGGCTCAAGTATTATAGCAGTCATTTAAAAAAACGTCAACAAAAAAATGTCAGACGTAAAAAAGTGTGTCAAACAGGGACTGTCCCCGTTTGACACACTTTTACTCACTCCTAAGCGCCGTCACCGGATCTTTGTTTGCAGCCTTCCGCGACGGAATTATCCCTCCGATAAACGTAATGACCATACTGAGTCCGATAAGGATCGCACCCTGCAGAGGCGAAATAAACGCCCTCACATTTTCCGCACCCTCCATAGCCGTCCTCATAATAGACGTCATAGGGAAGGTCAGCGCCACCGCAACGCCCACGCCGATAAGTCCGGAAGCAAGCCCGATAAGTATAGTCTCCGCATTAAACACCTGGGCGATATTCCCCTTCGAAGCTCCCATAGCGCGCAGGATACCGATCTCCTTCGTCCTCTCCAGCACCGAAATATGGGTAATGATCCCTATCATGATACTCGAAACGATAAGCGACACCGACACAAAGCCAACCAAAACGGCAGTCAGCACATTTACAATTCTGGTCATGGACGAGGTCAGTATTCCTATAATGTCGTTATAAGTGATCTTATCCTTTTCCTCCACGCCATTGTTGTATGCCGCGATACATTCCTTCATAGCATCCTTATCTTCAAATGTATCCGTGTAAATGTTTATTGCGCTCGGCGCATCCTTGTTTACCTTGCCGAAGCTCTCCATATTGGCATCATATGAGGTGCTGCCGATGTAATTGTCATAAAGCTTAACAAGATCCTCCTCTTTAGGATCAGAGGCCAGCCATGCATCAAGATACATGGCGAGCATCTGCTCCTCCGACATCTGATTACCGGCGGCGGCCTGAGCCTGCATCTGCTGCTGCATCTGCTCTTCAAGCCTCTTATCCTCCTCGCTCTGTGCTTCATCCTCACCTTGTGTTGATCGATAGAGAAGTATCATCTGATACATGCTTGCCTTGTCCGCAACAGAAAGATTTTGCGCATACTCCTTTGCATCCCGCGCTTTTGCGGCATTGTCGGCAGCATAGAACTCAACGCCGGTAAGCACATTTATATCAGGAGAAGCCTCCTGAGCCTTAACAACCTCACTTTCATCGGTTTCCTTAACAACAATATCCGTCAGAGCCGATGTGTAGCCTGCAAGGCCGTCTATAAGAGTGGTACTTAGATCCGCCCCCGGCTTGACAACTCCCGAAACCTTAAGTCTGATGCTGTCGTCCACATATCCCTTAATGGACATAAGATCTGCCTCGCGCTCGCCAAATGTGCCGTTTTCCTTTTTCTCATAATACCTGCTCTGAGGCACAAGATAAAACTCCCTGTTCAAAAGCAGCTCGTAGCCGTCGGAAAGCTTCTTTTCAAGCTGTCCTTCCTTCGCCTGATCTGACAGATCATTATACTCAGACATAGTTATCACGCCAAGCTGATAAAGCGCCTCTGCTGTCAGAGAATTATCCTCGGCAAGCACCACGACCACATCTGTAGCCTCTGTGGGCCACTCACCCGCCACCAGTTCATAATTGTCCTTGATCATGTCGCTGACCGGTTCTCCGTCCTTGCCCGGCGCCATTTCATAAAAATTCTTTGCAGACTCTGCCGATGTGCTGTTCCTGAAAGCCCCGCCCCCAAATAAATTCCTGAGCATAGAAACCCTAGACTCACCAGGGTCGTCATTGGTATCCACGTATGCGCCGTCAGAATCCTGGGAATACACCGTAAAAGCTGTTTTGTAGGAATAAGTCACCCCGTTTTCGCCCAGGTACTTATGTATTTCACTGTCCGGGTTATCAAGGTATTTCTTAAACTCCGCAAGATTATTTGTCTTATAGGACGCGCCGCCGGAGCCGAAATCAAGGTCTGCGGTATCAGCATACAGACCGCTCCTGTTCCTGTCACCGGAGGACGTATCCACTGAAAACGCCCCATCCGCGTCAAGCACCTGGGTCATGTCAAACTCAGAGCTGTTTATCGTAAGAGGGTATGATGCCATCGTATCGTGCTGTATATTGTAAATGTAATCATTTACGCCATTTGACATGGCAAGTATCAGCGCTATTCCGATAATGCCGATAGAGCCTGCGATAGCGGTAAGAAGCGTCCTTCCGAACTTAGTCCGCAGGTTGTTCAGACTCAGTTTAAAAGAAGTGGGGAATTTCATCCCGGCCTTTTTTACCTTTCCTGTGTCCGCTTCTTTAGCTTTTATCTCGCCGGCTTCCACGGGACGGCTGTCCTCGATGATCTTGCCGTCTTTTATGTTTATGATCCTGGTGGCATATGTATCAGCCAGCTCCGGATTGTGGGTCACCATAACCACAAGCCTGTCCTTTGCAACTTCCTTAAGAAGCTCCATTACCTGGATTCCCGTCTCTGTATCCAGCGCTCCCGTAGGCTCATCAGCAAGAACTATATCGGGATTATTAACAAGCGCCCTTGCAATAGCCACACGCTGCATCTGCCCGCCCGAAAGCTGATTTGGCTTCTTATGGGCATGCTCTAAAAGACCCACCTGCTCAAGAGCTTTCAGCGCCATCTCCTTTCGCTTTCCTCCCGAAACTCCGCCTATGGTAAGAGCCAGCGTCACATTGTCAAGCACCGACTGATGGGGAATCAGGTTGTAGCTTTGGAACACAAAACCGATAGTATGGTTCCTGTATGTGTCCCAATCCCTGTCCTTATAGTCTTTTGTAGACCTCCCGTTGATCACAAGGTCTCCCTCATCATAACGGTCAAGACCGCCTATTATATTAAGCAGGGTTGTCTTACCCGAACCTGAAGGTCCCAGTATCGCCACAAACTCATTATCACGCAGTGTGAGATCAACCCCGTCAAGCGCTGTCTGTATGAAGGCGCCTGTTTTGTATTTTTTTGATATGCCTGACAGTTCCAGCATTATTCTCTCCTATTCCTCATCAGAAAACTTCAGCACCCTGCTCATCCCGCACTTTCCTATCTTGGTATCTGGAAATATCCTTGTCGCATTCTTCAGAAAATCCTGCGGTCTTATAAGCGCCGGCGAAAAGTGCGTCAGCCACATCTCGGCAGGACCGGCTTCCTTTGCAAGACCCGCCGCCTCCGTAAATGTCATATGCTTATATTCCCTGGCCTTATCATCCCTCGATGAATCGCCGTACATACCCTCACATATGAAAATATCAGCACCCTCGGCCATCTCGGCTATCACGGGCACCGGTCTCGTATCCGTACAGTACGTTACCTTAAGCCCTTTTCTGGGAGCGCCCATAACCATATCCGGTGTATAAACGCTCTCGCCGTCTGTCATCGTCTCACCGTGCTGGAGCTTGTTCCAGAACTTAAGCGGTATACCGAGTTCCTTAGCCTTTGCCGCATCGAACTTACCGAGGCGCGGTATATTTACGGAATAACCATAGCAGACGATCTTATGATGTACCCTGAAAGCGTCTATCTCATATCCCTGCTCGCTTAAATGCTGCACTTCACCTCCGATCTCGCAAAACTCTAAATCAAAAGGCAACTCCGGCGCCACCACTCTGAGAGAATTAACCACCCTCTCAAGCCCCTTCGGACCTATCAGCTTCACCGGCTCCGTCCTGTCCGCATTCCCGATCGAAAGCAAAAGTCCCGGCAGACCGCTGATATGATCCGCATGATAATGCGTAAAACAAATGATATCTATATCGTGGGTACTCAGCCCCGCCTCCTTCATAGCGATCTGCGTACCCTCTCCCGAATCTATCAGTAATCCTATTCCGTTGTATTTCATGTAGCATGATGTAAGCCACCTTCCCGGCAGCGGCATCATACCGCCCGTTCCAAGTAAAACCACGTCTAACACGGTTTTATCTCCTTCATATAATCTTAATTAGTTCCACGTTGCTTAAACAAACGTAATATATGAATATCACGTAATCCATCTCACACAGCCGTCTGTATACAAAGTCCGCAGGGGCATTATTTTCACCCCTCCGCATACTCAACTGATACACAACTGCATCAGGTGAAAATTCAGCCCCGAGGAACTTTAGTATACAGACGGCGTCACTTAGTAATTACACTCCCGCTTATCACCTCTTAAACAAAGTAGAAAACAACCCCCTCCCGATACTCGCCCCTACATTACCGCCAAAAGTCTTACCAAACTTTCCGAAAGTAGATCCGAAAGTCTTGCCGACCTCACGCCCTATAGTCCCGGCAACACTGTTTCCCACCGAATTAACAGCCCGCTTTCTTGCCCGCTCCTGCTTCTTCAACTCCTTAATCTGTTCCTTTGACAGACCTGCATACGGATCCGCCTGCTGCTGCGGCATGCCTCCTGCATACTGCTCACCTCCGGCGCCGTACCCCTGCTGACCTGCTCCGTAATTCTGCTGGTATGACCCATACCCCTGCTGCATTCCGGGAAGCGTAGGCTCCGGACGCTGCTGCTCTGCCGCCTGAGCCTCAGCCTGACTCATCCCCATACGAAGGAAGAACTCATAAGCGGAATCATTATCCACATACTGCGCATATTTACTGTAAAGAAGACTGCCCTTTACAGCCTGCTCACGTTCCCCTTGCGTAACGGCTCCCATACGGCTCTGCGGAGGCAAAATGTAAGCCTTCTGCGCAATACCCGGCGTTCCCGACTCATCAAGGAAGGAAGCTATAGCCTCACCCGTGCCAAGAGCCATAATAGCCTCATATGTATCAAACTCCGGATTTTCCCTAAAGGACTGTGCCGCAGCCTTTACAGCCTTTTGCTCGGCAGGAGTGTATGCCCTTAAAGCGTGCTCTATCTTGTTATTAAGCTGAGCAAGAACGCCATCGGGTATATCTCTGGGATTCTGTGTACAGAAATAGATACCGACACCCTTAGAGCGGATAAGCTTAACAACCTGCTCTATCTTATCAAGCAGTACCTTCGGCGCATCATTAAAAAGCAAATGCGCCTCATCAAAGAAGAAAACGAGCTTCGGCTTGTCAAGATCGCCCACCTCGGGCAGCATCTCAAAAAGCTCTGAAAGCAGCCACAGCAAAAATGTTGCATAAAGCCTTCCGTTGTTAATAAGACTAGAGCTGTCAAGTATATTTATCATACCCTTACCGCCGGCACCTACAGTCAGCCAGTCATTTATATTAAGGGCAGGCTCGGCAAAAAAGTCCTCGCCGCCCGCCATCTCAAGCGCTACCACGGCACGTGTCATGGCACCTAATGTATTACTCTGGATCTTACCGTATTCGGCCGCAAGTTCTGCGGAATGCTCACCCACATAATTAAACATCGCTTTGAGATCCTTCGTATCCGTAAGGAGCAGATTATTGTCATCGGCTATGCGGAATATAACATTTAACACATCCGTCTGAAGCTCATTCAGATCAAGTATTCTTGCAAGAAGCATGGGACCGACCTCGGAAACGGTGGTACGCAAAGGAATCCCGGTCTCCCCGAAAATATCCCACATATTTACCGGATAACCCTGATATGTGAAGCCCGCCTCCGCAAGACCGAAGCGCGCGATCCTCTCTCTCATATTCTCCGAATCCTCACCGGGAGCTATCATACCGGCCACATCGCCCTTCACGTCAGCCATAAACACAGGAACGCCCATATCCGAAAAGCTCTCCGCAAGCACCTTTAAGGTCACAGTCTTACCCGTACCCGTGGCTCCCGCAACAAGTCCGTGCCTGTTTGCCATATTCGGCAGAAGGAAGATATTCTCCCCCTTGTCGTCATTACCAACCCAAATCTTATTATCCTTAATCATCGTCCTGTCCTTTCTTAAAATATATTTAAACCAGCCCCGAGGAATTTTCGTATACAGACTGCGTCACTGAGTCAAAAACCGTATCTTACTCTTACTGCATTGCTACACAGCAGTCTGTATACAAAGTCCGCAGGGGCATTATTTTCACCACTCGTCATTCTCAACTCATCCTCTACTGTAACAGGTGAAAATACAGCCCCGAGGAGCTTTCGTATACAGACTGCGTCACTGAGTCAACTATCCCAAAAAAGAATAAAAACCTTCATTCAGAAGATTATACAACACCTGCGGTATAATATAAAGCGTATTTGACACAACTCTTCAAACAAATTTCATAATATTAAAGTAATAATATTCCCGGCAACTCTTGCTAAAAACAAACATTTACATTATACTCCTTAATTGAAACAATAATACCGCTCATGATCAGGGAGGAGACATGACAGAAGCATTTGACCTTCCTATACTGTTATGGTTACAAGAGCACTTTAATGCCGACCTTTTAAACGGTTTCTGGAATGTGATCACATTTTTCGGAAACAAGGGTTGGTTCTGGATTGCGCTTGCTGCGTTGCTGGTAATCATCCCGCGCACGCGCTACATGGGTATACCGGCGGCGATCTCTTTTATCATAACAGCAGGAATAAACAGTGTCATTATTAAAAATCTGATCGGCCGTATCCGACCATTCGAATACAGCAGCCAGATCATACCGGCGGTTGGGCAGCTGCCTGACAGCTCTTCATTTCCGTCGGGGCACACCGCTATTTCGTTTGCGGTTGCGCTTATACTTTTAAGGGCAGATAAGAGGATCGGTATACCTGCAGTTATATTTGCAGCACTCATTGCTTTTTCAAGGATAGCCCTCAGGGTACACTATCCTTCGGATGTTATCGCGGGATTTCTGCTCGCATTTGCAGTAAGTACTATCATCTGGATCCTTTGGAGTCTTACGCCCTACGCAAAAAAGCACATGAATTAAACAGGAGAGGATGTATGAGTGATCCCTTTGTAGAGCTGGATCTTCACGGTCTCACAAAAGAAGAAGCCCGTTACGAGATAGAACAGCTTCTTGATACTCTGGACTCGGGCACTTATCATGTAAGACTCATACACGGCTACAGCCGCGGTACAGAGCTAAGAAACATGATCCTGCATGAATACCGCTCATTTCCCAAGGTAAAGCGGGTCATGCACGGCGGTAATCAGGGAGTTACCGTGTTAGTTCTGCGTGAGCTTTAGATTTGAGACATATGTATGAATACTTATTCATTTCACGAATCTTTCTTATTAAGTACACATTTTCTTCAAAAAGTAAATGTATTATGTACACTGTAAGGAAGGTACAGCCTTACAAGATTTGTTTTTTTACTTTTCATACATTTTTCCTTCTAAATAGAGAGGGCGTCGCGAGGGACGGCGCCCTCTCTATTTTGTTTAAAAATTGAAAAAACATTTACAAAATTATTACAATATGTTACTTTACCATAATAGAAAGTTGCATTCCTCGTTGCTTTTTATCGACAACTATAGTGTGTCCGTTTCCATACTGACACACTAAATATGTTTTATTAGTTTTTTTAAAAATAAGGGTGGTTATTTATGAAATACAAAAACACTTTTAAAAGAATTTCTGTAGCTTTGCTATCGGCAACTCTCGGAATAACAGGCATATCGCTTTCCTGTGTACCGGCTTTGGCCGGGGATTTATCCTCTGAAACAACTGAGGCTGTGACGACAGAAGCCGTAACAACAGAAGCTGTCAAAACCGAGGAACAAGAGGAAATCAAGAATGATACCAAGTCCGATGCCGGATCGGAAAACGATATCACTGCACCTGAGACAGTGGAATCCGACACTTCTAAGCAGGATGATCAGACGAAAAACGATAAGATCGTAAAAGCTGCAACTCTTCAGTCCGAACAACAGGAAACGATTCCCGAAACTACTTCCGGGTCAGAGCCTGCGCAGCTAAAAAGCACATCGGACACAGGAGCGACCGACAGCACCGAAAAGTCTGTCGTATCAAACGGATGGCAGCTTATATCAGGTAAATATTACTACTATAAAAATAACGTTAAGTACACCGGCTGGCATTACCTGACAAAGGCTGAAGGTGAAAAAGTAAATCACTGGTCATATTTCGGAAACGACGGTGCGCTTCGTACAGGTTGGGTCCAACTCGGCAAAGGTACTTCGGAGTCCGACGGGAATTCAGCTAAGCACTGGTCTTACTTCGGTGATAACGGTTGGCTTCGCACCGGCTGGGTACAGCTCGGCAAAGGCACTTCTAATCCCGACGGAAACTCTGCCAAGCACTGGTCTTACTTTGGCAAGAACGGGTGGCTTCGCACCGGCTGGGTGCAGCTTGGCAAAGGTACTTCAGAGCCTGACGGGAATTCAGCTAAGCACTGGTCTTACTTCGGTGATAACGGTTGGCTTCGCACGAATTGGGTGCAGCTTGGCAAAGGTACTTCCAATCCTGACGGGAATGCCGCCAAGCACTGGTCTTACTTTGGCGAGAACGGGTGGCTTCGCACGAATTGGGTGCAGCTTGGCAAAGGCACATCCGAGCCTGACGGAAATTCAGCTAAACACTGGTCTTATTTCGGAGATAACGGATGGCTTCGTACTTACTGGCAGCAGCTTGGAAAAGGAACAGAGAACCCTGACGGTAATTCTGCCGCACATTATTCATATTTCGGAGATAACGGCTGGCTGCAAATGGGGACAAAAACTATTGACGGAAAGTCATACACATTTGACTCAAAAGGATGGCTTATCGTAGGAAGCATATCCGACTCTGCGGTCAATCTGGCGTCAACAGGCACACAGGCAAGCCAGTTAATTCCAAACGGCTGCTACCGGATATCGCCTGCTAAGAATACAGGTTATTCCTTAGATGTATACGGTGGCGTGGTCGGTAACGGAACTAAGATATGGTCATATGCAAATAATGATACGGCCGCACAGTTCTTCCAGATTATGCACCTCGGCAATAACATTTACAGCATAAAGACAGGCGCAAGCATATATGCATCCGGGCTGGACATATCCGGCGGCAAGTCTGTTGCCGGAGCAGCCGTAGTTCAAAACAAATACACAGGAGCCTCCACCCAGAAATGGAAGATTGTTTCCGCCGGAAACGGATATTATACCATCAAGCCTTATTCCGGAAATCTGGCTTTGGATATAGAAGGAGGAAAGCTCTCCCAGGGTTCTATCAAGCTGGCGGCGCCCACAGGCAGCGATACGCAAAAGTTTAAGCTCTCGAAGGTAAGCGGATTTCTTGTCAGAAACGGAAGAAAGTATTACTTCAATAAAAACGGCGATAAGCCTATGATTGGTATTGATGTATCCGCTTGGAGCGAGACTGTAGACTGGGAAAAGGTAAAAGCCGACGGTATTGAATTTGCGATCATCAGGGCTTCACACCGCGGAGGACAGATCGACAGATACGCTAAAAGAAATATGTCCGAGTGCACAAGACTCGGCATCCCCTTCGGAGTTTATTGCTACTCCTATGCAACAACCAACGCTGAAGCCGATCATGAGGTGGATACTCTTTTGTCCGTTATAAAGGGTTATAATCCCGTAGTCGGAGTCTTTATAGACGTCGAGGACAATGATACTTATTCGGCGGCATACGGAAATATATATTCGGCGGCTGCCAGGAGAAAGATAACGGATATTACCAAACGCATGGTTCAAAGAGTGCAGAACGCCGGATATCTTGCCGGAGTTTACGCTAACACCGTCTACATGGACGAAATTCTTTATCTGGATGAAATGCCTAATGCGCGCTGGGTTGCAAGATATTACGGAAACTATACCTCTGACACAACTCTTCTCCCCCTTGGAAACAAAGGTTATAAAATCTGGCAGTTTACGAGTCGCGGTTATGTAAACGGAGTACCTAACAGCGGAGATTGCGACCTTAATACCTTGATAGAAAAATACTGGTAAATAAAAAAACCCTCGCTTAGTGTATCAAAGCGGGGTTTTTTTATTTGCTTAAAGCTTAGATCATGTCAACTCTGTACTCTTACTATTATATCCTCCCCAAGCTTAGCTCCACCCAGTCCGTCATGAGAGCGTAAGGTCACGGAGGTTGTGTCGTCACTTAACTGGTAAGACTTATAATAGCTTGCCTTCTCATCCTTTTTCAGAGGCGTGGTTCCCTGCTGCGAGGGCACACTCTCGTCAACGAAGACCCCCTGACCCAGTACATTTCTGTCATCCTCCCCTGTATTCTGATAAGCATCAAAAACCTCTGTCCATGCATCAAGAGCTGTTATCTCCTTGTCAGACAAATTAGTCACATCATAATAAAATACGACAACCGGATTAAGACTGTTTTTCGCTCCGCCCACGCCGGCCGGGTAGACCTGATATCCGGTAACATCTATCTTCAATGTATCAGACGTTACAGAGGCATTATCAAGCGGTGTATTCCCGCTTATCTCGGCCGCTGAAGTCTGTGTCGCACCGCCTGCTTCCGTAGTCGTTTCAGCGGTCTGTGAGGTTGTATCTGTTGTTGTATCTGCCGCAGATGTTGTTGCAGATGATGTTTCTTCAGCTGTTGTCGTTACTTCCTCTGATGTAGTTGTTGTCCCGGTAGTGCCGGTTCCGCCTGAGCAGGCTGCTAAAGGCACGCACACCGCACAAGCTGCCATCGCTGCAAATACCCCTCTTAAAGCTTGCTTCTTCATAATAAACTTTCCTCCTTAAAATGATTCTTAATGCTTCGTAAATCAATAAAACAAATGTGACAGGCGCTTGTTTATATTATAACATACTATATATGTACAAGCGCAACATATGCAGACAAATGTTCATAATAATATCACAATTATCACCGTTACTAAGCGACAGTCAGTGTATCCAGATGGGGACAGTCCTTATTATACAGAATCCCCGAGTGCCTTGTTTATTGCATCAATCCCGTACTCCTGCTTCGTATCATAAGCTTCCCTGTAAAACTCAAAATTCACGTCGCTGTGCTCGATCTGGCGTGAATACAGATGAAATATATCCGCCATTTCATCCCTGTCCAGGCCGCCTCTTACAAAAAACCTTGCCACACACAGTCTTTTAACCGACACATACGCCACCGCCGCCGTCTTAACCGCGCAAAGCAGCCTTCCGTCATGCACCGCTTCAAGCACATACCTGTACAGATAGTAAAACACAAGCTGCCTGAATGCCTCCTCTGCAAATGTAACCTTCTTGGTGAAGCTCTCGTAAAACCTCCTCATACCCACATCGGCAGCCGCCTTGCAAAGACTCTCATGCTCGTTAAGCAGCATATTCCAGTCGTTATTTATAACCTCCATCCCGTCAAAAGGTGAAAGCCAAAGCGCCGGAAGGTCGTCCCCTTTGATACATGAACCTATCTCCCTTTTTTGAACCTCCATTGCTTCTTCAAGAATCCTGATAATTCTCTCCGGCAGGTCAGACAAAGCTTTTTCGCCACTATCCTCCCATAAGATATTAAAAGCCTTCTCGCGAAAGCTCTTAAGCAAAAAGTAGCTATCCGGATCTATATCATTCGGACATACTAACACAGACGGATCCTCATAGCTTTCAAGCGCTGTTCTATCGGTCCTGTTAACCATAAGCTGCGCTGCCGTAAAGCACGACGGTGCAGGGCCTATCTCTCGAACCGACCCGTAATCATGCACAAATCTCGGAAAATATGTACACGTCTCACAAAGCGCACTCTCTCCAAGTTCCGTATATATATCACACAGTTTTTTTTCATTTAAAAAGGGGCACCTTTTATCCGGCGTAAGCCGGAAGGTACACCCCTCTCCTTCTTCCTTCGGAATCATTACATCCGCGAGGCGTTTCCCGAGATCACCCGTTACGCTTTTATAACGCCGGAAGCTGTCCTCATCAACGTCAACCTCCCAGCCGGCGCAGCAAGTATCCTCACATGCGCCTGCTATACATTTGAAATCTTTATAATAATCGGGAACAACTATCTTCATTTTCTTACCTTTTACAAATCTGCAACCCTCTTTTTACCCATGACCTTCAGCACGACAAATATAACGATCGCCGCAGCTACCATAAAAATCGAAATAAACTGTGATGTTGAAAGAATGCCTACGCTTCCCCTAATATCATTTCTGAATATCTCAACCACAAACCTTCCTACTCCGTACAATATCAGGTACAGTCCGAGCAGCATCCCGGGGATCCTTCCTTCACGTTTTCTTGTTGCATAATCCACTATAATCAAAGTAGCTGCTATCGCAAAATTGCCGATCGAAGAATACACCTGTGTCGGAATGAGTTCTACTCCTGCCGGCGCCATGCAGCCGTCGGGAAATACAATCCCCCACTCATGCACGTGAGCCTCACGACCGTAACAGCATCCGGCCATAAGGCATCCGAGCCGGCCAAAGCCCTGCCCGACGGAAAGCCCGGGTAAAAACAAATCTATATATTTAAAAAATGACGCTCCTATTTTTTTACAATAAAAGAAGCAAAAAATAAGACCCGCAATGATGCCGCCGTAAACCACAAAGCCGGATGATCCTATAACCGAGAGCGGATCTTTAACAAGCTGCTCATGCTCCACTATCATAAACATGAGCTTACCGCCGGCAAATCCGACTATCGTGCTCCACATCACTATCCTCCAGGCCTTGTCACCGTCAAGACCGGCGCCCTTTGCCCGAAACATGATAAGCAGCATAGCCGCAACAATACCGATACCGATCATGAGGCCGTATCCGTGTACCGGTATCGGACCGATATTAAATAATATGTAACCCATAAAAACCTCGTCTATCGAAAAAATGTTACTTCTAAAAATACCACAAAAGAAAAAGAAGGTCAAAACATTTCCGAATCATTGTCTGTCCCCGTTTGACAAACTATGATCTTAACTAATATAAAAGCAGAAATAATATAAAGAATTCTTAGTTTCACAAAAAGTTCACAGCATTTTGTATTTTTTTTTAAATATCGCTTGCTTTTTTTCCTAACCCGTGGTATTATCCATATTGTAAATGATTCATCATCATTTATATCAATATCATCGCCCCCGCTTTTATGGCGGGCATTATCGCAGTCACACTTACCCCCCCTCATGTGGCTGCGATATTTTTTTGTGTTTTTTTATTGAATTTATCTTTAAGAACGAATCTGTCCAGATTTTTTTCACAATTCCGTAATATAATTGTCCATATGTGATTTTAAGCGTGTTAACCGATACGATGTGTCAACAAGGTCGGTTCTACTGACACACCATACCGGTTAACACAAGTAAATGTAAAGGGCAGTGATTTTATGAAGAAAGGTTTACGAAAATTGATATGCACAGCTCTGTCCGCTGCAGCCGTCACAGCAGGCGCCGGCACCGTTATCGGTGCTGCCGGTCTGGCTCCGTCGGTTGCGCACGCAGATGAGATAGATGATCTTATCAAGCAGCGCGAAGAGCTTGAAAAGCAGCAAAAAGAGCTTGAAGAGCAAAAGAAAAAGACCGAAGAAGAAAAGCAAAAGACCGAAAAAGAAGTAAAGGAGCTTGAGGATCAATTAAAAAAGCTTATTGATGAGATCAACGAGCTCGACAGACAGCTATCTGAACTCATGGGTGAGATCTTTGAGGTTAATACAAAGCTTGACGAGCAGATAAATAAGCAGGATAAGCAGTACCGCGAGATGAGCCTTCGCATACGATATATGTATGAAGACTCAAACACCTCTGTTTCCGAGGCGCTTATGTCATCTAAGAGCATGGACGGCGTTTTAAATGCAGCGGAATATTTTCAGCGCATTTACAGCTATGACAGGGCGCGTCTTGAGGAAATAAAGGATACAAGAGAGCAGATTGAGGAGCTTAAAGCAAAGCTTGAGGAAGAGTTTGAGAAGGTCAAGAAGGCCGAAGAGGAAATATCCGCAAAACGCGCCGAGGTTGCTAAGATAGCCGAAGAAAAAAAGGACAAGATCGCCGCTCTTGACAGCGACCTTGCACAGACTATCACAAGCATAGCCGATACCGAGCAGGCGCAAAAGGACACTAACGAAGCACTAAACGAGGCTGTAAAGGCGCGTATAGCGGCTTTAGGCTCGGCTGATGCCGCACAGCTTATAGAGTTTGCAAAAAAGGCGCGAGAGGCGGCTGATGGTTATAACGCAGCAGCTCCTGCCAATGTAGTCGCAGACATAGCCGCAAACAACAAGGGGACCTTCCCAGCTAACGCCGGCTGGTGCGCCGCCTGGGTATCCGGCGTCTATAACGCTGCCGGCGTAATGCCTCCGCACGGAAACGCCATAGATTACTGGAACAAGTGGCAGTCCACAGGCTCCACGAGCATGACCGATATTCCTGTGGGCGCGGCTGTCATAAGCTCCGGAGCGGGATACGACGGTTCTGTTTACGGTCATATCGGCATACATATCGGCGGAGGGATTGTAGCTAATAACATCGGCTACTGCAAGATAGAAACCATAGAATCATTTGCCGCAAGCGCAACCGCTACATGCCAGGGTCACAGAGGATATATAGGCTGGGTATGGCCAAACGGAAATGTTCTGAGCGCAAAATAAAAAAAAGCCCTTACGGGCTTTTTTTTATTTCATATCGAAACAAACTATCTCCGAATTAGTTCCTACCCTGATCGGCAGCTGGAAGGAGCCCGCGCCTGACGAGCAGATACTCGTAGTCTTACCGAACTCCACACGCCCGTAGAAATAATTCTTTTTATTAGCTCTTTTTGAGAGCGCCGTCATCGGGAAAAACTGCCCTCTGTGGGTATGCCCCGAGAACACGACATCCGCGCCGATCGCGCTCGCATCATCAGCGCCTCTGGGATCATGATCGAGCACCACTATAGGTTTATCATGCTCCATACCTGCTGTGATGCTTTTTATATCCATTCTTCCGGACTTATCTGTCACAAGTCCTGTACGACCAACCAAGGTTATCTTATCGTTATAAAAAACTCTGTTGTCGATAAATGTCATACCGGTATCACGAATGAATTTAGCCATACCGGGTTCGTTCAGATCCGGGTCATGATTCCCCTTCACGGCATATACGCCGTCCTTTGCCTTCAGCTTAGCAAATTCCTTCGTGACCTTGGCGATGTCGCGGCATTCATACACGCCTCCGTGGTTAAATATATCGCCCGTGATTACGATCATATCAGCATCAAGCGCATTTACCTTTTTAACCATACGCCCTATATAGTGCGGACCTATGATACTCCCCACATGGGTATCGGTCAGCTGCACTATGCGGTAGGACTTTTCAAGCTTGCCGGTATTCTTCTCATATCTCTTAACATGGAAAAACCTTGCCCATATAAACCCGAAGATAACCGTAATAACAGAGCCCACTGCTATGATAAACATCACAGTCTGCTTTATCGCACCGCTCCACGTCTGCCCGAAGCAGATAAGCACTATACTTGCCGAGGTCATAGATGGGATAAAATACGCAAGCACACAGGCGTGAAGCCCCGTAACCCACATACATATCCTAAACCACAAAGCGCTTACCGGACGCATCATGGAAAAAGCTATAAATAATATAGTAAATACCGAAAGAATCGTTATCGGGATCGTGGTATACGTCCCCAGCATCTTATCAAACGCCCAGCCGAGGCGCGAAGCGCCGATACCTACCGGTATCGTTATAATCAACGTAAAGACAAATGTGATGAGAAGACCTTTACGCATCTTTTTTGATCCGCGGGCATCGTCCATATATGCCTCCTCGTCATTATCCGCCGTTGTATCATACATTACACTTTTACCTCTTTATTCATGCATAAGGTGTGTCAGCGGGGACGGTTCTACTGACACACCTATGGAAGTGTCAGTAGAACCGTCCCCGTTGACACACCACATCATCTTATCCGACCGCAACAGCCTCTTTTTCCCTAAACACCTGAAAGATCACATAAGCTTCACCGCCGTTTCTGTCTACATATTCAACACGCAAACTGTTATCGGAAAGCCGCTTAATATCTATCAGAAAGCCATCTCTTTTGACGCCGCTCACAAACTGCTTTGCAGTATTTCTCATAGCTTCATGAGCATCGACTTCTGATAAAAAGATCTCTCTGATCGCAGGCGTAAGACCGTTATAGCTCTTAACGGAGTCAAAGCGCATCACCTTATAGGGACCCGTCAGATCGATCTCGGTTTCAACCTGCTGCTCGGCCTTAATTTCATCCTCAGCTTCCTCGACATATCTTGAAGCCTCAGCTATACCGAACACATCGGCATCTTTTTTGAGCGCCGCGAGTACCGATTTCTTTTTGTAGCTAACAGGCTGTGTGCCTTTCAGTCTGTCAAATGCGACATTATCGGAGTGGACTATCTCCCATTCAATTATGAAATCCGCATCATCGACCTTCACAAAATCCGTAGTGCGCTCCCACGGACCTGTCCCTCCCAGCACATAGCTTTCATGCTCCGGCTCTGAAACATATATCTCCTCCACAGGTACATGCTTCATTTCTCCCTTATTTTTCCCTTCATCTATCCTGATAGTGATGCTCTCATCTGCCTCGATAACAACACGCCCCACTTCCTCTCTGGTGCCTATAAGGCTGCCCGCCGGGGAACGCACCAGACTTTTCAGGATAACTCTCTTACCGTCTAAATCTGAAATTTCCACAAATATCACTCTCCTTGAAAAACTATAAAAACAGATAAAAGTTTTTTTATTTTAACATAATATCGCAGCAAGGTCAAAGTGTGTCAAAAGGGACTGTCCCCATTTTGACACACTTTGACCTCTCACAGCTCCGCCTGCATCTGCCCTATAAGCTCCGTCGACTTCTTGATCGTGTCATAAAGATCATAAACCACATACACAAGATAAGCATTCCGACCCGTCGTCTTCTCCTCAAGCCCTGCAAAGGAGCCCTTTTCTACGCCCCGTCTGAAGAGCCGCATTATCTCAGCCGAGCTCTTTTCATCCCGCACTATATAATCAGCGATCGCAGTATACATACGCACGGTAGTCTGCTCGTCAAGGATAAACGCGTCAAGCTTAGGATCCTTATAGTAGGCGCGCATATTTATAATTCTTCGTGCGATATCCACCTTGGTCGAAAACATTTGCCTGAAAAGCTTTTTGTCAAAATCATCGGACAAAAGGTGCTCCAGGATTGCATTGTCGGCGGTCAGCGACTGTTCTAAGAGATCCGCCATGCTTGCGCGCAGCTTCCCCTTTGAAAAGAACTGATCCACCAAAAGCACGATTCCCGAAGCCGCAGCCACGTAAAGGATACGAAGTACAGACAGCTCCTCAAGGCTCGTATGACCCACTGTGTTCCCCATGATCAGCGCCATAAATGCCGCATAAAGCGTAAAGAAATTAAATTTGAAGAAAAAGTCGCCGAATATCACGAGGGCGACCATAATTACAATGTGCACCCACAGATACCCCGTTATATGAAACGCAAAAAAGACGATTCCCGTAGCGATTACGGTATTCATCAGACGCTCGCCGGACTTTCGCTTGCTCGCCTCCGCAAAGGGTTGGGAAAGTATGCAGATATTTATCGGGAACCAGTATTCATACGGCAGATGAAACAGCGCAAGTATGACCACGCCGGCAGACGCCAGGATCGCGGTCTTTAAGGAATACAGGAAGCGGTATCTTGAAAAGCCGGTCTGGGCATTTTTCATGATAAGCTTCATGTCCTCAGTGTCGGTCTCAAACACCTCGATCTCTTCATCTATGAAAATCTCTTCCTCGCTCTCATCTGCGGACAGGACTCTCAGCTTACCGAAATCCTCAAGAAGCTTGTCAAAGTTCTCCTTCTCGAAGTTGAAATTGTCCACGCTTTTAATTATGTATTTTACCTTTCCGTAGTTTTTGGCGGTCATCTTTTCGCCGGCTTCATTAAATCTGTAAATAATGCGCGACAGTCTTTTAAGCACTGATAATAGCCTCAGATACTGCTCTCCTCTCTCCCACTGCTGTATCTGGTCAAACTTGGTAAAGAACAGCGAACTGCTTTCGGTTATCCTCGCTTCAACCTCTTTGAATATACGTTCATTTTCCTCCATGCTGATATCGCCGAAGGACTTATCAGCGTATTCCTCTATCTCATCACTGACACGGCGCACTGACATTTTCACACTCATGCGGTAGCGGTTACGGTTTACGATCCACTGCGTGACCATCATACCCAAAATCGAGCACTCCATGATGA
This sequence comes from uncultured Lachnospiraceae bacterium, assembly GCA_902784165.1. Lineage (GTDB taxonomy): Bacteria > Bacillota > Clostridia > Lachnospirales > Lachnospiraceae > UBA4285. Next base: position 3,822 of record CACZTL010000060.1, on the reverse strand, counting down.
TAAGACGCACAATCAGATCAAAGCCCGTAACGGGGTTGTATATCAGGAACATGAAATTTATAAGGAACTGAACGTATAGCATCGCTCGTTTTCCCCTGTTCATGGTATACGAAAGAAACAAAATAGCACCGAAGAACGCGATGCCCTTTAGTGCTATGTTGAAATTCGCTATCCATGCGAGCACACCCAGAGACGTGTAAACGGCGCTGAAAAATGCGGTGTTTGTATATAATTTTGTAGTATAATCATTCGAAAGGGAAATGGGGGTGATCACCACGCTGTTTGCCAGTATTAGGGCATTGGCCATGCCCAGAACCGGCCTGAAAATAAGCGTAAGTGCCGCTATAATCCCGAAAATGATACCGAAGCGTATCATCTCCGCCCTTATCCTGAATTTCCGTCTGTCTGCTTCTGCCATATCAATTACTCCATACACCTTTACTCCAAGTACATACTCCTGAGCTTCTCAAGCCCCTCTGCATCTATGCCGTGCTCATTCAAAAAGAAGCCCTCATACGTCGTATAGCGCTCCTTGATCTCCTCAAGGAGCATATGAACTGATTCGGGGATAACACCTTCTGAGGCCATCACATGCGTTTTATAGTTATCCGAAAGCTTTGCAAGAAGGATATGATCATCAAGCCTGTCCTCGATAAGCTCCTCCAGATACACATTTGACAACAGATAATCCTCCTTGATTGTCTCCTCGGACGCTCCGAGTGCAAGGAGTATCAGAACCGCTGCAACGCCGGTTCTGTCCTTACCGCCCGAGCAATGAAAAAGAACCGGGGTGTTACCCGCCATAAGAGTCTTAAACAGCTCCTCATAAGCCTTATTTGTAAATGCAATAGACGCAGTAAGCGTAGAATACATGGTCGCTGCGGCATTTCCCGTCTGATCCTCGTCGCTTAACATATCAAGAAGCGAAAGCGGCGAATAATCAAAGTCCTTCGCAAGCCCGTCAAAGGCTGCGCACATATTGATATGCTCCGCTCCCGGGAGCTTAGGATCCGGACACTTTTGTGTCTCAACTGCGTTCCTGAAATCAAAAACAGTCTTGATTCCAAGACCCTTTATATATTCAAGCTCCTCGGGAGTGGCGCGCCCTATCTCACCGCTTCGAAAAATCGTGCCGTTTTTAACCTTCCTTCCGTCCTGCATGACATAGCCTCCAAGACCGCGGAAGTTTAATTCCTTATGAAGCTTGTCTCTTAAAAAATCATTATCCATGTGTATGCTCCTTCTTATGTGATCGTAAAAAACGGCTTTCTTCGTATTATACCACATTTTCCTTAAAGTGGCTTGTTTTAGAGTGAAAACCCTGTTAAACTGTGTCAAGCGGGGACAGTCCCTTTGTGTCAGTCCTGACACAAAGGGACTGTCCCCATTTGACACACTTTCCCGACCGGATTAAAGGTACAATAATATGACTGAAACATCTAACATTTACAGAAATAATAAAAACGACCCGGCGCTCGATGAAAAATTTATGAAAGAAGCGATAAAGCAGGCAAAAAAAGCGGCAGAGCTTGGCGAGACTCCCATCGGATGCGTGATAGTAAGGGATAATAAGATATACGCAAGAGGATATAACAGGCGAAACACCGACCATACCACGCTCGGGCATGCCGAGATCACTGCAATAAAAAAAGCCTCCAAAAAGTTTGGTGATTGGAGGCTTGAGGACTGCACCCTCTACGTAACTTTAGAACCGTGTCAGATGTGCGCCGGCGCCATCGTGCAGGCGCGTATCCCCCGCGTCGTCATCGGCGCCATGAGTCCGAAGTCGGGCTGCGCAGGATCTCTTATGAATATACTCGAATCAGATAAATTTAATCATCAGTGCGAGGTGCGAAGGCTTGTGCTTGAAGAAGAGTGCGTCGAACTGATGAGCAACTTTTTTAAGAATCTGCGAAGACGACTCAGAGAATCAAAAGGTTGATTAGTGTGTCAGATGGGGACTGTCCCCACCTGACACACTAATAATCATAATTTAACTCATAATCTATGATCTCCCCCGTTATCGGCTCGATATCATAGCTGTAGCTGTATCTGCCTGATTTAAACTCAACCTCATATATGATCTTGCCCTTCTCACGCTCCAGCTCTATCTCCACATCATAAGTAGCGGCTTCCTTAACCTCCGCATGCACAAGGGCTATCTCCTTAGCCTTTTGCCCCCCTATAAATCCGACGGTATCTTCCTCAGAGATTGGCGGAAGCTTCTCAACACCCGGATAATAATCCTGCTCGATCTCCCACTCATCCTTTATCACAGTACCGTCATACATCGTCAGAGCGTAATTATACTCCGCTCCCCCCGTCTTAAACTCTATATCATAGTGCGCAACACGGTCATAATCTCTTTCCAGCTCATACTCATATATGGTAGACTCATCAACACCCGCAAGACCGATAGCTATGGCACGCGCCTCATCTTCACTGATATCCTCACTCATAACATCATGAGCCGGAAGATCGCCTGCATTACTAAGCTCCTTCTCGATACAGATGATCTCTCCCGTAACCGCATCTATGTTGTAATCATAATCAAAATCAAGATTATTCTCAAATCTGTGGAAGCTTACATCATAGCAAAGCTTACTGTTTTCGTAATCCATATCCACACGCAGGAAATTCGTGTCATCCTTATTAAAGCCCGCCTTCTCAAGCGCTATGCTGACCGCCCTTTCCGCTCCGATATATCCTTCATCACTTGCAGTACCGATAGTAGTCAGACCATCGATATCTCTGTGCTTAAGAAGATTAAGATCATTTATCGGAAGAGATACCAGATCTTCAAATTTCAGAGTCCTGTTTGCATCCGTGATCTGTCTGATCAGCTGCGCCTTACTTAAGGTGATCCCGTACTCATCGGCCAGGGCCTTCACCTGCGCATCCTCATCCATCACCTGACCGATGATCGCTCCGGAAAATGTCCCTGTTCCTATCGTCTTATCAATCTCCGTCATAAGCATATCCTGAAGCGCAGACGCTGTCACCGGGTCGGCATTATCAACGCTTACAAGTATCGAGTTTGCGATCTCACTCAGATACCCCTTGCTGATAAGCGCGCCAAGCAGCGCATGAATCGCCACATCAAGATCGGCGCCCTTAAAATCCATATCACCGATAACATCCACGGCATCCTCGGACTGCGGTATCACCTCAAGCACCTTTTTATCTTTATTTACCTTAATCTCGATACTCGGATTCACATCTATAGAAACGGTAGAAGCCACTGCATTGGTCGCATTATACGCGCTGATGCCAAAAACCGTCCCCAAGACAACGGCTGCTGCCGCTGCCGCTGCAAAAAAGCCCCTGATAAGCTTACCCTTCTTACGCTTTTTTGCCGGTGTAAATGTAACATCCGACTCAGCGCTCACTGTATTAACGGATGCTGCCGTATCTGATATACCACCATCTCCGGCTTTTACCTTACTATCGGAATCTGACGGTATCCTGCCCTGCTTTATATCAATATCCCGCATCACACGGTCAAACACGTCAGGAACAGCATCTGAAAATGCTTTAGAGATCTTTCTTTCTAATTCATCATTCGTCATGACTGCCTCCTTCCGTCTTTTGGCACATTAATTTCTCAACCCACTTTTCCTATTATATTAATGCAGGAGCTTTGAGTTTTATTGCAGGAAATTATTTTTTTTTTTTACAAGTGTGTCAAACGGGGACAGTCAGCAATCAAAAAACCTCCGGGGTCCCCGGAGGTTTTATCGTGCAGTCGGAGAGACTTGAACTCTCACGAGCGCAATGCTCACCAGATCCTTAGTCTGACGCGTCTGCCAATTCCGCCACGAC
>CACZTL010000059.1 GCA_902784165.1 uncultured Lachnospiraceae bacterium | reverse complement strand
TCTTCTGACACTGGTGTAAACCTCCTGGATTATGTTATTCGGGGTTGAAGCCCCTGCCGTAATACCTATCCGATGTGCTGACTTAAGCTTATCTGTTTCCAGTTCATCCACTCCGCCGATAAGGACGGTATTAGTACATTCCTGAGCGGAAATTTCATACAATTTCCTTGTGTTGGAACTGTTTCTGCCTCCGATCACGATCATGGCATCCGCCTCTTTCGCAATCTCGCGAGCCTCTTTCTGCCTTACTTCAGTAGCGTTACAAATCGTATTACTAATATTGCTATTATATCCTTTTTTCAACAGGATTTCAACTAATTGTTTAAATTTATTATACTGAAACGTGGTCTGAGAAACTATTCTTATATCTTTTATTTCAGACGTAAACTCCTCTGCCTTGACGGCCGTATCTATAACCACTGCCGGCGGATCACAATACCCCATGATCCCCTGCACTTCAGGGTGCTCCTCACTCCCTATAATAACAACCTGTTCGCCGTTTTTACACGCTTCTTCAACGATATTATGGATCTTTAAAACAAACGGACACGTTGCGTCCACAACTGACATATTATTTTTTTCAAGCTCTGTATATACCCTTCGCTCCACACCATGGCTTCTGATGATAACCGTTCCCGGTTCCCGCCCTTCTATATCATCAATTCCGTCAATAATCCTGACGCCCTTGGACTCAAGATCACCCACCACAGCCTCATTGTGGATTATGGGACCGTATGTGTAAATGTTGCCGCCCTTTTTTATCTGCTCGTATACCATATTTACGGCACGCTCCACACCGAAGCAGAAACCGGCTGATTTTGCAAGGATAACTTCACGCATAATTTTCTCCCCTACATTTAAAACCATTTATTTTTATACAAAACATATCTCTCAGTGTGTCGGATGGGTCAGACCAAATGTGTCAAACGGGGACAGTCCCTTTGTGTCAGGTCTGGTACACAACTGTTCCTTTTGATACAGCACCTGCCAATTCAGCATACATATCAGAGCTTGCCGGAATAAAGGCGGATAATAGTTTCCGCTACCTCCTCCTGTGTCATCTCTGAACTGTCCACTATAACAGCATCTTCAGCCGGCTTAAGCGGGGACTCCTTCCTGGTCTCATCGGCAAAATCCCTTTTTTTGATATCCTCCAGTATGGTATCAAGATCACACTCAACACCCTTCTCCTTTAGCTCATCAAAACGCCTCTTTGCGCGCACCTTAGCGCTTGCGGTAAGAAAAATCTTAAGACGAGCCTCAGGAAGCACTCTTGTGCCTATATCCCTGCCGTCCATAATCACACGCGAGCTTTTTGCAAGCTCCTGCTGAAGACTTACAAGCTTTTCACGCACACATCTGTGCTTGGAAACAACTGAAGCGCGCCTTCCCGTCTCCTCATCACGCAGTCTGTCAGTCACATCAGCATCATTTAACATAACACGCTGCTGAGAGTCTTTGTAGGTAATAGTTACATTAACACTATCCAGACGATCGCGTATACACTCCTCAGCATCCGGCGGGATATTTTCGTCGTGAGTCCATACGGCAATTGCCCTGTACATCGCTCCGGTATCCACGTAGATCATATCAAGCTCTTTTGCTGCCATTTTTGCTATGGTGCTTTTTCCTGCGCCCGCAGGTCCGTCAATCGCTATCGCATCAATCATTTTCTTTTTCTCCTGTATATTATTACATATCCGGTATTATACCATACTTTTTTGCTTTAGAGGGAAGAGTGTCAAACGGGCAATCCCCTGCCGCACCTTACAGCCGTACTCCATGCGATCTGAAGATTGAACCCCCCCGTAAGCGCATCTGTGTCAATAACTTCGCCTACAAAGAAAAGCCCCTTCACATTTTTGGCGCCCATGCTCTTGGGATCGAGTTCCTTCACGCTGACTCCCCCTCTCGTTATAACCGCCTCATCAAGCTCGCGAAGTCCTGTTACGGTAAGACGGAAACACTTAAGAGTCTTCCTTAAACTCTCCCGTTCCTTTTTACTTACTTCATTACAAGGCTTTTCGGGATTATCCGTCACAAGCTCTGCAAATACCGGAATAGCAGAAGCCGGAAGAAGAGCTTTAAGCATATTTTTAAAAGATTTTTTCCCTCCGCTCTCAAGCTCGCGAAGAAGCCTTCTGTCAAGCTGTTCATGGTCAAGCGCGGGTTTAAGATCAATCTCAAGGAATAACGCTCCTCTTTTTAACTCCTCTCCCAAAAGCGAAGATGCCGAAAGTATCACGGGACCGCTGACTCCGAAATGCGTAAATATCATTTCACCGAAATCTTTATACAATACCTTAGCGCCCGGCTCCCTGCGAAAGAAAACCTCAACATTTTTAAGAGACAATCCCTGCATCCTTTTCACACAAGGCTCTTTCACCGTCATGGGAACCAGCCCGGGATTAAGCTCCGTCACGGTAAGCCCTGCTGTACGAGCCAGTTTAAATCCGTCTCCCTCCGATCCTGTAGTCGGATAAGAGCACCCCCCTGTGGCAATGACCGTATTTTGTGAAAATATCTTTTCACCGGCTCCGGTGACCACACCTTCACAAATTCTCTTATCACCGGTTTCTGTAAGTATCAGATCACTTGCCCTTGTATTCAGCCTGATACTCACATCAAGACGCTTAAGCTCCTTTTCAAGCACCTTTATGACATCAGACGCTTTATCACTTGAGGGAAAAACCCTGCCTCCCCTTTCTGTCTTGGTTTTTAAACCGAGTTCATGAAAAAAGCCTATACAATCCTCAGGCGTAAAGTCATGAAATGCGCCATATAAAAACTTAGGATTTGTTACAACATTGGCACGAAGCTTTTCAAGATCACAGTCATTAGTCAGATTGCACCTTCCCTTGCCGGTAATATACAGTTTTTTACCAAGCTTTTCATTCCTCTCAACCAGAACAACCGACAAACCTCTGCGGGCTGCCGCAAGCGCACACATCATGCCGGCGGCGCCTCCGCCCGTCACACACACATCAAACAATACTTAATCCCCGTCCTTACTTTCAAATACAAGAGCGATACCGTTTCTTACGCTGATATACGCAACATCTTCTGTTATCTCATTTGACTGGCAAAGAGAAGAGCCCCTTTCCACCACCTGACCGTCTAAGCAGTATTTCATGCCTTTTATGGTAATGCTTGCCGAATCACTTATAACAGAGAGCGAAACATAATCACCGTGCTGCTTATTTTTGTCTATGCAAATGTCTCCGCTTGCGGCATATATCTTATTATTTTTATCAACTGCATATATATCCGCTCCTGATCCAAAAGCCCCTGCCATACTCATTAATGTTGTAAATGTATGATCCGCGCGATCTCCTGTTGCACCCAGAATGCATACACTGTGCGGAGACAGCTTCAGCGCCTCTTTTATCGCAAGCTCCGTGTCTGTCGCATCCTTTTCGGAACTTAAACGGGTAACCTTGTCAGCTTTCTTTATAACGGCACTAAGAACCTCAGGATCTGCGGAATCAAAGTCTCCGATCAGATGATCAGTATGTATACCCAGCTCCTCAGCCGCCTCAACACCACGATCTGCAGCTATACAAAAATCAAAATGATTCTCTTTAACCCAAAGAGCGGCAAAGTCTTTATCGACATTGCCGCCTGTTATTATTAGTATATTTTTTTTATCAGTTACGTCTGTCATTGAGCAACCAGTCAAATAGTCCTTCATTTTCACTTGTTTCTTCGGTGGCTTCTTCGGTATATTGTGCATCCGTCTCATTCGGATTTTGTTCACTCTCACCTGCTTCTGTGTTGCTTTGTGAGCTGTCTGTGGTGGGATTGTTCAACTTTTCAACCTCTTCAAGCTCCTTTGCATTTTGAACTATTATATAGTTCTTACTGGTCATAGTACTTTCTTTTCCGTGATTAGAAATACAGATAGCCGTAAGTATTACATTTCCCTTAACCAGCCTTAAGGGTCCGGTATATTTATCCGAATACCTCGTCGGCGCCGAGCCGTCGGTAGTATAGTAAATATCACAGCCCTCGTCTCCGGAGATAGTCACCGTCTGCCCCGTCACATATATACCTGAATTAAGCGCAATCTTGGGTTCATTAGGCGTCCTGTACTCGACATTATATGACTTATCAACAATACCGCTTCGTATGCCCAGAGTATTGATAGCTATAGCCTTGATCTGTGTAGTACCTTCAGAAGCTTTTATAGGAGTTGAATAAATGGGGCTCTGCTCATTAGGGTCGGATCCGTCCAAGGTATAAAAAATGGGAACCGAATCATCACCCGTCAGCACTATTTCAAGATCCTCTTCATATTTACCCGCGTCGGGATTTGCGGCAGGATTGCTTACCATGTAGTCTGCGATAAACTCTTCCATGTTGGAACCGCGGTATTTATCTAATATGGCATTTAATGACCGACCGTCCTTCATCTGCGTATACATCTCACAAAGACCAGTTACGGCAGCTCCGAATGTAGGGTCTGAGGCAAGCGCTCGATTATATACATCCACCGCATCCTGATACCTCTCCTTCTTTATGTAAGACTGAGCAAGATAATTAAGTACGTCTACATTTTTCTCGCCCTCTTCCGAAAGAGACAACTTTTCAAATGTAGCAATCGCCGAATCATAATCCTCTTCATTATAAGCCTTCACGCCCTGCTCGTATATATGTCGGAAGGAATTATTCCTGACAGTGAAAAATGCGATGATTATAGCTATAGCGGCTATCGCCGCAAGTGTTACGTATAGCTTAACAAGACCGAGAGTTCTCTTTCTTTTCTTTTCTTCGGGAGAAAAGAAAATCTCATCAGAAACCTCATCCTCGATATCCCGGCCCAGCTCATCATCACCTTCTGAAACGGAATTCATTCGCTCTACGATATTCTTCCAGACACCCTCTTTATGGTGAGGGGCCTCGGCGCCATCAGCAGGAGCTCCCTCAACAGCTTCCGGATCCCTACCGGCAGCTGCAGCTGATCCGCCGGCAACTGCCCCCTTCATATCTTCTACAACTTTACTCCCGTCTGCCTCTTTACCTGCCCGCTTTTCTTCCTTCAGCTTTTCCTTCTCAGCTCTTCTTAATTCTTTTTCCTTATCCCTCTCTTCCTTTTCGGCCGCCTTTATCTTTCTCTGTTCCTCTCTTTCGGCGTCTCTCTTCTTTCTCTGTTCCTCTCTTTCAGCGTCTCTGATCTTGCGCTGCTCTTCTCTTTCAGCATCCTTGATCTTACGCTGTTCTTCTTTTTCAGCGTCCCTGATCTTACGCTGTTCTTCTTTTTCTGCGTCCCTAATCTTACGCTGTTCCTCTCTTTCGGCATCCCTGATCTTTTTCTGCTCTGCCTTCTCGGCGTCTCTTATCTTTTTCTCTTCTTCCCTCTCAGCTCTTTGTGCCTCTTTGAGTTTTCGCTGCTCTTCCTTCTGTGCTTCCTTTATCCTTCGCTGTTCTTCTTTTTCAGCTTCTTTAAGCCGCTGTTCCTCTTCCTTTTGAGCTTTTTTAAGATCATCGCGGTTATCATTCTCAGCCATAACAACTCTCCGTATCAATTTTTTATACAATAAATCACAATCATCTAATTTAACATAATATCATGTTAATTTTTTATTGTAAAGAAAAAAAACTCATGTGGAAAACCAACCACATGAGAGCTAAAAATATTCAGTTGTTTTAAACTCAAAACTCATCCTTAAGCTTTTGGATACGTGCGAGCATCTTCTCCATAGGATCGCCGCTCATACCGAAAAATCTTACAACCACGTCACCTGTACCGAGTCTGGTTACACCACCGTCCATCTCAGGTTCATTTTTAAGAATCTTGATGACCTCGGCTACCCATTCATCGGACTTCTTGACGTTAAAGAATATCTGATTGGCAAGATGTGTATATCCTTCATACATACCGAGTCCCGCCATATCAAACTCATCCGGTCTGAACTGTACATTGTCCCTAAATATCAGCTTTCCTGCTTTACGTACATTTACACTGTTATTAAAGAACCTGTAATCAAAAGACTCTCCGAAAGCAACTCGACCGCAGCAAAGTATCTCTTCATAAATAAACTTAGCACTGTCATCTTCCAGCGTAATATTAATATCATTCTGAACAGCCGAATCCTTAAACGGAATTATCGGCTTAGGATGAAAATAGAAAAAGCTGTTCTTTTCTACGTTGATATCTACCGTACGATGACCCACTCCGCCGTTCATCTTATGAACCTTCTCATACGCCTGGGTACAATACTCACAAACCGAACCCTCGCGTATATCGAAAGAGAACTTCTGGGTATCACCTGCCATGATACCGGGAGACGCCATAAGCTGAAGCATCTGCATAACCTCGGTTCCTTCAAACTTCCACTCGTAAAGAGGAAGCATGATTTTAAACGGAGCCGTGAAGAAACGCTCAGCCATTATGGTCTTGCCGTCACGAAATTCCGTAGCTACTCTGAGCTCTGAAACTTTTCCAAATCTGTTCGGTGCATTCACTTTATTTAATGTCCTCTAATAATACATTGCGCTTGATCCACTTTTCAACCTCTGCAATACCCTCGTCACCGCGAACGTTTGTGAAGATGAAAGGCTTATCTCCGCGCATCCTCTTTGAATCTCTTTCCATAACCTTAAGATCAGCTCCTACGTAAGGTGCGATATCGATCTTATTAATAACAAGAAGGTCAGACTTAGTGATACCGGGACCTCCCTTTCTGGGAATCTTGTCACCCTCAGCAACATCAATAACGAAAATCGTAGCATCTACAAGCTCGGGACTGAATGTTGCTGAAAGGTTATCACCGCCGCTCTCTATGAAAAGAAGCTGGATATCCGGGAATTTTTCAAGAAGGTCGTCAACGGCCTCTAAGTTCATGGACGCATCCTCCCTGATTGCCGTATGAGGACAACCGCCGGTCTCAACACCGGTAATCCTGTCAGGAGAAATAACAGAGTTCTTTGCAAGGAACTGAGCATCCTCTTTAGTGTAAATATCGTTTGTGATAACCCCAATACTGTAATCGGAAGCCATCTTTCTTGTTAAAATCTCAATTAAAGCAGTTTTACCGCATCCTACGGGACCGGCAACACCTATTTTAACAGCTGCCATATTTTTATACCTCTCTAAAGTTAAAATGAAAATTAAGACATATAAAGTCTTGAATAAAGAACCTCGTGCTGCATGCAGCGAAGGTCGAATCCGGGAGACGCCAGACCAATCTGTTCCCAGGGAACTTCCATAGCGCGCTCTATTATCTCTCCGAATGTGTCATATAAGCTTATAAGTATCTTCTGTCCGTCGGTCTGACTCAAAGGAATGGTCTTAACACTTGTAACAACAAGGTTTGATGTGTTTGAATACAAGAAACACTCTAAGGCATCCTTAAGGGGAACCCCGGCAGCAGCACATAAAACACCATATGCAACAGCATGATGTGTCGGCTCACCCTTGCGTGCATCAACATAATCACGAAAGATATCCTTAAGGAAAGGAGGATCCATATTAAGAACAGTCTTAACAAAACGTGAACCAAGCTTCTGACTTGCTTCACGGATTTCCTTCGGAGACTTGCCGGCCTCAGCAAGATCATCCAACTCCTTAAGTTTATCTAAATCACCGTTATTTGCACACTCCCATGCATGCTTAACAAAAGCAAGCTCGTTATAGCACAGATTATACTTAAGCTTTTTAAGAATAAATTCCGCTGCGGTATCAGTATCATGCACAACTCCATCCTGGATATATGTCTCTAAACCGTAAGAATGAGAATATCCACCGATAGGAAAATATGCATCATTAATTTGTAACAGCAGGAAAGTGGAATTTATATCCATTAATATCCTCCTAAAGTTAATGTGTATGGGAACTAACGGAAGTGGAAATCCTTGTTTCAAAATCAAATTTCTCTTCCACAACATCTGTAGATAATCCGGGAATTTTGTCTATCATGGTTAACATAGGACCGTTAAATGGTGTAAGGAAAGTAAATTCATCTTCCCCTCTGAAGAGAGGCGCATGTCTGTTGCCTATCTCATAACAAACCTTAGCAATCGTTGAAAGATTACCTTTCTCAACCATGATCTTAATAGCTTCAGCTTCTTCAACATTGACGGCAATTACGGTATCGCCTTCTACCGCAAGAACGTCGTCCTGAAGTAAGCCGCGGGTAAGCACGGTATCGTCAAGATTAATTCCGACATCGACCCCTCCGCGGCTTGTTTTTCTGTGAAGCTTTTTAAAAGCCTCATCCCACTGAAAATCAACATAATCAACTTCTTTACCGGCAAATTCATCGTCAGTTAATTTACCAAGAATCTTTTCACAAATCATAAAAAATACAATCCTTTCAATTCATAATAATAAACTCAGATAAATCTCGCCGGAAAAAAGTCAAAAAATTAATTTTAAGTTTTAAGAAACCGTACATACACAATAATGTATATGTACGGTTTCATACACGTTATACTATATTATAACTTTTTCCGGCTCTAACTCCGTAGAGGAAATTATAACAGGTTATAAATCTGAGTAAGAGGAAGTGACTGAGCGGGCTCAGAAAATGCCTTCTTGCCGTCAACAGTAACTTCATATGTCTCAGGATCTACAACGATCTTAGGTGTAGCATCGTTGAACTTCATATCCTTCTTTCCGATTGTACGGCAGCCTGTTACAGGTACGAGTGTTCTCTTCATACCATACTTCTCGCCAATGTTGTTAGCAGCAGAAGCCTTGGAAATGAATGTTACGCAAGTATCTGTTACAGCAACACCGTCAGCACCGAACATCTTCTTGTAAAGGATAGGCTCGCAGGTAGGAATAGAAGCGTTTGCCTCACCCATCTTAGCTGCTGTTAC
>CACZTL010000058.1 GCA_902784165.1 uncultured Lachnospiraceae bacterium | reverse complement strand
GCTCAGGCATAGAAAAGGCTGATATAAAAAAAGCTTTTGTAAAGCATGCTACAAGCAAGATAAGCGCAGTTGAAGACCTTACAGGTGTAGCGACACTCGGATTTAGGGGAGAGGCGCTTTCAAGTATAGCCGCAGTAGCTAAGGTCACCCTTCTTACCAAAACTCATGAAAGTATGTCAGGTTTTTCATACGGTATAGAAGCAGGCGAAGAGACAGCTTTTGAGGAAACCGGTATTCCGGACGGAACCACAGTCGTAGTGCGTGACTTGTTTTTTAATACGCCTGTGAGAAAGAAGTTTTTAAAATCCGAGTCTGCGGAAGGAGCTGCCGCGGGTACTGTTATGGAACACATGGCGCTTAGCAGACCCGATATATCATTCAGATTTGTAAACAACGGTAAAGAGAAGCTCTCAACTACCGGAAACGGAAATCTTAAAGAGGTTATTTATTCTCTTTACGGTCGTGAGATAACCGGCAATCTGATAGATATAAATGACGGTAATGATGAGGTTAAGATAAGCGGTTTTATAGGTAAACCCGCTATAAGCAGGGGAAACAGATCCTTCGAGAATTATGCCGTAAACGGCAGGTATATAAAAAATGATTCCGTATCTTCGGCGATAGAAGAAGCCTACAAAGGCTATATCATGCTTCACAATTATCCGTTTACGGCCCTTTTGTTTGAGATAGATCCGGGGCTTCTTGATGTAAATGTACATCCTGCTAAAAGGGAGCTTCGCCTCACCGCGTCTGAGAGTGTATGCGCTTTTATAACGGAAGCTCTTAAAAAACGCATATCGGGAACCGATATCGTGCCGGAGGTCGTGCCGGGAAAAGACAGTGAGAAGCATACTCAAGATGATAGTGTGTTTTTGACTGAAGAAGTAAAAAAAACGCCTTTGTTTGTGAGTGAGGTAAGGAAGGAGTATGGGGTTGAGAACGATACGTCCGTCTTAGCGCATAAGGTTTTAGCAGACACTGACTACGCTAATCATGCAGAAGGAGGTGAGTCAGAGGATATAGTGCAGGAAACGTCTTCTCAGGGCGCTTTTACAGACCCTGCCAAAGACATGTTTTCGAAGGATATGGTCAGGGAAGTTGCTTCGCACGGCATTTTGACAGAAGCTGCCCCGGGCAATTCTTTGGAATGCATGCGGTCAAATGGCTCGATGCAGGAAATCTCCGGAAACAGCGCTTCTTTAGACACCGGGCAGGCTGCTTCGACTTCAGATACGCCGCGGATACACCCTGCTTCATATGAGCAGCAGGAAATACCGGGTGTGAGGGAGAGTAACAAATACCGACTCCTCGGGCATCTGTTTGCAACCTATTGGCTTATAGAGGCAGAAGATACATTTTACATGATGGATCAGCACGCTGCCCATGAAAAGATATTGTATGAGAGGCTTATGAAAAAGGTAAGTCAAAAATCTCCCCAGACCCAGTATCTGACCGTGCCTGTTGTTTTGGAATGCGGCTTTGAATCAGCCGGACTCTTAGAACCGGATTCGGATATATTTGACAGTTTTACGCAGCTCGGTTATGAGATCGAGCCATTCGGAGATAAGAGCCTTAAGATAACAGGGATACCTGCAGGACTTCCGATGATGGATTACAGGCAGATGCTAACAGATGTTATCGATTCTTTATCTGACAAAAAGGACGCAGGCATAAGCCCGTCTGACACCCCTCAGATAATGATAGAAAAAATAGCGTCTATGTCATGTAAGGCGGCGATCAAAGGCAATGACAGGATTTCAGGGACAGAGGCGCTTGAGCTTATTTCAGAGATGATGGAAGCAGACAATCCCTTTAACTGTCCCCACGGCCGTCCTACGCTTATCGCCATGACTAAGTATGAGATAGAGAAAAAATTTAAGAGGATTGTGTAAATGTCAGATAAGACTAAAACGCCGCTTATAATAGTTACGGGACCGACGGCTTCAGGTAAGAGCAGCGTGGGCGTTGAGCTTGCTTTAAAGATAAACGGAGCCGTGGTTAGTGCTGATTCTGTGCAGGTGTATAGGGGGATGGATATAGGCAGTGCCAAGATAAGTGAAGAAGAGATGAAGGGCGTGAAGCATTTTCTTATAAGTGAGCTTGAACCGGATGAACCCTTTAATGTGAGCGAGTTCGTTACTATGGCGGAGGCGGCGATAAGCCGTATAACAGACGCGGGAATGCTTCCGATAGTGGTAGGGGGGACTGCCTTTTATATCCAGGCGCTTCTTAAAGGTGTGGTATTTGATGAAAGCACCGGTGAAGATAGGGGCTTTAGGAAGGACTGTGAGGAGTTCCTTGATAGTCCGGATGAGAAAAAGTGGGAGCAGATTTTCGGTAAGTATTTTACGGATATCATTGGTCATGCTGATGAATCTTTATTCCGCGATATGACTATCCGTAAACCTGTAATATCAGACGGCTTAAACGATAAAAGGTCGGGTTTCCAAGATTTTTACGCGCGTGAGGCATCGTTATATACGTTTTTAAAGTACATAGATCCGGTATATGCGACAAGCACTCACATGAATAATAATAAACGCGTCATAAGGGCGCTTGAGTATTTTAAAGCTACCGGAGAGCGGTTTTCTGACTATAATATGCGCGAGGCCGGAAGGGAGTCAAAGTATGACTTCTTTTATTTTGTGCTTGAGGATGACAGGACGGCTCTTTATGAAAGGATAAATGCAAGAGTTGATAAGATGATAAGTGACGGGCTGGAAGTTGAAGTGAGGCGGCTTTTATCACGTGGTTTTGATCCCGGTCTTAAGTCCATGCAGTCGATAGGCTATAAGGAAATGGTTGATTATATAAACGAAGAGTGCAGTATCGGATCGGCAGTTGAGTCTATAAAGCAGAATACAAGACATTTTGCCAAGAGGCAGATGACCTGGTTCAGAAGGGAAAAAGATGTGATACCTATAGATATAAGGGAGCACGGATATGATGCGGGGAGGATAGCAGAGCATATATGTGGTGAAGTGTGTCAGATGGGGACAGTCCCCATCTGACACACTTTGACAAATATAGAAAAAGGGTAAAAGGACATGGCAGATATTTATAAAACATATACAAAAGAATTCGGCATAGATGAAGAAGTGTGCCGCTTCTGCGAAGAAATACTTTCCGGTCTGGCCGGCACATTTGTAGAGGCTGACAGAGTGGCGGAGGTCTGTCAGCTTAAGGTTCTTGCAGCGTTTAAAAGGGCGAAGATTTCGGATGCACACTTTGCGGGAACGACCGGTTACGGGTATGATGATATCGGAAGAGATGCGCTTGAAGCGGTATATGCCGATATATTCAGAACCGAAGATGCGCTTGTAAGACCTCAGATAGTAAGCGGTACACATGCGATAAATTTGGCGCTATCAGGGAACTTAAGACCGGGGGATGAGCTTTTATCTCCGGCAGGCGCGTTGTATGATACGATGGATCAGATCATAGGGATAAGAGACTGTCCGGGAAGTCTTAAAGAATACGGCATAAGCTATCGTCAGGTCAATCTGTTGCCTGATAACAGCTTTGATTATGACGGAATAAGGAATGCGATAAATGAAAAGACGAAGCTTGTAACCATACAAAGGTCTCGGGGATATTCCTCACGTCCAAGCTTCACCATAGAAAAAATAGAGGAGCTCATCGGTTTTATACGCGGAATCAAGCCTGAGGTTATAATTATGGTCGATAACTGCTACGGGGAGTTTGCCCAAATGCGGGAGCCGACAGAGGTCGGCGCTGACATGGTCGTCGGATCTCTTATCAAAAATCCCGGCGGGTCTATTGCGCCGTGCGGCGGTTATATTGCAGGGAAAAAAAGCTGCGTTGAAAATGCCGCATACAGGCTTACATCTCCCGGACTCGGAAAAGAAACGGGAGCGACGCTTTATTCGATGAAGAGTTTTCTGCAAGGGCTTTTTATGGCGCCGACGGTAGTCTCATCTGCTCTTAAGGGCGCTATATTTGCGGCCGCGTGCTATGAAAGACTGGGATATAAAACATTTCCGAAATCGGATGAAAAGCGGACTGATATAATCCAGGCGGTGGAGATGAAGACACCGGAAGCATTGCTTAAGTTTTGTGAAGGAATACAGGCTGCGTCACCGGTAGACAGCTTTGTAACGCCCGTCGCAGATGATATGCCCGGGTATGAGGATAAGGTGGTTATGGCAGCGGGTGCATTTATACAAGGAGCGTCTATAGAGCTTTCGGCAGACGGACCCTTAAGAGAACCATATAATGTGTATTTCCAGGGTGGAATCACTTGGCCGCATGTGAAGATAGGGATCATGAATACGCTGCAGACACTTAAAGAGGCAGGGTTGGTGAAAATTCCTTTGTAATTTAATATTTTCTTAATATTTTCCAGCCCTTGTCTGTGCTATAATGAATGGCAATCTTTTCCGAAGCAGCTGCTATCCGTTTTGGTTAAGATGTTATGAAAGATATTACATTTGAAGAAAAAGATAAAGCACAGGTAACAGTTAAAAAAAGCGGTTTTTCGGCTTTCGACCCGGGTCCTTATGAGATAGTTATGGAGCATGGCGAGCAGGCTTTAAGTGATGCGCAGCTGTTGGCCGTAATTCTTCGCACCGGTACCGTAAGAACGGATGCTACAGGACTTGCAAAGCAGGTGCTTTCGGTTTGTGATGCGGACAGAGGGCTTGCGGGGTTAAATAAGCTTACTGTAGCGGATATGGTCAGTATAGACGGTATCGGCAAAGTGAAGGCCGCGCAGCTTCGCTGTGTCTGCGAGATAGCCAGAAGGATGGCAAAAAGACCGGATATAAGAAGGATCGACTTCTCAAAGGCGGAGTTTATAGCAGGGCATTATATGCAGGATATGGCGCATCTTGACAGGGAAAAGATCATTGCTGTTTTATTGGACAGTCGCTGCAGATTTATACGAGATACAATGATTGCAGTCGGAAGC
The DNA here is from genome assembly GCA_902784165.1 of uncultured Lachnospiraceae bacterium. Lineage (GTDB taxonomy): Bacteria > Bacillota > Clostridia > Lachnospirales > Lachnospiraceae > UBA4285. The sequence goes on along the minus strand of CACZTL010000058.1, from coordinate 26,592 downwards.
ACTGACATGGCTTTTTTTAAGCCTGTAGACATATTCCGTGATATAATTAAATCCGGTGCGGACACCTTTGTTTTGCTGCATAATCATCCCGGCGGTGACCCGACGCCGAGCATACCGGACATAACCATGACTAAAAAGATTAAAGAGTGTGCGGATGTGCTTGGCGTCAGGCTGGAAGATCATATCGTGATAGGGAATAACTGTTATATAAGCATGAAGGATCAGGGATATCTGTGAAGTTTTGAACCGTCCCTTTGGTACTAAATATAGAAAGATGAAAGGTGACTTAAATTGTCTCTAAATATATTCGGACTGGACATCGGGACTGCTCAGTTTAAGATGAGCTACGGTGACCGGATTCTAAATGAGCATAATTGCATAGCTACCTCCGGCAGGGAGATGGTTGCATTTGGTGACGAAGCTTATGATATGTTTGAAAAAGCTCCTACCAACATAAAGATAACATTTCCCGTTAAGAGAGGGGTTATAGCAGATATAGAGGATATGCATATTCTTCTTAAGAATTTTTATCTTAAGATAAACGGCGCAAGACGCCCCGGCAGGATGACCGACTTTTATATAGCGGTTCCAAACGACGTTACGGAGGTTGAAAAAAGAGCCTTTTACGAGCTTGTTGTACGTTCTAAGATAAAGTGCCGGCATATCCTTGTGGTTGATAAGCCTGTTGCGGATGCGGCCGGCGCCGGTGTGGATGTGTCTCGAGCAAAGGGAATTATGATAGTAAATATGGGAGCCGGAGTGACAGAGGTTTCTGTTATTTCCTTCGGAGGAATCGTAGTCAGTAATTCCGTGAATACAGGCGGAGACCGGATGGATGAGAGTATAATTCACGCGGTAAGGAATGAGTATAATCTCGAAATAGGTAAAAAAACTGCCGAGCGATTAAAGCAGGAGCTTGCATTTGTGGGGAAGGGCGAAGAGAAAACGTTTCCCGGCTTCGGAAGAAACGTACTTACCGGCCTTCCCGTTAGCGCGCGGATATCGTCAAGGATCATTTGCAAGGCGATAAGTGAGCCCATAACCATGATCACCGATAAGGTGCGTATGATCCTTGAGAATACACCGCCTGAGCTTTCGGCGGATATTATAAAAAACGGAATCTTCCTTACGGGGGGAGTATCTCAGATACCGGGTCTTAAGGATCATTTATTTACCGAAACAGAGATTCAGGTAAATATGACACAGAGACCGGCTGAAAGTACAGTAAGGGGTATATCTCTCATAGCAGAGAAGGCAGAGTTTAACCGACTGGCGTATGTACCCGAGGAAAGATTTGCTTAAATAGACTAAAAATTTATTAAATTTCAGGACTTACATTCTATGAAAAACAAGATAAAAAGGGTTATCAGCCCCCGGAGGATCCTTGTTATTGTGGTATGTCTGTGTGCTGCTCTTACGGCGTTGTCATATCTTTCAGACAGACTCGTGACACCTTTAAGAGAAGCGGTATCACAGGTCATAATACCTCTGCAGCGTGGGATGAACGGCATAGGCATCGGTGCGGTTGAGCACGAAGAGAAACTTCGCACTATAGATGAACTGACGGCTAAAAATGAGGAGCTCTCGAAAAGGATATCTGAGCTTGAGGATGAAAATAAGCTTCTTAGGGAGGATACAAAGGATCTTGCAGATCTTAGGAGCCTTTATGAAACAGATCAGCTTTACGCATCTTATGAAAAGACGGGAGCAACAGTTATAGGTGCTTCTTCACAAAACTGGAATTCGTCACTGACCTTAGACAAGGGCAGCGCAGACGGAATCGCGGTTGATATGAATGTTATCGCAGACGACGGTCTCGTAGGGATAATCAGCGAGGTACATAACAATTATTCTATAGTAACTACGGTTATCGGTGATAATTCGTATGTAAGCGCTATGGATGAAAAAACGCAGGATGTGTGCTCCGTAAGGGGTGATCTTACCCTTATGGATACAGGATATATACACGTAGAGCGCTTTAAAGAAAATGCCGAGATAAGCGATGGTGACAGGATAATCACGTCAAACATATCCGCGAAGTATCTTCCGGGAATTCTGGTAGGATATGCGCATGATGTGACTCCTGACGGAAATGCGCTGACCAAGTCCGGAAAAGTTGAACCGGCAGTTGATTTTGAGCATCTTCAGAAGGTTCTCATTATAAAGCAGCTTAAGGCTGATATGACAGCAGATTAAAGGATTGGTTTATGAAAAGAAAGTTAACGGAAATCGGACTGATAATTCTTTTTTATCTGTTGCAGGTAACTCTCGGAAGAAATATAAGGATAGGAGGCATCATGCCGAATTTCCTCATCATACTTCCGATATTGTTCGGGTTTTATAATAACCGCCAGGAAGGGATATTTACAGGCTTTTTTGCAGGTTTATTGTATGATCTGTTTTTCCCGGGTCTGTTAGGATTTTCTTCTCTTATTTTTGTACTTTTAGGGTATATAAGCGGCGTGCTTGGCGATATCTTCGAGCAACACAGTATCGTCGTCTTGATAGCGATTACGGCAGCCGGTACATTTTCCTATGAATTTTTGATATATATCGGGAACTTCCTGCTTCATAACAGGATATTTGTGCCGTTTTATATCACAAGGATTATACTTCCGGAAACGGTATATACCGTACTTATCATGATAGCGCTTTACAAGCCGCTTCAGCTTCTTAACAGATTGGTCGAGAGTAAGAAGGTTAAAAGGGAAAAAGAATTAAATGAAACGATTTCTTAATATAATCTCATATATCTTCAGGTTCAGACCGGTCATAATAACCGCCGCGTTTGGCGTTCTTTTTGCTATCCTTGTAGTACATGTGTTCAGGATACAGATAATAGACGGTGCACAATATCAGGAAAGTCTTTCTACATCTATAGAAAAAGAGGTCAGGACACCGGCATCAAGAGGAAGAATCTTTGACAGGGACGGAAACCTGCTTGCTTATGATGAGCTTACCTACGCTGTAAATATAAGCGATAGCGGCATATATACGAACAATAAGCAAAAAAACGAAACAGTAAACAAAACTATTATTGATACACTGCGTATTATCAAGGAGCACGGCGACACGTATTCCAATGATTTTAATCTCGGATATGAAGAAGGAAGAGGCTTTTATTATAAGGTTGAGGGGGATTCGCTTCTTAGGTTTCTTCGCGACTGTTACGGGGTTGCAACAGTAGACGAGTTGTCTGAAGAAGAAAAAAAGACAAGCGCTGAAGGACTGGCGCAGCACCTTATTGATAACTACATGATAGAAATGGATCAGCTTACGCCTGAAGAGCTTATAGAGCTTTTTTACCTTCGGGTAAATATGACGGCTAACTCATATTCACGATACAGAAGCTTTACGATTGCAAATGAGATAAACGATGAAACCATGGCTGCTATACTGGAATCATCTAACTCTCTTACCGGTGTCACTGTTGATGAGAATTATGTGCGCAGATATAATGAAGCAAAGTATTATTCCGGAATTATAGGATATACCGGTATGGTAAGTACAGACCAGCTTGCCGAGCTGCAGAAGAGAAATCCCGATTATGACCTGAATGATGTCGTAGGCAAGGGGGGTGTTGAGGAATCATTTGAAGAAACACTTGCCGGCCACAAGGGCGTAAAAAAGGTATATCTGGATAATGTAGGTCATATTACTGAAGTGCTCTCATCAACAGAGTCTGTTGCAGGTCATGACGTTTACCTGACTATTGACACAGATTTACAAAAAAAACTTTATGAGGTTATAGAAGATAAGCTGACCGATATAATCATAGAGTATTTAAGAGATTCCGGTCCCAAGTTTGAGTATACTGCAGAGGGAGTTATGGATAAGATATATATCCTTATGCCCGAGGTGTACGCAGCACTTATAAACAATAACCTTATTTCGCTTTCGGGGCTGAATAATCCTGACTCCGACCTTGAAAAATCAGTTCATGCTTCATTTGAGGAAGGTCAAAAGGAGGTTCTTGACTGGCTTTCCGATGAGATAAAGGGCGAAGGTACGCCTTATGAAGAGCTTGATGATGCAGGTAAGGAATATGTATGGCGAGCGTTTGAACTGCTTATGTCATCGGGTGTTATTGATTCTTCTGTATTGTATCTGGAAAACGAAACTGTAGAGGAATGGAGCAACGGCGGGAGTCTGAAATTTAAGGATTTTATTAAATACTGTATTTCCGAAGGTAAAGTAAGCTTCGGATTCTTTTCGGATGATGCTTATGCCGATACTGAAGATTTATATAACGCGATAGCGGATCATACTATAGAGCTCGTTAAAGCTGACAGGACATTTACCATAGATATATATAAAAGACTGTGCGAGGAGGGAACCATATCAGGCGTACAGATATGTTCGCTTCTGTATGACCAGGGGTATCTCTCAAAGGATGATCAACTCTATGCAGCATTATCCTCAGGCAATATGACAGGCAGGGGATTTATAGAGAGCGCATTAAAGGCAAAGATACTTACACCAGGAGAGTTAGGCATACACCCCAGCTCAGGCGGCGGTATAGTAACGGATCCTTATACAGGTGAACTCCTTGCCTGTGTATCCTATCCCGGTTACGATAACAACAGGATAACCGGTGATATGGATACATCCTATTATGCGGGTTTGCAGTTTAACCAGGCGGCGCCCATGCTTAACTGGGCGACACAGGCCAAATGTGCGCCCGGATCTATATTTAAACTATGTACGGCGATAACGGCATTGGATACGGAAGTAGCGGATGCCTACACTGATGTATACTGTGAGGGTCTCTATACAGATATCGTGCCGTCACCAAGATGCTGGGTATTCCCCGATATGCACGGTACAGAAACGATGGCCACTGCTATCAGGGATTCATGTAATGTGTTTTTTTATACCATGGGCAACCGGATAGCATCATCAAGAGACGGCGTTTATGATTCGGATTACGGAACGACCAAGCTTGCTGAGTATGCGTCAAGACTTGGTCTTGCTACAAAGTCAGGTATCGAGATACCCGAGGCAGATCCAAAGACCTCGGACACCAATGCAATAGCGTCAGCAATCGGTCAGGGAACAGCATCATTTTCGTGTGTAAATATAGCACGATATGTATCGACAATCGTAACGGATGGTGAGTGCAGAAATTCCAATCTCATAATGAAGGTTACAGATCACGACGGTAATGTGATAACCGAGCATAAGGATGAGGTCGTGTCGGTTATGGATGATGTAGAGGATGAACACTGGCAGACAGTAAAGTACGGAATGCTGCTTGCAACGGATACATATCCGGCACTTGAGGGTGATCCTTACGGGATAGCATGTAAGACCGGAACATCCCAGCCAAGCATCTATGAGCCGGATAATGCGACATTTGTATCCTTTGCACCGTATGATGATCCCGAGATTACTTTGTCTATAGAAATACCTTTTGGATATACATCTATATATAATACCGAGATGGCGCAGGTGTTCTATAAATACTACTTTGATGAGTATAAAAACGGTGGCAGCGGACAGTAGTCAACAAAAATCTCCTTTGCTGCATTTCACTCCTGCGTGAAACATAGTATGGTACAGATAAAGAGCTATGATAAGAAAATATAATCTGAGAAATTACAATTACATACTTCTTGCTCTTGTTTTAATAACCTCGGTATTCGGACTGGTTATGATAAATTCAGCTGACCCGGACTATACACTGAGACAGGGGCTTGGCATAGTCGCGGCTACAGTATGGATGATTTTTTTGTCGTTTGTTGATTATAACAAAATACTTAAGCATTACAGGCTGTGGTATATATTATCCATTATACTGCTTGCGCTTGTATTGGTTGTGGGAAGGACGGCGATGGGCGCCCAGAGATGGATTCCGCTTGGTCCTATAAATATACAGCCTTCAGAGATTACAAAAATACTGCTTGTCATGTTTCTTGCAAAAAGACTGTTTATGAACAAGTCAAGGATCAATACGTGGAGATTCATATTTGCTACAGCGGGATTTTTGGTAATACCTCTTGTGCTGCTTGTTTCGGAGCCGGATCTGTCCCAGACGATACTCACATTTCTGATCTTATTCACGGTCTTTTTTTGCGGAGGCCTTCCGTATAAGAAACTGGGGATTATACTTGCGGTAGTAGTTCCGGTAGCAATCGTCGTGCTGATATATATACAGAATCCGGATCAAAAATTATTAAAGCCTTATCAGTGGCTCAGGGTTATGTCATTTATCGATCCGGAAAATTTTGATGACAGCGTTTACCAGCAGCGAAATGCCGTTACAGCGATAGGTTCGGGCGGACTGTCGGGCAAGGGGCTTAACAATGAGGATCCTACCTCACTGCTTAATGCAGAGTCTATCCCCGAAGCACATACAGACTTTGTATTTGCGGCGTTAGGCGAGCAGCTCGGTTTTGCCGGCTGTATGACGGCAATAGGTCTTCTTGCGGCGATAGTTTTTGTGTGTATAAGGATTGCGGTAAAGACAAGAGACTACGCCGGAAGACTTGTAGTCATAGGTGTTGCTGCCCACGTCGGCATACAGACTTTCCTGAATATAGGGGTTGTTACAAGACTTCTGCCGAATACCGGTCTGGCGCTTCCGTTTTTCAGTTACGGAATCAGTTCGCTGATAGCTTTGTTTACGGCTATGGGGATTGTATTGAATATAAGTTTGCAAAGAGAGCCGTATAGGGAAAGAGAGCTTTATACAAGAGATTTTGTGGATGTGAAAAGCTTTAGACAGGTTAAGAAATGATTAAGTGTGTCACACTTAATATATAACGGAGATTTAAGACTATGGCAAATGAAAAGCAGGTTAGACGCCCACCGGTGATCTTCCTTATATTTGCAGCCATCATTGTATATATAATAGTGGTTCTGATTACGTCATTTACCGGAAAGAAAAGCACACTTGTTTATGAGATTACCAGAGGAAGTGTGTCTGAATCGCTTGTGGTACCGGGTATAATACTTAGAGACGAAAAAGTTTTTAAGTCGGATGAAAGCGGTTATATAGAGTATTACCAAAGCTCAGGCTCTAAGGTTAAGGTAGGTGACATAGTGTATTCTGTTGATAGGACCGGTGAAGCGTCGGAGCTTATCAGAGAGTATGCGGGAACCGGTGAAGCATTTAGTGATGAAGAAAAATTTCAGATACACTCCCTTTTGTCAGACTTCAGATCCAACTATGAGACAATAGGCTTTGAAGGGTTATATGAAACAAAAGCGGGAATGAGTTCTATACTGATGAATTCCGTCAGAGACCTTGTCGCAGAAGGTGAGAATGAAGAATCAAAGGTTTCGGGAGATTCCATCAAATTTGTTGAAACGGATACGGCCGGATATATCGTATTTGCATCGGACGGGTATGAGGGGCTTAAGGCGGATGAGATAACAAATGATTATTTTGATCCTGATAAGTTTCAGGCCAAAACAACCGGGATTAAAAAGAATATCGAAGCGGGAGAAACTGCTTATAAACTTATTACAAGTGACGGCTGGAGTGTGCTTTGTAAGATTACACCCGAAACTGTCGAAGAATATGGGCTGAAAGATAAAAAGGCCGTTACAGTCAATCTTACTAAAGCAGGTACCGAATCAAGAGCAAATTTTGAGCTTATTCAAAAAGATGACGGTTTGTACGCACTTATTTCGATGAATAAATATGTGATGAATTATGCAAGAGACCGGTATGCCGATTTTGAGATTTCTTCGGGAGAGACCAGCGGCCTTCAGATTCCCAACTCAGCTATAGTGACAGCCGAGTTTATAAAGATACCAAGAGATTATCTGACTACTGGAAACAACTCTAAAGCAGAAGGTTTTATTGTTGAAAACGGGAGCGAAGCTGTTTTTCAGGAGATTGAGACAGAGTTCAAAAGTACTGATCATGTGTTTGTTAAGCCCGGGAATTTAAAAGAAGAAACAGTGCTTGTTATGCCTGATTCAGATGAAAGGTATACGGTAGCGGAAACAGAAACGGTTAAGGGAGTATATCAGGTGAATTCCGGATATGCAGTATTTAAGGCAATTGATGTTATAACGGAAAATAAGGAATATTCTGTATTAAATGAAACAACATCCGGAGTCGGATTACATGACAGGATACTTCTCAATGCCGGAGGATATAATGAAGGAGATGTGGTTTATTGATTTTTTGATCTATTATTAACTGCAAAAATGGTTCGTTTAGTGTTTCAGACGGGGAATGGTTATGTGTCAGCAGAGCCGTTCCCTTTGACACATATGTCAAGCGATATAGGAGGAGAACCGTGATGATAAGCACAAATATAGAAGAAGTAAAGAATAGTATAGAAAACGCATGCAGAAAATGCGGTCGTGATCCTGCTTCAGTAAAGCTTATTGCTGTCAGTAAAACAAAGCCGGCGGAAAGTGTAAAAGAAGCATATGAGTGCGGATGCCGCTCATTTGGCGAAAATTATGTGCAGGAGCTTATACAAAAATATGACGAGCTGCCTAAAGATATAGAGTGGCATATGATAGGCCATCTTCAGCGCAACAAGGTAAAATATGTTATCGGCAAGGTCTCGCTTATCCATTCCGTGGACTCTTTGAGGCTGGCTCAGGAGATTAATGACCGTTCGGCAAAGACAGGCATAGTTACCGATATACTCGCTGAGGTGAATGTTTCAGAAGAAGAAAATAAATACGGCTTTGCTCCGGATGAGGTTTCTGAGTTTGCTTTTCAGATGCCGGATCTAAAGAATATAAGGCTTAAAGGGCTGATGACAAGCGCCCCTTTTGTGACTGACCCTGAGGAAAATCGCAGATTTTTCAAGATTTTGCGTGAATTGTCTGTTGACATCGACAAAAAAAACATTGATAATGTAATGATGAAGGAATTGTCTATGGGCATGACCGGTGATTACAAGGTAGCCGTTGAAGAAGGTGCTACTATGGTGCGTGTAGGTACGGCTATTTTCGGAGCTCGTGATTACGGAGGTATTTCATGAAGGTTTTTGAAGGATTTACGAATATTTTTAAGAGTGACGATTATGACGACGATGATTATGTAAATGAGGAAGATTACATCGCAGATGACGATGACGATTATGAAGTCCCGTCACGCGAGCGCAAGGCAAAGAAAGATAAAGGCAGGGAAAAGAAGAGTTCTTTGTTCGGAGGCTTCAGAAAGAGTTCTGTTGAAGATGAAGAGGATGTAAGTACATCTTATTTTGATGATGAAGAATCTGGTGATTCTTATTCGGCTGACAGAGGCAGGGATGAAGTTCATTCAGAGTATTCAGAGCCTGTAAAGAGTTTTTCAGCTGCAAGACAGCCGGTTGAAAGGACTCCTCAGCCTCGTGTGGAGACTCCACGTGAAAGAAAGGTTGTGCCTCTTAGGAATTCTTCATCAGGAGGCTTTGAAGTAGTAGTCATTCATCCCGAATCTATGGAGGACGGAAATGAAATAACCGACACACTTCTTTCAGGAAGGGCGGTTGTTCTTAATCTCGAAGGCATTAATCCCGATGTCGCGCAGAGAATCATAGATTACTCTGCCGGATCATGCTATGCCATGAGGGGAAATCTCCAGAAGATAAGCAATTACATTTTCCTTGTTGCGCCGTCAGGCGTAGATATTTCCGGGGATTTTCAGAGGGCATTAAATCCGCATGCAGACCTTTCAACGTACGGTAATGATTTCAGCTTCAATTGATGAGGATAGGATATTATGTCTAAAACTATCAGTGTTACATCGCAAACAGCAGGGAATGCTTTTTCCTACGATATAGTCATCACGAACGGGTTCCGGGAGCTATCCTCGCTCTTGGAGCCTGTTTTAGAAAGCGGAAGAAAAGCAGCTATTATATCTGACAGTAATGTTTTTGGGATTTACGGTGATGAGATAAAAAATCTTTTAGCTGAAAAGGAAATACCTTGCTTTTCATTTGTTTTTCCCGCCGGCGAGGAAAGTAAAAATCTTGACATTGTTCAGGATGTATATGAGTTTTTGATAAAAAACAGGTTTGAAAGAAGGGATGTCTGCATAGCGTTAGGAGGCGGAGTTGTAGGCGATCTAACCGGATTTGTTGCTGCCACTTATCTGCGGGGTATTGCTTTTGTGCAGATACCTACATCGCTTCTTGCGCAGACCGATTCGAGTATCGGCGGAAAGACTGGTGTTGATTTCAGACGTTTTAAAAACATGGTGGGAGCATTTCACCAGCCGTCACTTTGTTTTATGAACATGAATACCTTGCAAACCCTTGACAAAAGACAGTTTCTTTCAGGACTTGGTGAGATTATAAAAGCGGCGCTCATTAAAGATAAAGCCTTTTATGAATGGATAAAGAATAATTCTGAAGGGATTATGTCTCTAAAGGAGACAGTTCTTGAAGAAATGATATACAGGGCTTGTCTTATCAAGCGAGAAGTAGTGCAAAATGATCCGAAGGAAGCCGGAGAGCGGGCTCTTCTTAATTTCGGACATACCCTGGGGCATGCTATAGAGCGTTGCGCCGGTTTTTCATTGTTTCACGGAGAGTGTGTGGTGCTTGGGATGATAGCTGCTTTGTATATATCAAATCAGCGTGGGGATATCAGTGATGCAGAGTATGAGGATGTTTACGGACTTTTTGAACGCTTCGGATATACTATGAAGGTTACGGGACTTTCAAAGGCTGATATTACGGATACGGCAAAGTCTGATAAAAAGGCAGAGGCCGGAATTGTTAAGTTCATTCTTTTGCAGGATATAGGAAATGCAGTCATAAAAAAGGATGTGACGCAGCAGGAGATGGAAAAAGCTTTAGATATTATTTTAGAATGATTATTTTTTCAGGAGAGTATTTGCTTTGAAAAGAAAGTTTTTATGGTTTTTTATCATATCGGGGGGTCTGATCCTTTTAGATCAGATCACAAAGATAATAGCGGCGGATACTCTTAAAGGAAAAAGTCCGGCAGAGCTTATACCGGGTGTTTTGGAACTTCGGTATATTGAAAACAGGGGCGCAGCCTGGGGCATGATGCAGGGAGCCGGCATATTTTTCATAATCCTGACATGCGCCGTAATGGCAGGTATGATATTTTTGGTCGCTAAGATGCCCACGGAAAAGCGCTTCAGACCGCTGCTCGCATTTGCAATACAATTGTTTGCGGGAGGTATCGGTAATCTCATAGACAGAATCGGACTGAGGTATGTAAGGGATTTTGTGTATTTTAAGATTATAGATTTCCCAGTGTTTAATATAGCGGATGTATGCGTAACGTGCGCGGTTTGTCTGCTTGTGATTCTTGTTATATTTGTCTACAGGGAAAAGGATTACGAGATGTTCAAAAAAAAGAAGAAAAATGTAACACAAAGTGAAGAATCGTTGGATACGGAGTGATATTATGGAATACGACGATGCTGTAGATGTGCAGGTTAGCGAGGAGGATGCGGGGAAACGCCTGGATGCTTATCTGTCTGAGGTATATAAAAATATTTCAAGAAGCGCTATTCAAAAGGCTATTAAGGACGGAACCGTACTACATAACGGAAAGCCTGCAAAGAGTAATAAAAAAGTTAAAGCGGGCGATGTGCTTGGAGGCTCCGTAACTGTAGAGAGGGGACTTACCACCGCCAAGCCGGTAAATATACCTCTTGACATAGTTTATGAAGATAAGGACGTAGTGGTTATAAATAAACCAAGAGGCATGGTGGTTCATCCTGCTCCGGGGCATGAGAGAGATACGCTGGTAAATGCACTGCTTTATCATGAACACGGCAATATATCCGATATAAACGGTCTTTTGCGGCCGGGTATAGTTCATCGTATAGACAGGGATACTTCAGGACTTCTTGTGTGTGCCAAAAATAACTCGGCACATATGAAGCTTGCCGTGCAGTTAAAAAAACACAGTGTAACAAGAAAATATGTTGCGCTGTGCTATAATTCTTTCAAAGAAATGAGCGGTACGGTAGATGAACCCCTTGCAAGAGGCAAAACCGAGAGAAAAAAGGTGGTAGTAGACAGGGTGTCGGGGCGAAGAGCTGTAACGCATTATAAGGTGCTTGAGAATTTGGGGAATTTCGCCTATATCGAGTGTGAGCTTGAAACCGGAAGGACTCATCAAATCAGGGTTCATATGAAGCATATCGGTCATCCGCTTGTAGGCGATCCCGTATACAGTTCATCAAAGCCGCCTTTTAACACAAACGGGCAGATGCTCCATGCCGGGCTGCTCGGATTTGATCACCCTTCAGTGGCGAAGTATATGGAGTTTTATGTAAAACCACCTGAGGATTTTATCAGGGGGCTTGATATACTCAGGGGGTTGTGAAAAGTATCGCAACATGATTTAAGATAAATAATAAACAGTATCATACGATTACGGAGGTACCAGAATGAATGATAAAACGGTCATTACTATAGGACGTGAATACGGTAGCGGCGGACACGAGGTGGGCAGACGCCTGGCGGAAAGAATGGGTGTACGCTTATACGATAAAGAACTTTTAGAGCTGGCAGCCAAAAACAGCGGCCTTGCCGAAGAACTGTTTGACAAGCAAGACGAGAAGCCGACGAGCTCTCTGTTATACTCGCTTGTGATGGACACATATTCCTTCGGATACAGCGATGCATACAGTGATATGCCTATAAACCAAAGGATATTCCTTGCTCAGTTTGATACTATAAAAAAACTCGGTGAGGCAGAGTCATGCGTTATTGTCGGCAGATGCGCCGATTATGCGCTTGAAGATTATGAGCATATGATAAGCGTATTTATCACATGTCCTCTTGAAGAGCGGATAAAGACGATTATGAAGCGAAACGATCTGGACGCAAAAAAAGCCGAGGCTCTTATCCACAAAACAGATAAAAAGCGCTCGAGCTATTATGATTATTACTCCGACAAAAAATGGGGTAAAGCGGAGAGTTATGATCTTTGTGTAAATAGTGCCGACATAGGGATAGACGGCGTTGTCGATCTTATATTTGAATACGCAAGGATAAAGGAATCAGGAAAGTAAATCTTCCTTGATGAGTCCTTTCCGCTGATATTCCTTTATTTCTTCTAAGGCTTCATCATCGCCGAGCCTTGCTGCAGCTGCATACCATGCGGCTGCTTTTTTTAAGTCCTTGGTAACTCCGCGGCCTTCGGCATAAAGCAGACCGAGATTACACATACAGTCAGCGTCGCCGAGCTTTGCACCCTTCGTATACATCTTAACAGCCATATCATAATCCTGTTCAACCCCCAGACCGTCCTCATAAAGAAGTCCGAGGTTACAATAAGCATCCATGTCTCCGTTAAATACGGCCTGATTATAAAGCTCATGGGCTTTTTTGTAGTCCTGCTTTACTTCTATGCCGTCCTCATACATAGTGCCAAGATTACACATGGCATCGGCGTTTCCGAGTTCTATTGCTTTTTCGAAGTATTCTTTAGCCTTTGCCGTGTCGGGTTGAGTGTCTATTCCGTTAAGATATATAACGCCGAGACTGTTCAGCGCCGGTGAGTAACCCTTGTCAGCGGCCTTTTTAAAAAGCTCACGGGCTTTTTCGGGATGTCTCTCATTACCTAATCCTATGGCGTTTGCGGCTCCCATTACATACTGGGCTCTTGCATTTCCTGACTTAGACTCGCTCTGCATCCAGAGAGAGACGGTCTCCATGTCATCTTCAGACAGTGCTTTTTTTACAACATCCGGTAAAAGATCTAAAAAAATATCTTGAATATTTTGAGAGGGCATAATCGTACTCCTTTTTATTATGTTAATTATGTTTAAGTCAGTGTATAGCAAATTAGTGTATCAGATGGTGACGGTCACCGTCTGACACACTAATTGCATTATAACAGAAAATTCAAACATTTAATAATATTTTTTCTTGCATTTAATACTTAAGTGAATTATTATGTTAGAGGTTATGAATACAAAAAAATACAATTCATAAAGGATGAATCTGATGGCAGATGAGAAAAAAGAAAAAAGAAAGCTTTGGAGACCGGTAAGGTCGGAAGAGACGCAAAAAGAAGAAGAATTAAAGACTGCGAAGGAGGCCAAAAAACAAGAAGAACCCCAAATCTCTGCTCAGACAGATGATCTGAAGGATGATGAAAGGGCCAAAGATAGCGACGAGTCTAAAAAACGAGGTATAACCAAAAAGGATGTGTTTAGCTATGTCAGGATTGTAATTATTGCGGCGGCAGCGGCATTTTTCCTGATGTTTTTTGTGTTTACGAATGCAAGGGTGCCGACAGGCTCCATGAAGGATACAATCAATGAAAATGACAGGCTTATAGGTCTAAAGCTTGCTTATGTGGCAGCCGAACCGCAGCGGGGAGATATCGTTATTTTTAAGTATCCTGATGATGAAAGTACCAAGTTTGTAAAACGAGTTATAGGTCTGCCAGGTGAGACGGTAAGCTTTAAAGACGGTGATGTATATATCGACGGAGTCTTACTTCAGGAGGATTATACAAAAGAGCCGCACTCTACTGAGGCAGTTAACCGTACGGAGTACACCGTACCCGAGAATTCTTATTTTATGCTGGGGGATAACAGAAGAAATTCAAAGGATGCACGGTGGTGGACGAACACATTTGTAACGAAGGACAAGATAGAGGCAAAGGTTTTGTTCCGTTACTTTGACGGAGAAAAAGGTATGATAGGATTTTCCGGTTTTTAAAAAACTGACACACTGATAACGGGTGGGGAATTAATTTTCATATAAAGTATAAAATGTGATATACTTGTTACGATTACATACACTTACGGAGGACGATATGGCAGTTTTAGTTACAGGTGGCGCAGGCTACATAGGAACACATACTCTTGTTGAACTTTCGGCAGCCGGATATGAGTCGGTAGTTCTTGATAACTTAAGCAATTCCTGTGAGACAGCACTCGAGAGAGTGATGGAGATCACGGGTGATAACTACAAGTTTTACAAAGGAGATATAGCTGACCGGGAGATATATAAAAGGATTTTTGAAGAGAATGACATAGATGCCTGCATTCATTTTGCGGGTCTTAAGTCAGTTGCGGAGTCTGTAAGCTTCCCTCTTCATTATTTTCAGAATAATATCATAGGATCACTTATACTTGTGGAAGAGCTTTTTAAGAGAAATGTAAAGAAGCTTATTTTTTCCTCTTCGGCTACAGTATATGGAGAGCCGGCATTTGTGCCTATAACCGAGGATTGTCCAAAAGGAGAGATACCCAGCCCCTACGGAAAAACCAAGTCTATGATAGAAGAGATGCTTATGGATATAGCAAAGGCCGACAGAGAGTTTTCATGCGCGCTTTTAAGGTATTTTAATCCGATCGGAGCGCATGAGAGCGGACGCATAGGCGAGGATCCAAATGACATACCGAACAATCTGATGCCATATATTACACAGGTAGCTGTAGGCAGACTTCCCAGGCTCAGGGTATTCGGCGATGATTATGATACCAGAGACGGAAGCGGTGTGCGTGATTATATACATGTTACGGATCTTGCGGACGGTCATGTAAAAGCGCTTCAGAATATGAAAAAAGGAGTTTCTGTATATAATCTCGGCACAGGAAACGGTACCAGCGTGCTTGAGATGGTAAAGGCCTTTCAGGAGGCAAACGGAGTTGATGTGCCGTATTATATTACGGACAGACGTCCCGGAGATGTCGGGGAGTGTTATTGCTCGGCAGCAAAGGCTGAAAAAGAATTAGGGTGGAAGGCTACACGTGATATAAACAAGATGTGTGAGGATGCCTGGAACTGGCAGAAAAACAATCCTAACGGATACAGGTAAGCTGACTAAATATATTTTGAAGGACCGGTGAAAAAAATGGGAAGATACTTCGGAACGGACGGATTCAGAGGTGAGGCAAATGTTGATCTTACCGTAGAACATGCCTACAAGGTAGGACGATACCTCGGATATTACTTCGGTAAAAAGCATGAAGACGGAAAAGCTCATATCGTTATAGGCAAGGATACGAGACTTAGCAGTTATATGTTTGAGTATTCCCTGGCTGCCGGACTTGCCGCATCCGGAGCTGATGCCTATCTTTTACACGTAACAACTACGCCAAGTGTTGCGTATGTAACAAGGGTAGACGAGCTTGACTGCGGTATAATGATATCAGCCAGTCATAATCCTTTTCATGATAACGGAATCAAGCTCATAAACCGTGATGGTGAAAAGATGAGTGAAGATGTCATTGCAGAGATAGAAGATTATATAGACGGGAAAATTCCCGAAATTCCCTTTGCAACCGGTGATAAAATCGGTAAGACCGTAGACCATGTAAATGCAAGAAACAGGTATATGGGTTATCTTATGGGGCTTGCAAAACACTCATTTAAGGGTGTGAAGGTGGGTATAGACCCGGGTAACGGAAGCGCCTGGACGCTTGCTAAAAGCATATTTGATGCTTTGGGAGCCGAGACTCATGTGATACATGCGGAGCCGGACGGAACAAATATAAATAAAAACTGCGGTTCTACTCATATAGAGGATCTGCAAGCCTTTGTAAAGGAAAATCATCTGGATGTCGGGTTTGCTTTTGACGGGGATGCCGACAGGTGTCTTGCAGTAGACGAGAAGGGTGATGTACTGACAGGCGACCACATACTATATATATATGCTACGTATATGAAAGAGCGTGATAAGCTTATGGGGAATACGGTAGTCACCACCGTAATGTCAAATATGGGGCTTTATAAGGCTCTGTCAAAGCATGATATTAATTTTGAAAAGACAGATGTCGGTGATAAAAATGTTTATGCTTGTATGAATAAAAACGGATACACACTGGGGGGCGAGCAGTCCGGTCACATTATATTTGCAAAATATGCGACTACAGGAGACGGTATTATTACAGCCATCAAGGTTATGGAGGCAATGATCGCAAGAAAATCGAAGGTAAGTGAGCTTTCTAAGGATCTTGTAATATATCCCCAAGTTCTTAAAAACGTTAAGGTTGCCGATAAAGACAAAGCTATGGCCGACACAGGGCTTTCAGAGTTAATTAAAACGGTTGAAGAGGAGCTGGCTGATGACGGAAGAGTTCTGGTGAGAAAAAGCGGAACAGAGCCCCTTATTCGTGTTATGATAGAAGCGGATACAGAGGAAAAATGTCACGAAAAGGCTGATAGGATAGTTGATTATCTGGAGAAAAATTATGGGTAAGATATTGAAGATTAATGCGGATGCAAAGATAAATCTCGGACTTGATGTGCTTGGAAGGCGTGACGACGGTTATCATGACGTGCGCATGATCATGCAGACTCTTGATTACGGCGACACCGTAACCTTAGAAAAAAAGCCCGGTCACGGATTTACTTTAGAATGTGATGATCCTGCTCTTGCAGATGCGGATAACAATCTTGCAATCAAGGCTGCCAAGCAGTTTGAGAAGGAATTTAATTCAAGGTTCTCTGATGAGTTTAAGGGCTGGGATTTCGGTATGCATATACGTATCAGAAAGAGAATACCGGTAAGTGCAGGCCTTGGCGGCGGAAGCGCCGATGCAGCAGCCGTGATCAAGGGTATGAATGCTTTGTTTGAGACAGGACTCGGCAAAGAGGCTCTTATGAATATAGGGGCGGCAGTGGGCAGTGATGTACCGTTTTGTATTACCGGACGTACGGCTCTTGCCGAAGGGCGTGGTGAAAAGCTGACACCTGTTCCTGACTTTCCTAAGAGTTATGTACTTGTTGTAAAGCCTGATATAATAATATCTACAGGTGAAGCATATGATTCTCTTGATAGTGCCGGATTGCTTGAGCACCCTGATATAGATGCACTTGAGAAAAGCATTGCGGAAAAGCAGGAGTTAAGTGTAATAACAGGACTTATGGGTAATACATTTGAAAAGCCTGCTATAGAAAGATATCCCGTTATAGGTGAGATTAAGAAGACATTGGAAGAGTCGGGGGCACTTAAAGCCATGATGAGCGGGAGCGGTCCGAGTGTTTTTGCAATCTTCGATGATGAAGATAAGCTTCTTGAGGCAAAAGACTTGGCAGAAGCGAAATTTAAAGATGCTTATTGTTTTGATACGGTGACTCATTAAGGTCGGTGGTTTTTTATGAAGGAAGATATCAGGTTAGATACAGATTCCAATCGTCCTCTCCGTGAGGTGGTTTTTCTGCGGCTGAGACGGGCTATCCTTCAAGGCGAGTTAGAGCCCGGAGAACGCCTCATGGAGATAAGACTCGCAGATCAGCTTGGGGTTTCGAGGACACCTGTGCGTGATGCAATTCATAAACTCGTTGAGGAGGGGCTTGTGAGCATGGTGCCGCGCTGCGGAGCTGTGGTAGCCCGTATAACGGATAAGGATATGCGCGATGTGCTTGAGGTAAGGACAACGCTTGAGGAGCTTGCCGTCAGTCTTTGTGCTGAGCGTATAACTCCTGACGGAGTAGAAAGACTTAAGGCAGCTAATGAAGAATTCAGGATGACTGTAGCAACCGGTGAGCTTATAAAGATAGCACAGGCAGATGTTGCATTTCATGATATTATATATTCGATAACGGAGAATAAACGTCTCCTGCAGATTATTAACGAGCTCAGAGAGCAGATATACAGGTATCGGCTAGAATACATAAAAAATGACAGCGCAAGGCTTCAGCTTATTAAAGAGCATGAGCTTATTATCAGATGCATCAGTGAGGGAGATATCGATAATGCAAAGTCAGCAATACGGGAACATATAAAAAACCAGATGAATGATATAGCATCAGTGCTTAAAAGCACATCGGAGAAAGACTATGAAGGATGAAGAAAATGCCCTTGCACGTATAGTCATTTGCAGAGAGCAGGATGGAGAGCGTGAAAGGAATGAATATACCGGAAGAATAAAAGAGATTAATAACAGAGTCCACGTGGCATTTAATGAATATAGTGATGGCGGGAGTAAGATATGTCATCTGTTAAAGGTTGATCCTGACGGTATGGAGTGGGTGCGCACTGGAGAAGCCGGTAAAAATAAAACAGCCTTCAGGGCAGGGTTAAGCCTGCCTTTTTTATATTCTACACCGCACGGTGAGATCAGGCTGAAGATAGTGACACGCGGATTTTCATATACAAAAAAAGATACGCATAAAATATGCGTATCTTATACATTATATGACGGTAACACGATTTTATCGGAGTATAATACCGATATAGAGATAATCACATCATGATATCATCAGGTATTTTATTTTTGCTATGCTTATGGAGCATCTCGTTCCTCAAGTTAAAAAGAGGTTCGGAAAGATCTACATGAACCTCATGAGGATTGATCAGTCTTCTTACTTCATCCCATAAGGTTTCTTTTTCTTTAGCGCAATAATCACGTATCTGCCTTGTACTCTTTCTTTCGTATACACAGACGCCATCTTCAAATACCGGAACCAAAAGCTTTCTTAAGCGATATTTACCCGGTTCAAGGGTTGTTCTTTTCCAGGTTTCATTCGGGTCAAAGAGCTCTAAGGGCTCGGTTTCGTCATATGTTTCTGACCTCAATGCGATAAGATCAGCAAATATCTTTTCATTTTCATCGTATACCCTGTAGATTTCTTTATCACCGGGATCTGTTATTTTTGCAGTATTTTCCGAAATCTTAATCTTAGGTTGAAAATTACCGTTTTCATCTTCTATAGCAGCTATCTTATATACGCCGCCAAATGCAGGCTGGTCGTAAGCTGTAATCATCTTTGTTCCGACACCCCACGATCCTATAGCAGCTGATTGCTGTCTTAAAGACTCGATAAGAAATTCATCAAGATCACCTGAGGCTGATATAACAGCGCCCGCAAAGCCGGCTTCATCTAGCATGGCGCGCGCTCTCTTTGTGAGATAAGCAAGATCTCCTGAATCCAGTCGTATTCCGTAGGATTTAAGCTTTATCCCTTCTTCCTGCATTTCTTTAAAAACTCTGATGGCATTCGGGACACCGGACTGAAGGGTGTCGTATGTGTCAACAAGGAGAGTGCAGTTTTCGGGATAAAGCTTGGAATATGCTTTAAATGCTTCGTATTCGCTGTTGAAGCTCATAATCCAGCTGTGCGCATGAGTACCCATAACAGGTATATCAAACATCTTTCCGGCAAGTACGTTACTTGTGCCTACACATCCTGCAATGACTGCTGCTCTTGCCCCGTATATCCCGCTGTCGGGACCTTGGGCCCTCCTGAGACCAAACTCCATAACGGGAGTTTCGCCTGCACTGAAGCACACTCTTGCAGCCTTTGAGGCAATGAGACTCTGGTGGTTTATGATATTGAGCAGTGCGGTTTCCATGAGCTGGGCCTGATCAACAGGCGCTACAACCTTCATGAGAGGAACTCTGGGAAAGATTACCGTTCCTTCAGGGATTGCATATATGTCGCCGGTGAATCTGAAACGCTTAAGATAATCCAAAAAATCATCTGAAAATATCCCTGTCGACTTAAGATATGATATATCATCTTCTGAGAATTTTAGATTATTAATGTAATCAATAATCTGCTCAAGTCCACAGGCGATGGCAAAACCGCCGCCGAAAGGGTTCTTTCGATAGAATACCTCAAATATAACTTTTTTATGGTTATTTGTTTTATAGTAGCCCTGCATCATGGTAAGTTCATACAGGTCTGTTAAGAGAGTTAGATTTCTGCTCATAAAACGCCTCTTTACTTATTTGTGTTTTTCTTTTTTTTCTTGCTTGCATGAACCTCAGCCATCCTGGCACCTTTAAGCGGAACAAATTCCGTAAGATAAATACCGCTGACCACGGCACGCACATTTGACTTGACCGGAAGATTTTTAAATACTTCACGATCGGCAACAAGGCTTAAGATGTTTTGGTTGAACTTAACCTTTACCATAGGCATCTTTTTCTTTTGCTGTCTTTTGGACATGGAATCAATAACTGACTTAGGAAGTCCTGAGTCAACGATAGGAAGATTCTTTTTATCAATGACATAAAGCTCAACAGTCTGCTTATGGTCATGCATAAACTGCTCGTTGTCCTCACGCTGCTGTCTGAGCTTTTTTCCGCGTTTGAAATAATAGATTATGACGCCGATAAAAACGGCTATAGCAGCGATAAGCAATATTATCAGATAGATCGGCATATTTTACTCCTTTTTTATATATTATTTTTCGCAAATGCAAAAAACTCGAAATATTATATCACAATTGAGTTGTTTTTTTCAAATGTTTCAAGAAGTATTTTTCGCAAAGCATCCGGGAGTGCTTTTATCTCCTCGCGAGTCATACCTGACGTATCAATGGGAGCCAAAAACTCCATAGTAACCTTTTGGGGCTTAACCCACGGAAACTGCTTTTCAAAAATCTCTCTTGTATTTGTAAAAACAACAGGAACAATCTTAAAACCGGGCTTTGTGGCTATCTTAAGAGAGCCGGCGTGAAGCTCACCGACGCCTTCGCCTTTGTTTCTGGTGCCCTCGGGGAATATCAGGATGTTGGTTCCGTTTTTCATAAGCTCCTGTGCATCCTTTATCATCTGCATTCCCTGGCGGAGACTGTTTTGTTCGATGAAGAGACATTTAAACCGTTTCATCCAGCCTCCTATTACAGGAGCTTTTTTAAGACCGGCTTTAGAGACAATAGAGGTGTGGAACGGAAGATTATAGTAACCGGCGATGAGATCAAAATAGCTGCGGTGATTCCCGACAAAAAGCACAGCTTCACCTGCCGGAATATTTTTTTTGCCTTTAACGGTAACCTTTGAACCGGTCAGGGCAGTGACGCACCTGAACCCCCAGTTCGTTACGGTAACGCTGAACCGCATGGCCTTTTTTTCATCCTTGCGTCTTATAAAAAACTCTATCGGAAACAATACTATGCCGCACAGCATGAAAAAGCCGACATACGCCAGGCATATTATTGTTCTTAAAACTGAAAAAAATGTCATAAATTATCTCCGTTATTTCATAAGATCGTTTGCTCCGTCGCTCGTCACCAAAGAAAGGTCATCCTTTACCAGTATGACTTCTGTATCGGGGGTGTTCTTTGCGAGCTCGAGCGCTTTATCTGTGCCCAGAGCATAACACAGGGTACTGAGTATATCGCCTGTAAGTGAGTCCTTCGTAATAACGGTGCTCTGCCAAAGCTCATTTTCATAAGGATAACCTGTTCGGGGATTAATTATGTGATGGTAAATGCGACCGTTTTCTTCAAAATATCTTTCGGATATTCCGGAGGACACCGCAGAACAATCCTTAAGCTTAAGCACCGTAATCATATCAGTATCACCCGCAAAGGGTTTACGGATTCCGATATTAAACGGATCGCCGTTCTTGTCGCCGACGCACAACACATTTCCGCCTAAATTAATAACAGCGCTTGTTATTCCGCGTGATATAAGATCTTCCTTAAGCTTATCGGCTATATAACCCTTGGCTACAGCTCCCAGGTCTATCTTGGTGCCCTCAGGCATGGAAACCGTATAAGCAGCTCCTTCTTCGGAATCAGAGGGGCTTAAGCTGATCTTAGTATCGTCTACGGTTTTAAGAGCAGACTTAATCTCGTTATCTGAAGGAATAACATGGCTTCCTGAAGTAAAATCCCAAAGCTCGGTGACTCTTCCGACTGAAATCTGAAAAGCACCGTCAGAGCTTTGAGACCACTTAAGAGCTGTCTCCATCACACGGCCGAGTTCGGACGGAACCTTATCTGTTGTGCCTTCGTTAAGATTATAAAGAGCACCGCCTTCCTTGTGCATTGAAAACATTTCCTCATAGCGGTCACAAAGCGCAAGCGTGTCATAAAGGTATGACTCGTCTATATCTTCATAAGCGCTGATCGATATATATGTATCAAGCTTAAAAGCATTTACCGTGACGGGATCCTTTTTAAATGTAAATGCAGCCGGATTCTCTTTCGGATTTCCGGTAAGAGTCGTATCATTATTTGAGTTTTCCGCTGCATTCTGACTGCAGCCGGAGAGAGGTAATGCAATCAGCCCGGCGGCGAGAAAAATAGCTTTTGTTTTTATTAATTTCATGATGAACCTTTCGGTCAGTGTGTTGCACGGACACTGTCCTCTAACTGATACACATGGACAGAAGTTTTAATTCATACATAATAACATAAAGAATTTGATTTAGGAAGTTTTTGTGAAGGGTATTTAATTTTTTTTACATATGTGATATAAATAAAACGTTATGCGCTTATAAAATTTTAAGGTTCTTTTAAGCTTGATTAGTATAGTATATATTGACATAACAAGAATCTATAATTAAAAGAAAGAAGGATATTACCATGAAGAAAACAAGAATTATAACGGGTGTTATAGCAGCAGCAACGGCAGCTATTGCTCTTACGGCATGCGGAAGTTCCGCTTCGGAGTTTAACGGAACCTCGACGGCGTCTCAGGCAGTAGCCGCTAAGGATTATAACGGCTTTTTCAAGCATACGGCCGAAGTTTACAAAGATTATGTAACTCTCGGAGATTACACTAATATAGAGATAGATGAAATTGACCGTTCAAATGAGGATATTACTGACGAAACAGTAGAAACAAACGTGCAGGCTCTTGAAACGGAATATACTCTGCAGGAGGATGTGACATCGGGCGGAACGACACAGGCAGACGATATAATCACGCTTGATTATTCAGGAAGCATAGACGGAGTGGAGTTTGAAGGCGGAACGGCAACAGACCAGACATATACCGTAGGTTCACTCAGATTTATACAGGATCTTGATGAGGGATTAAAAGGAAAGAATGCCAACACCGAGTATGAGATTCCTGTTAAATTCCCCGATGATTACAGCAGTGAAGAGCTTAAGGGAAAGGATGCCGTATTTAAAGTAACGATTACAAATATTATGCGTCCGACAGTACCGACAATAGATGACGCATGGGTAAGCGCCCATACAAAAGAGCTTGCGGGTAAAGGTTACGGAAATGTTTCCACCCTTGCCGAGTTAAAAGAAGGCATCAAGGCAAGCCTTAAAGCAGCAGCGGTAGAGTCAAATAATTCAAAAATCCTTTCTGCCGCGCTTGAAAAGCTCAAAGAAACTTCTACGTTTAAAGGCTATCCCGAGGCTGAAGTTTCCGAGATAGAGACAAATATTAAGAACAATATCGACAGTGAGTTCCAGCAGTATAAGCAGTATATGAGCATGATGACAACTTCTGTGGAAACTGAAGCTTCTGCAGAAGAAACGGCAAAGGGTGAAACTACGGCTTCAACAGAGGCAACAACTACTACTCAGGATGAAGAGCAGATGTTCCTTGATTACATAAAGCAGTACTACGGACTTAATTCTCAAGAGGAGTATGATGACTACGCTCATGATTACGCTGAGGATTATGTAGGCAACAAGATGCTCGTAACTCTTATCGGAGACAGCCAAGGCTTTACTGCAAGCGTAGATGAGATCGTTGAGAGAGGTGAGGAGCTTGCGGCAGCTTACGGCTATGATAACTACCAGTCTATAATAGACACATATGGTGCAGCAGTAAACTGTGATACAGGTTATCAGACGATTTATGCCAAGGTTGCGGAATTCATGGCAGGCAAGGTAAAAGAGGTGCCGGCTTCTACAGAGGAATCGGGTGAAGCAACTGAGGCGGCAGCGGAAGGCAGTGAGAGCGCAGAAAGTACTGAAGCGACATCGGAAACGGTTGAAAGTGCTGAAAGTACCGAAAGTACGAAAGCTACAGAGACAACTACACAGTAGTGATGAAGGACACGGGGAAGTTGCCCCGTGTTTTTTGTATGCTAAGTGTATCAAAAAAGCCCTGCGCTTAAGGAGAGTAGAAAGCGCAGGACTTTGTGCCATACATAGTCCAAAATGTATGGGATTAAGTGAAGATTTGGGGGTTTCTTCACTTAGGAGGGAAAAATATGAAAAAAATTTTAGTCGGGGGAAAGTCAAGCCTTCCCCTGTCGAAAAGTATAGAAATTAAATGTGTTGAATGTGTTTTTAAAATGTGAATAAAATGTGTTTTTTAAACATATTCTTTCTTAAGTATTTTATTGAAAGTCAAGGGAGACGATAGGCATTTATATATGCCGAAATGTGTCAAAGGAGACGGTTTGATAATACAATTACACAAAGAAATAAAAACGTTCCTTGACTGTTTAATTGTTTTTGTATACTATGATTAATTAGTAATCTAAGTTGATCTGAATTATGATCATGCTGTAAAAAATAAAAAATGAGAGGAACTTTTATAATGGAGAAAAGATTATTTACTTCAGAATCAGTTACCGAGGGACATCCTGACAAGATTTGCGATCAGGTTTCGGATTCTATACTTGATGCAATTTACGCACAGGATCCGCAGGCTCGTGTAGCCTGTGAGACTCTGGCAAACACAGGATTTATCATGGTTATGGGAGAGGTTACGACAACAGCGCAGGTGGATATCCCGTCTGTTGTAAGAGAAACCGTTAATAACATCGGATATGACAGCTCGGAAAAGGGCTTTGACGGTAATACTTGTGCTGTCTTAGTGGCGCTTGATAAGCAGTCGCCTGATATAGCGCAGGGTGTTGACTCTTCTATAGAAACAAGAAATGATGGTGACGGTCTTGATACCGGCGCCGGCGACCAGGGTATGATGTTTGGTTATGCGACTAACGAGACAGAGGAGTATATGCCGTATGCGGCTGCACTTGCGCAAAAGCTTGCCCGTCAGCTTACAAAGGTAAGAAAAGACGGAACTCTTTCATACTTAAGACCCGACGGGAAGACTCAGGTTACTGTGGAGTATGATGAAAACAATAAGCCGGTAAGACTTGACGCTATTGTCGTATCTACCCAGCATGCTGCCGAGATCGAGCAGGAGCAGATACATAACGACGTAAGAAAGTATGTTATTGACGCTATAGTAGACTCCGGCATGGTAGATGATGACACAAAGATATACATAAATCCTACAGGAAGGTTTGTTATCGGAGGACCGAACGGAGACAGCGGGCTTACGGGTAGAAAAATAATCGTTGACACTTACGGCGGTGCGGCAAGACACGGCGGCGGTGCATTTTCCGGCAAGGACTGCACAAAGGTAGACAGATCGGCAGCTTATGCAGCAAGATATGTAGCAAAGAATATCGTTGCGGCGGGTCTTGCTGACCGCGTTGAGATACAGCTCTCTTATGCTATCGGTGTTGCAACACCTACATCTATCATGGCTGATACCTTCGGAACCGGAAAGCTTTCCGAGGAAAAGATTGTAGAGATAATCAGAAAAGAGTTTGACTTAAGGCCTGACGGAATCATTAAAATGCTTGATCTGAGAAGACCTATCTACAAGCAGACTGCCGCATACGGTCATTTCGGACGCACAGATATCGATCTTCCTTGGGAAAAGACGGATAAAGCAGACGTTTTGAAGGATTATTTATAATTTTTTATATTTTTGAAACGTTTTTTGAAAAAATATGCTTGACAGACTATTTTGTATGTGTTATCATCCTTCTTGCGTTGTGAAAAGCAACAGATCATAACGCTTTAACAACAAAGGGCAAAGGATGATCTCGGGGTGTGGCGCAGTTTGGTCAGCGCGCTTGATTTGGGATCAAGAGGTCGCAGGTTCGAATCCTGTCACCCCGATGTCCGAAATAGTCTTTCATTTTGCGGGTGTAGTTCAATGGTAGAACACCAGCCTTCCAAGCTGGATACGTGGGTTCGATTCCCATCACCCGCTTTGTGTGTCCGTAG
>CACZTL010000057.1 GCA_902784165.1 uncultured Lachnospiraceae bacterium | reverse complement strand
TCTGCTCTCAGCAATCCTTAGTAAAGCCGGAATTTTTGGGATGTTTGTCATTACGGGACAGATCCTGCTTCATCATTTTTCGTGGGGACTTGCTCTGACACTTTTTGGTATCGCTACGGCGCTCCTTGGAGGTATCATGGGTATACTCTCCGACAATTTCAAAAAAACCATTGCCTGCTCATCCATGTCACAGATAGGATTTATCATAGTAGGTGTAGGTATGCAGGCGGTGCTTGATCACCACAACGCCCTTGCGGTAAGGGGAAGTATCTTACATCTTGTAAATCATTCCCTAATAAAGCTCGCCCTCTTTATGGTTGCGGCAGTTATCTTTATGAATTTAAAGAGCTTCAACCTAAATGACATCAGGGGATTCGGACGAAAGAAACCGGCACTTATGTTTACGGCGGGCTTTGCCATACTGGGTGTTATCGGTGTTCCTCTTTGGAACGGATATGTAAGTAAAACCCTTATTCACGAGTCTATCGTGGAGTACATAGAGATAGCCGAGCACACGGGATGGGCATACGGCTTTAAGGCGATAGAAGTACTGTTTATCATTGCCGGCGGTATGACCTGTTGTTATATGCTAAAGCTCTTTTTTGCGGTATTTGTGGAGAAAAATAACGATCCGGCAAAGCAGGCACAGTTTGATGCCAATAAGCGTTATATGTCTGTGCCGGTTACGGTAATACTTATAATTTCTGCGGCGATACTGCCCGTTATCGGCGCCATACCGAACATCACGGCAGATGGTATGGCAGACGTAGCTCAGCATTTCCTGCATGGGCATTCCCCGGAGCATGCGGTACATTATTTCTCATGGGTGAATATATCGGGTACTTTGAAATCTCTCGGCGGAGGAGTGGCGGCATATCTCATCATAGTAAGACTCGGTATGCTGCGCAGACAGTCGGACGGAAAGAAGTCGTATGTGAATGCTTGGCCTTCGTCTCTTGATCTGGAAAAGAAGGTTTACAGACCGGCGCTTCTTATGGTGTTGCCCTTTATCGGTGCGCTATTTGCAAGGTCTGTAGCGTCCATCGTGGACTGGTTCACGGCATTTGTAGGCAAGATCATATTCTTAAGAAGACCGGAAAGGTTCGAGCCTCCTCTTAACAACGAATTCGGAACCTTCAATGAAGAAGAGAAGGAAAGCAGGATACCACAGGGTATATCCTACAGCCTGATAATGTTCGGCGCAGGCGTTGTGGCGGTGTTGTACTTTATAATTATTTCGTTTATATCGGGATGGCATTAAAAAAGCCGGCTGTAATGATAGCAGCCGGCTTTTTTGGTATGACGGGCATGCCGTCAATCTGTGGTGAAAGTCCGCAAGGGACGCAGGAGTCATGACACCACAAGGCTATGAAGAAACAAGGCTTGGGACACCACAAGGTGGAAATCTGTCACCACTGCTTTCCAATATCATGCTGAACGAACTGGACACGGAACGGTCCTCATTTACC
The DNA here is from genome assembly GCA_902784165.1 of uncultured Lachnospiraceae bacterium. GTDB lineage: Bacteria > Bacillota > Clostridia > Lachnospirales > Lachnospiraceae > UBA4285. Next base: position 1,057 of record CACZTL010000057.1, on the reverse strand, counting down.
CTGTATACCCGATTCTGTCCGCCAGTTCTTTCTCAATAATAACAGTTGCATCCCTGTGGAGCTTAAGAAAAGTTGCAGGGCACATTGGATCGATCTTATCCTCCATAAGAAGTTTTCTTGCCGCAGTCTCCTTATTCCCGCCGATTATCATAAGAAGAGATTGAGCACGCATTATATTGCCCATGCCCATGGTAAGAGCGTGTGTTGGAACCTCATCTTTTGAATCAAAAAATCTCTTGTTGGCCTCAATGGTAGAGTCGTCAAGAACTTCTTCGTGTGCTTCGTCATAGAGAGTGGCTCCGGGTTCATTGAATCCCAGGTGTCCGTCGGGACCTACACCAAGAAGCTGTATCCTGATATCAGAGCTATCCAGGATATCATTAAATTCTTTTAAGTTCGCATCAATATCTCCTGTGGCTTTAACTACGAAAGTATTGGCATTATCAATATTTATATGGTCAAACAGATTCGTATCCATAAAGTATCTGTAGCTCTGCTCATGAGATCCTTCAAGCCCCACATATTCATCAAGATTTACGGAATGAATCTTTGAAAAATCAAGCCCGTCTTCTTTGCATCTTCTTGCAAGCTCCTTATACATGCCCACGGGAGATGAACCGGTGGCAAGACCTATGGTGCAATCCGGCTCCTCTCTTACAATCTTTTCCATGATATCGGCGGCTTTGACGGCCGCATCGGCTGCGTTTTCTGCGATCAGTACTTTCATTTGAAAAACCTTCCTTTCCCGGTTGGTGGTGAAAATAGCTTATATATAGTTTTAGTCAATTTTTCCGAAAAATATTCTATAAAAGGGTAGTTAAAAAGTCAATGAAACAATGCAAGTAATTAAGGTTGATGTGGCATGAAAAGGGAATAAAATTTTTTTTTTAAAAAAATTCAAAAAAGTGCTTGACATTATTTTTTTGCGGTGGTAATATAGCAAAGTCGCACGCAAGACATTAGGTCTGGCGCGAGACATACAGATCTTTGACAATCAGAAAGCAAAACAACCCTGAAAATTCCTTTATAAGAATTTCAGTTTTTGACGGATAATCCG
>CACZTL010000056.1 GCA_902784165.1 uncultured Lachnospiraceae bacterium | reverse complement strand
CGCTGTTTAATGCCTGAAATACCCCCTGAAGCGCCATATTTATCCCGACAAAGATCAGGCAGCTTCCGATGATCCTAAGCGCCCTTATACAGAGCTCTGCCGAATGATCCGAAAGATTGAACATGGATACGAGAGCAGGAGCAAAAAATTCAAAGGCTATAGTGCCGCCTGTCATTACGATAACGCAAAATAAAACTCCGTATTTGATACCCTGACGTACTCTTTTTTCATAGCCTGCGCCATAATTATAGGCTATGACAGGCGTAATGACGTCCCGGAGTCCGAAGAGCGCAAACAAAAGGAACTGCTCGATCTTAAAAAATATGCCGTAGGCTGTAACGGCGGCAGTTGATACGGATCCGAATATGAGATTTATGCCGTAAGACATGACAGACATCAGAGCCTGCATGATTATTGCCGGCAGAGCTATAGCAAATATCCCTTTCATGATATGTCCCTCGGGTTTAAGATATTTAAGCCCTGAAGGGACTTCTTTATTTTTCTTAAAATGTAAAACGCAGGCGACTATCATAGATACTACCTGACCTATTACGGTAGCCCAGGCAGCGCCGGCTATACCGAGCGCGGGAAAGCCGATGAGACCGAATATCATTATCGGGTCAAGTATGATATTTGTCGCGGCACCGCAAATCTGTGCGATAGTCGAGTATACAGTCTTTCCCGTAGACTGCAGCAGCTTTTCGAAAATTCCGAAAAATACCATCCCGAAAGAAACGAACATATTTATCGAAAGATAGGTTGAACACATAAAGATGCTGACCGGATCGCTCGTCTGGGATCTCACGTAAATGTCCACGACAAAAAAGCCTACCGCAACAAACATAAGTGAAAAGATAAATGCGGCAAATAACCCGTTACCGGCAGCCTTTCCGGCTTTTTCCCTGTCAGCTTCGCCAAGACTTCTCGAAACAAGCGCATTTACCCCTACGCCCGTACCTATACCGAATGCGCCTATGATCATCTGAAGCGGAAAAGCCAGCGTCAGCGCATTTACGCCGTATTCCCCCATTCCGGTTATCTGTGCGGTGTCAGGCATACGGGATACAAAGACGCTGTCGACTATATTGTAACAGGCCTGAAGGAGCATGGATATGATAACAGGGATGGCCATTTTGATCATAACTCCGGGAACCGACCCGGTGCCCATTACGTTTTCTTTGTTCATTGCGTTCCTTTCATTATCGGCTATTGTTTGTCGGGATAGTGTTATAAGTCATATGTTTAGATGATAGCTTTATTTGTCAATGAAATCAATACTCTTGCTGTGTGCCAAACGGGGACTGTCTCCGTTTGACACACAATTTACAGATAAATCCTCAAATGGTAAAATTCTATAAAAGGTTCAGAAAAAAAGATGATTAAGGAGGAAGAACCAATGAGTAGTATAAGAGAAGATTTTGAAAAGATGATGGCTGAGGAAAGGGAAGAAGGAAGAGAAGAAGGAAGGAAAGCGGCCGCTGAAGAAATAAAAGCAGCAAAAAAAGAAACTGCGACAGCAAGGCGGGAAGCGGCTGCAGCTAAGGCAGACGGAATTAAGGGTATGGTTATGGATAATCTGGAAGAAAATGTACCCCGTGAACGTGTGGTTCTAAAACTGAAAAAATACTTTGCAATATCTCATGAGGAGGCAGAGAACTATACTTTAAAATACGGATACAAGACTGCGTAATCGTTATAGCAGGAATCATTAAAACGCATTCAGAAAGGGCATTTCTTTATGAAGACAGAGTTATCGGAACTTTTTATGTACGGAGAGGCAACTCAGGAGAGCATTCTCTGTAAGCTGGCGGATTTAATTGAACAGGTAAAGTCCTGTGATTATGACCGGGATGAAGTCGTAAAAGCTGTAAAGCAGCAACTTAAAAGACTTTTGGAGCTTGCGACGGATTTCGGATTTGACGGAAATCTGTGGCACAACTATATAGCTTATTTTCTTGCGATGAATGAAAATCCGTTTTCCCTTGTTTGTGAGAGAAAGAAGCTTGATGAGGGCACTGTCCGGGAAATAGTCAGGCAGGATATGAAGCACATAAGAAACTTATTTTTCTATGATTTTTCAGATATAGAAAAGAAGTTGGGGATCAATAGTTTTTCGCTTATTTCCGCTTACAGGGCTGTAGAAAAAAATAAAAAAATATATAACCGTAATGTCAGTAAAAAGGTTCGTGAGCTCTCGGAAAGACTTGAGCGTTCAGCTGATGAGACTGAAATTTTCAATATGATAGAAGAGTTTTATCGTGAACACGGCGTGGGGCTTTTGGGGCTCAATAAAGCCTTCAGGATAGAAGAAAGGCAAGCGGGCGGCGTTACATTTACCGCAATAAACAATATGGATGACGTCACGCTTGACGACCTTGTGGGATACGAACTGCAAAAGAAAAAGCTCGTTGACAATACAGAGGCCTTTGTAAACGGAGCGAGGGCTAACAATGTGCTGCTTTACGGTGACAGCGGAACCGGAAAATCGACCTGCATAAAGGCTATAATAAATCAGTATCATGACAGGGGATTAAGGATGATAGAGCTTTATAAGCATCAGTTCAGAGACCTGTCATATGTCATATCCGCAATAAAGAAAAGGAATTACAGATTTATCATATATATGGATGACCTGTCCTTCGAAGACACAGAGACAGAGTATAAGTTTCTTAAGGCGGTCATAGAAGGGGGTGTTGAAACAAGACCGGACAATGTCCTTATATATGCTACGTCAAACAGGCGACATCTGATAAAAGAGAGCTGGAACGACAAGAACGATCACACAAATCAGGATGATATCCACCATTCGGATACGGTGGAAGAGAAGCTGTCCTTGTCCAACAGGTTCGGAGTAACTATCGGGTTTTTCAAGCCCTTGCCGAAGGAGTATGAGGAGATTGTAAAAGTGCTGGCAAGAAGAGCCGGACTTGACATGGATGAAGAAAGCCTGATAAGGGAAGCGCGTGCGTGGGAAATGTCGCACGGGGGTATATCAGGCAGGACGGCGCAGCAGTTTATTGATCATATGATGTACAGGTAAAAAAAGTGTGTCAAACGGGGACAGTCCCTTTAAGGGACTGTCCCCGTTTGACACACTTAAAAGCTACAGTTTTTTACCTCGCAAAATTTTGCAAGTTTTTTTTATTCAAATACAAAATAAAATTAAGTCAAAAAAGTATTGACACTTCTTTCCGGATGATATAAAATCCGACTTACATTTTTCGAAAAATGCTATCTGAGAAATCGCGATACTTCTTGTCGCAGGTTCCTAAGAAAAAACAAAAACTTTTGAATAATTAGATATAAGGGGGTAAGGCAGGTGACTTCAAGATCACTTGATATCGTTATCGTCGATTCAGACGAGATTTATCTTAAAAAGCTTGCCGGTGCAATGAGTACGGGCAGAAAAAACAACTGTATAGTGAGGGCTTTTTCCGAGAAAAGAAAGGCTCTTGATCTTTTAAAAATATCACAGCCGGATGCGCTTGTTATAGGACAGCAATCATACTGTGACGAGTTTAAGGATTCATTTACAGGTAAGACTATAATACTTACTGAGGATGAAGTCTCCGGAGAGCATGAGATGAGCAGGTACAGATCCGCAAGCAGCATAATGTGCGCTATCGGAGATCCGGTAAGAAAGCGAAGTGATCATCACGATCAAAGGGATGTGTTTATTACCGGAGTTATGTCATTTTGCGAGGCAGAGTATAAAAATGCGTATGCTCTGACACTTGCAGAGAAGGAAGCGGCATATAAAAAGGTGCTCTATATTAATCTTGATGAGTTTTCTCAGCTGAGGGGACGGTTAAAGACTACGGGCGGTTATACGATTTCCGATGCGATATATGCTTACAGACAAGGTTCGGTGGACTCTGAATTTATAAGAAAAGCTATAGGTCGTCTGGGCAGATTTGATTTTTTAGCGCCGACGGCCTGCGCTGACGATCTTGCAGGACTGAAAGCGCGTGAAATCAACAGGTTCATATGCGATATAGCGGCGCATTACGGCTATAGCAGAGTTATCCTGGATGTAGGGTATGCCCTGGGAGAACCATGGGAGGTGTTTAAATTTTGCGATGCAGCGGATATTCCCTATAAAGAGGGGATGGACGGGCGTTTGTCAGAGTTTGATTCATACATGCACCGGAGCGGAAAGACATTTATCATGGATATGATCAGGCGGATAAAGATACCGCAGCAGCTTCTTCCGTACAATGATGCGAGCTGGTTTGACGGAGAGGATAAAAAATGGCTCAAATGGCTTGAAAGCGACAGGAGCACATTATGATGGAAAATGCGGATCTGACCGTCACGATCAGAAAGAAGGTTTATGAGCGCATAGAGCGGCTTACCGGCGAATCGGGAGATCCGAATGTCAGTGATGATGTATTAAAAAAAATGATCGATGAAGAGATATATGAGGCGGGTCGCGAGCATATGCTCACTCTTGTGCAGAGGGAGCGTATAAAGAAGGGGGTATTTTTCTCCATAAGAGGACTGGATGTTCTTGAAAGTCTTCTCTCAGACGATTCCGTCACCGAGATCATGGTAAACGGCGTAAATGACATTTTCATAGAGCGAAAGGGTCGCATAGAAAGGGCAGATGTTCGTTTTGAAAATATTAAACGTCTCGAGGATACGGCTCAAAGGATTGCCTCCCGTTCGGATAAGCTGGTTAATACAAAAAATCCAATCCTTGATACGCGGCTTCCCGACGGCTCCAGGGTAAATATCGTGCTGCCGCCGGTGGCAGTGGGAGGCCCTGCGATAACTATCAGAAAGTTTTATGACAAGCCGCTGACGATAGATGCGCTTCTTGCGATGAATTCGGTCACTAAAGAGGCAGCTGACTTCTTAAAAGATTGCGTTATCGCAGGCTGTAATATTTTTATAAGCGGCGGAACAGGCTCCGGAAAGACAACATTTCTTAACATACTCTCGGAGTTTATTCCGGCAACGGAACGGGTCATAACTATTGAGGACTCAGCGGAGCTTAAGCTGCAAAATGTAGCTAATCTCATAAGTCTGGAAGCACGCGGAGCCAACACGGAAAATGAAAATGCCGTGCGTATAAGGGATCTTATTAAAACGAGTCTGAGGATGCGCCCCGACAGGATAGTGGTGGGGGAGGTGCGCTCTGATGAGGCGATCGATATGCTGCAGGCGATGAACACAGGGCATGACGGGAGTTTGTCAACCGGTCATGCAAATTCTGCCCAGGATATGATGACGAGGCTTGAGACGATGGTGCTTATGGGTATGGATATGCCGGTTAGCGCTGTTCGTGAGCAGATTGCGGCAGCTCTTGATCTGGTGGTTCATCTGGGCAGGCTTAGGGATAAGAGCAGACGTGTGCTTGAGATATCGGAGGTCAGCGGCGTTGAGGACGGGTGCATTAAGCTGACGCCGCTGTATAAATTTGTTGAGGAGGGTGAGAAGGATGGAAGCGTTATCGGAGGGCTTAAACGTACGGATGCCCGATTTCAAGCTTGTAAAAAGCTCGAAGCGGCAGGTCTTGGGCGTAAATGAGTTTATGCGTCTCGGAGTGCTTTTTGCAGGAGCACTGCTTGCCGTAACCATGGGCATAGCATTTTACGGTGCCTGGTGGGCAGGGGTTGTCTTTATACCGTATTCGGTAATCTTCATAAAAAAGAATCTTAAGCTTTTGTCGGGCAGGAGCAGACGAAAGAATGAAGAGGAGTTTATAGACGGGATAACGGCGCTTACGTTTGCCTTGCAGGCCGGATACTCGGTGGAGAATTCCTTTGCACAGGCAGCCGATGAGTTAAACAAACTGCATGGCAGATCCGTCATGGCAGATGAGTTTAAGCTGGTGGCTGTAAGGGCGCAGCGAAATGAAAGAGTGGAAACGGCTCTTCGAGAGATGGGTGAGAGGCTTGGCATAGAGGCTATAAAGGAATTTGCCGATATATTTGCATACGCGATGGGAAGCGGCGGAAATCTTGTGGCCGTTATCAGGAGTACAGCCGATCAGATGAAGGAAAAGCACGAGATAAACCGTGAGATAGATACACTTATAAGCGGCAAAAAGTTTGAGCAGAAAATACTTTGCGCGATGCCGTTGTTTATCACATTTTACCTGAAGGTGAGCGCCGCTGAGTTTGTTGAGCCGCTTTACGGCAATGTGATCGGTGTTATCTGCATGAGTGTGTGCGCCGCCGTTTACCTTGTTTCGATAAGGTGGGCTGAGAAGATTACGGATATATCCGTGTAGGAGGGGGTGCCATGAAATTTGATATTTCATTAAAAGGGAAGATAATCCTGGTGCTTGCAGGCTCCGTAATACTAAGCATAGCCACGGGGCTGTCACAGGCAGCGGACAGCAATAAGGTTACTGGAATTACAAGACCCGATCCCGGCCAGACCAAAGAGGTAGAGATAAACGCATTTTCTTCAGGCAAAGAGGAGCCTTATCCGGTAAATGTAAAGCTTGGTTCCAAATCATACACGGACGAAGAGATAAATGAATATCTTGAAAATGTGTCAGCCGGTATAGAAGAGGCAGTAAAGGGAGGTAATCCCGATCTTGAACATGTAAGCAGCAAGCTGGACTTAAAGACAACGTATGCAGACGGGCTGGTGACTGCAGAGTGGTCATCGTCGGATTATGAAACAGTATCCTTTGACGGAACTGTTTATAACGAGGATTTTGAAGAGGATGAGGTCAGATATGTAACGCTTCCTGTGAGGCTTAGCATGGGAGAACAAACAAAAGACCGCCTGATTGATGTGACGGTGGTATCGCCTGAGCTTGATGCTGCAGGTAAATATGTCAAAGAGATACAAAGGGCGATCAATACTGAGGATGCAAAGCATGCTGAAGATGATATCGTTCCCTTGCCGGAGGCGGTGGCGGGTCAGGAAATACATTTTGAAACGAAAGATGATTCTGTGTCTCCGCTTATATTTATCCCGCTCGGCATAGCCTGCGCGGTGTGCATATGGTTTTATGAGAGGCAAAAAAAACAGCGTGCCGAGCGCGAGAGACGTGATGCGCTCTCAGGTGATTATGCGGCTCTCTCGTCAAAGCTTTCGCTGCTTTGCGGCGCCGGCATGACCGTATACGGAGCATGGAAAAATGTGTCAGAAGGGTATCTGAAGGATAAAAGAGCCGGTCTGACAGGGAAAAAAGAGAGCTACGAAAGGATGAACGAGGCTCTTGAGATGATGAATAACGGGATGAGCGAGCCGGAGGCCTATACGAGGTTTGGAGAAAGCTGCGGCGTGCGCGAGTATAAAAAGCTGGGTTCGTACCTTAGCGAATATGTTAGAAAGGGAACCGGAGATCTGAAAAGACTTTTGCAAACGGAAGCGCAGGAGAGCTTTGTCAGGCAAAAGGCAGCCGTCAAGGTGCGTGCCGAGGAGGCGGGAACGAGACTGCTTTTCCCGATGATGCTCATGCTCGGCGTAGTCATGGCGATAGTTCTTTTGCCGGCGGCTAAGTCGTTTGTGATGTGATTTGTGTCAACGGGGACGGTTCTACTGACACACCTACGGATGTGTCAGTAGAACCGTCCCCGTTGATACACAGTAAAGATAATGTAATCAAAAGAGAGGTAAAAAGATGTTAGTTTTAAATAATTTTAAGGACAAAATAAAAGAAAAATTTATGAAATTCATCCATCAAGAGGACGGAATGGGTGTTGTAGAGATAATCCTGATAACGATAGTGCTTATCAGTCTTGTCATCATATTTAAGAGTCAGATATCGGGACTGGTAAATACGATACTCGGAAAGATGAGCAGTCAGGCAAATACAGTGTAAAGGAAAACAAATGATTAATTTAAAATGTAAAAGGCAAAGTATACTACGCATACGTGCGCCGGCCGGCGTTACGGTGTATGCGATACTGATTTTTACGGTTATCTCTACGCTTATCTTTGCATTGATAAGATCGGCGATATTTTCGGCGACGACGGCACGCATTGACTCGGCGTGCTCCCTTGCGAGCGAGTCTGCATTTGCAGGGTATTCCAATAAGGTGTTTGATAAATATGGTATTTTCGTACTTAAAAATACGGGCAATGCATCCGCAAGGATGAATAAGGTGCTCACCGCCAATATGAGCGGAAGCGCCGCGACGCTTAAAAACTATTATATTACGGATCAGACATTTATGACTGATAACGGGGGAGAAGCGTTCTACAAGGAAGCGGTCGATTATATGCAAAATGAGGCGGTTACCGATTATCTGTCGTCCCTGACGGGTGAGCTTTCGGATTCAAAAGCCATAGCCGGTCTTGAGAATCTGGGGCGTATTTCCGAAAAGGCTTCAACGCTTGCAGAGTGTTACGATGAAAATGAGCTTTGCGAAAGATTTTCGTCTCTTGAAGCGGACGTTGATGCGGCTCTTGAAAATTCTGATGTTCACGGAAATTTTGTAAGCTTTATAAAGGATGACGTGGGTAAAGGTCGTGAGGTCTGGGATGAAATGGAAAGAAGAAAACGGGAAGAGGGGGTCGTTTACATAGAGCCGGAGTCGGATAAAAATCTTTTAAACGGATTTAATAATATCCGGCGGTTCCTAAAGGGAGATCTGACAGGATTGGTTCTCGGAGGGAGCCCGGTCTCGGGCAGAACGGCATCTTTTACGGAAGGAATAAGAAATGAGGATATCACGGGAAGAGACTTTTCCGGTGAGGGGGTAGCCGCTGACATAGCATTTACAGAGTTTTTATTCCTTAAGTTTGATTCATATACGGATATTGACGGGTCGGATGCGAGAGGCGTAAATCCCTGTTATGAGCTGGAATATATCGCAGGCGGAAAGGATGGCGACAGAGATAACTTAAACTATGTGATGAAGCGGCTTGCTCTTATAAGACAAGGATTGAATATGCTGCATATAATGAGCGATGCCGCAAAAAGGGGAGAGTCGGATGCATTGGCTGCACTGATGCTCGGATGGACTCTTAATCCCCTCATCATAAAAGGGGGCTCCTACGCCGTCATGGCTGCGTGGAGTTATGCGGAGGCGGTGTGTGACCTTAAGCTTCTGTATTCGGGAAAGAAGGTTCCGATTTTTAAGAACAGCACTAACTGGAGCTTAAGCCTTGAAAATATGCTTACGGGAACACTTTCGCCTGCCGCGGATAAAGGGGGAACAGGTCTTGATTACGAAATGTATTTAAGAAGCCTGCTTGAGTTTATGCCGGTATCTGTTAAGTGCGGCAGGGCTATGGATGTTATAGATATGCGCATGCGGGATGCGGGAGATGCGGATTTCAGCATGCGAAGATGTGTGTTTTCCCAGAGCCTTGTGGCGGAATTTACGCTGCCGTTTACATGGATGCCCTATGAGAGAGAGTATGAATATGCTTACTCTGTCAGGTGATTAGAGGAAAGATGTGTAAAGGGGGAGGAATCAAAGTGATTTCTGCAAATAAAATAAAAAAGAAAGGAGTCAAAACGGATAGCAGCAGATATGAATATCAAAAATTTTTCGGAAAAGAATAACAGAATCAGGAGAGACTCTCCCTTTTTTAAATACTCAAAGCCGAGCAGATATCCACACAGGAATTACGAGGACATCAAGGCGCTAAACAGAAAGCTGCCGCAGCCGGTAAGAAAGATAAACGGAGTATTCAGAAGCCGCTTCAGGGCTTCGGCAACCGTCGAAGCGGCGCTTGTCACTCCGCTGTTTGTATTTGCAATCACTGTTCTTATAAGTGTGATAACGGTGACCGGAGTGCAGATGCGGGTAAGAGAGGCTGTCTATGAGAGTGTGAGAAATGCAAGCTCAATCCCGTACTCGCTCGGGCGCGACGCAGACAGGACTGATGCTGCATTTACAAAAATATCAGCGCTGGCGGCAGTGAAGGGCTTTTTTTTGCGGGAAATGCGTGACCACGGAACCGCTTCGGGGATAATAGAAGGGGGAGCGGGAGGCGTGGTGCTCACTATAGATCTTTTTAACAGGGAGGCGGCAGCTATAAGCATAACGGCTGAGTACGATGCCCGGCTGCCGCTTGCCTCTCTTTTCGGCGGGCGGATTCCTGTCAGGCAAACAATAGAAACGTATGCCTGGCGGGGCGATGAGTTTACGGACAGCGATGCCACGGAAAAAATGGTATATATTACGCCGCACGGCAGGGTTTACCACGAGGATATAAACTGTACTTACCTAAGACCTACCGTGTATTCGGAAAGCTATGCCGGGGTGGGTACTTTAAGAAACGCAGGAGGTGAGAAGTACAGGGAGTGCGAGGCATGCACAAAGCGGCTGGCGATCACCCCCGGCACCGTGTACATAACGAGGTACGGAAACCGTTATCATACTAATCCCAATTGTGTAAAGATAAGACATGAGGTAATAACAGTGCCGCTTTCATCAGTAAGCGACAGACACAAATGCCTGAAGGAGTTATAGATTAAAATGAGTATTTATATAATCACACTGCTGTGTGCAGTCGGTGTTTTAGCTTTTATTGATATCAGGCGGAAAAGTGTTTCCGTGATCGGGCTGATCGCGTTGTTTTCGTTTTGCGTCATTTACAACCTGATCACCGGTCAGATAAGCGGTATTTCTATGCTTTTGGGAACACTTCCCGCCGGCGCCATGCTTCTTATGGTAAAGATCATGGGACTTAGGATAGGGGCGGGAGATATCCTGCTGATCGCAGCGCTCGGAGCCGGACTGGGAGCGGAAAGTGTGTGCATAATCCTGTTCGCGGCCTCTTGCTTGTGCGCGGCAGTAAGCGGCGTGCTCTTGGGGCTGAAGAAAATAAAAAAAGAAAGTACCGTAGCGTTTATACCGTTTATAGGAGCGGGACTTGCCGTGAGCAGCTTTGTGCAAATGTAACATTTAATCAGTGTGTCACCAAACTTTGACACACAAGCATAATAAACGGAGTAAACGAATGCGAGGTATTTTAAAAACACGGTTAAGAGCATCATTTACGGTAGAAAGCGCGGTGATCATACCGGTATTTACATTTATCACGGTTGCGCTGATCGCTATGGGCTTTCATATCCGCAATAATGTGATGATCAAGTCGCTTTGCTGGAAAAGCGCGATAGAGCTTGAGAGGATCACGACACAGCATCCCGATACCGACAGGCTTAGCGCAGCGGCCGGTGAGCTGCGCGGGCAGATAAGGGATCAGGGGATGTTTTTGAAAAATGTACGGACCGGCGTGGAAAGAAACGGAGATTCGGTCAGTGTAAGCGTATCGGCTGACTCATCATTTATACTGCCTGTATTCGGGCGGATAGGCTCAATATCTGTAACAGAGAAGGCAGATGTACATAATCCGGCAACGGATATGAGAAGGTGGCATGCCCTCGGCATGATTACGGGAAGATAGTGTGTCAGCCGGGAATGAAAGATAAGATTTAAGGAGGAGATTTAATAAAATGCAAGACATAGAAACAGTTAAGGAAGGCGGAAAGGAATACATAGTCATAAAGCTTAAGGAAAATGATTCTTTCGCCGGAAGGATGCTTACGAGAAACAAAATAGGATCGCTTCTTAGCGCGTCGCAAAGAGAGTTTAACGGCGAGGCTTATATTTATAACGACATCAGCGGGAGAGTCAGGTTTTGTGAGATGTTTGCAGGTGAGAATGATATTATGGAAAAGGATGATATCGAGAGAATCTGCCAAAGCTTTACAGAGCTTATACAGGATTTGAAAGATTATCTTTTAGATGCGTGGGATGTAAAGATTTCACCCGAAACGCTGTTTTTTAATCCTGAGAAAAAGAAATATGAGTTTTTGTACATTCCGGATCAGATAAAGCAGGAAAGCAAGGAAGATAAAGCCGGCGAGGAAACAAACGAAAGCTTTAAAGAAGGCGTAAAGTCTGTGTGGGACAGGGTTATGGAAAAGTTTAACCACCAAAGCGACATAGATACGATATCAAGGGTATATGACATTTACCAAAAGGTGTCTATGGCAAACTTTGATCCGGAAGAGGTATTTGCGCCCGTAAAAAAGGAACCCGTCAAAAGTGAAGAGATCGGGAAGAGCCAAAAAAGCGAGCAATCAGCATTTGACAAGGATACTTTAAAAGAGACAATAGCTGTAGGCGGCAACCGCATTTCGGAAAATGTGAATAACTTTTCAGAAGTAAAGGAAGTGCGAAAGGATACCAAGCAGAGCGAAAAAATAAAAAGGGGCAGTATTTTTGAGGGTTTTAAGCAAAAGCTTTCCGACGGTACGGCTTTCTTCGGAATTAATACCGAGAGGGATAAAAAAATAGAAGAGATATCAAGAAATATGGAGGAAGAGGAAAAGATAGGTTTTAAGGTAAAAAACTATTTGGCGGCAAATTCCGGGAATATATTTAAGGTGTTTATGTGTATTTCGGTTTTATTCCTTGTGCTTGCGCTGTTGCCCGGCAGTGTTTCGTTTAAGCCGCCGATGTCTGCATGCGTAGGTGTGTTTCTGGTTTGCGTGGCAGTAGCGGTGTATGCAAGAAAGCTCGGAAAGGAAAGGGAGGAAGAGGAAAGAGAAGCTACCGGGTGAGGAGAAGTGTGTCAAAAAGGGGACAGTCCCTTTGTGTCAGTTCTGACACAAAGGGACTGTCCCCTTTTTGACACACTGATATCAGTTAATCCCCTGCGCCTTCTTGATCGCGTCAAGAAGCTCTGAGTATTCCTCATAGGTAGGAACATCCGGGAATTCAGACTTGATCTTATCGGTTGTTCTGAAGAAGAAGCCTGCAAGGCTGTTTGTAACCATGCCCACGTCATTATAAGAATCACCGCTTGCGATAGTCTCAAGACCTATACTCTGGAGAGCTTTAACCGTAGTAAGCTTGGGATCGGGGCTGTCAACACGCATCTTGATCTCATTTATCGTACCGTCCGGTGCAACATCAAGAGAGTTGCAAAGAATAGTGGGATAACCGAGCTTCTTGATAAGCGGCATAGCAAACTCAAGGAAGGTATCACTGATGATAACGGTCTGAGAGAAGGAACGCAGCTCGTCAAGGAACTCCTTGGCTCCGGGCAGCGGATCAAGAGTAGCGATCGTTTCCTGGATATCCTGAAGCTTAAGATTATGGCTGTTAAGGATATCTATTCTTTTGTGCATAAGCTTGATGTAGTCAGGCTCTTCACGGGTAGTGATCAAAAGCTCATCTATCTTTCTTGCCTTTGCAAACTCGATCCATATTTCGGGGATCAAAACACCTTCTAAATCTAAACATGTAAGAAACAAAACACTAACCTCCGGAATTATATATTTGGTACTAAGTTTTTTATTTATCGCTTCATGCGGTTATGTGTCAGTAGAACCGTACCCATTGACACATAACCGACTGACACCACATAAGAAGTTTTATAACATACTTAAGGTATAACTGACAAGTATTTTTTTAAATGCAGAAAAAAAGCCTTTACATTTTCACATCATATGGTATATGATTATCAAGATATTTTTAAATGTGATACCATACAGGAGGATAAAAGATATGGCTATGAATCCCATGAAACTACTTAAGCTCAAGGACAGATATAAGCTTTTTAAGAAGGATCATCCCAAGCTTATTGCATTTGGCGGAGTGGCAGCAAACGGATCACTCGTAGAAGGGGCTAAGGTAGATATAAAGATCACTACACCTGAGGGTAAGGCTATCGCTACTGATTTTGAGCTTACCGCAAATGATGTAGAAACAATCAAGCTTCTTAAGGATATTAAGGGTTGATTATTCGCTATAGTATATTGTAGTGAACATAAGTGTGTCAGAGAAAAGGATCTCTCCGACACATTTTTTTTGTGTTAATTACATCTGACACATTTGAACATATCATCAGCGGTATTTGACACTTATAATATAAAAGTATATAATCGGTAGGTTGATTTTATCAAAATTACACCCTAATAAACGTCCTTATCAACACATTTAGCGAAAACGTAAGGAATATATACTATATATACATAAATACGGAGGTTTTAAGGCGATGGAGCAGGAACAGAAAAAACAAAGTATCACGCAAACCGGTTACGACGAGCTCATGGCAGAGCTTGATTATCTTGTCAATGTAAAGCAGCCGGAGAACACTAAAAAGATACAGGAAGCCAGAGAACAGGGGGACTTATCAGAGAACGCCGAGTACGAGGCAGCCAGGGATGAGCAGGCAAAAATAGTTGCCCGCATTGATGAGATCAAGAAGATCATTGAAAACAGTGAGGTTATTGAAAAGGATAACAAGAACAAGACCAAGATCAAGCTTGAGAGCGTGGTTACGGTATTAGACACGATGTATGACGAGGAGGTTACCTACACGATCGTAGGGCCATCTGAGGTAAATGCGCTTGAAAGAAAGATTTCCGATGAGTCGCCTTTAGGAAGCGCGCTTATGGGTAAGAAGAAAGGCGACAGCGTTATGGTTAACGCTCCGACAGGGGAGATCGAATATAAGATACTTGCGGTTAAAAATTAAGTCAGGGAGTACGAAAATAATGGCAGATAACAACACACAGATGCCTGATGTGAATGAACAGATACGAAACAGGATGGAAAAGCTTGCCGGGCTTCAGGCAGAGGGCAAGGATCCCTTTGTTATAACAAGCTTTGACGTAAGCGCCCATACTAAAGACATAAAAGAAGATTTTGAAGGGTTTGAGGGCAAGGAGGTCTCCGTTGCCGGACGAATGATGTCAAGACGAGTTATGGGAAAAGCTTCATTTGCAAATGTGGCAGATCTTTCCGGGAATATCCAGCTGTATGTGGCTCGTGACGAGATCGGAGAAGAAGAATACAAGGCGTTCAAGAAGTTTGATATCGGTGATATTGTCGGGGTTAAGGGTACGGTTTTCAAGACCAAGACCGGCGAAACGTCGATTCATGTAACAGAGATCACGCTTCTTACAAAGAGCCTTCAGGTGCTGCCTGAGAAGTTCCACGGACTTAAGGATACAGACCAGAGATACCGCCAGAGATATGTGGACTTAATAGTAAATCCCGAAGTTCGTGATACATTTATAAAAAGGTCAAAGATACTTGCGGAAATCAGAAGCTTTTTAAATGACAGGGATTTCCTTGAGGTGGAGACTCCTCTTCTTGTGGAAAATGCGGGAGGAGCATCGGCGCGTCCTTTCCAGACGCATTATAATGCGCTTGATACGGACATCAATCTTCGTATTTCTCTTGAGCTTTACCTTAAAAGGCTTATTGTCGGCGGTATGGAGAGAGTGTACGAGATAGGCCGCGTGTTTAGAAATGAGGGCGTTGATACAAGACACAATCCTGAGTTTACTTTATTAGAGCTCTATCAGGCGTATACCGATTATAACGGAATGATGGAGCTGACCGAAAGCCTTATCCGCGAGGTTTGTAAGCGTGTAAACGGTACCGCCCGTGTGCAGTATTCCGGCACCGATGAGACGGCAGAGCCTATCGAGCTTGATTTTGAGTCTCCCTTTAAGCGTATCACCATGATGGATGCGGTTAAGGAGTATTCGGGAGTAGACTTTAACGAAATTCCCGATACGGAAACGGCTAAAAGAATAGCAAAGGAAAAGGGTGTGGAGTTTGAGGACAGGCACGAAAGAGGAGATATCCTTAGCCTTTTCTTTGAGGAGTTCTGTGAGGAGAAGCTCGTTCAGCCCACATTTGTTATAGATCATCCGATAGAAATATCACCGCTTACGAAGAAAAAGCCGGGAGCTCCCGAGCTTACAGAGAGGTTCGAGCTTTTCGTAGCCGGAAGGGAGCTTGCCAATGCTTACTCCGAGCTGAATGACCCGATAGATCAGCGAGAGAGATTTGAAGCGCAGGAAAAGCTGAAGGCAGCAGGAGATGACGAGGCGCAGTCTATAGATGAGGACTTCCTGAATGCGCTTGCATACGGTATGCCTCCGACGGGAGGAGTCGGTATAGGTATCGACAGGCTTGTAATGCTGCTTACGGATGAAAGCAGCATAAGGGATGTGCTGTTGTTCCCGACGATGAAGCCGTTAGGTTGAGAAATGCAGTAAAATCAAGGCTT
Source organism: uncultured Lachnospiraceae bacterium (assembly GCA_902784165.1). GTDB lineage: Bacteria > Bacillota > Clostridia > Lachnospirales > Lachnospiraceae > UBA4285. The sequence goes on along the minus strand of CACZTL010000056.1, from coordinate 1,132 downwards.
TTGATCCTTCGAGAATAAAAATCACAAGAAAGCAGTACAAAGCAGCAGGAAAGAAAAATAGAGAATGCTTATTTAAGAGCCGCTTTTCTAAGAGGAATCTTGGAAGAGTGGCTCTTTTCGTTTAGGAGATTGGCGGGGGGATATAAAAGTTTACGCTATTGGGGAAATCGTCGCATGCAAGGGTGGGTGAAATCTCTATGGGTATTGCTCTCAGGAAACGGTGTGGGGGTTACGCATGCAAAATCGCGAAATGGATGACAGGAGATATCTTTACTTTTTGGAGTTAAAAACTTTGGAATCTTTACTTTTTTGCTGTAATTGTGATAAAATAAGTAAAGATTGGAGGTGCAAAGCCTATGATTTCATATGAGGGTCTTGAAAATGCTCTAAAAGCAAAGGGTATAGGTAAGACGGAGCTGTCTAAGCAGCTTGGTCTGTCAACAAGAACCATTGCGAAGATCGGAAAAGGTGAAAAGCTTTCCAGCCGGAGTCTCTTAAAGATAGCAAATTATCTGGGAGTTAAGCCGGAGCTTCTTATGAGAGAGGTATCCGATAATAAAATCCTTCAGGTTCTTCGTGAAGAAAAAGAGATGAAGCTGTCCGGCGGACTTTATCATGAGCTGCAGGTCAGAATGACATATAATTCAAATCATATTGAGGGAAGCAAGCTTTCTGAGGATCAGACAAGACTTATCTTTGAGACTAATACGCTCGATGCGGGAACCGGGATACCGGTAGATGATGTACTGGAAACGGTTCATCACTTCAGGGCGATTGATTATGTGATCGATACTGCAGAAGATGAGCTCACAGAAGAGATTATCAAGCATCTGCACTACATTCTGAAGCATGATACTAAGGCCTCAACGCTTGCATGGTTTGCGGTAGGCGACTATAAGAAGCGTGCAAATGTAGTTGGCGGAAGGGAGACATCCAAGCCGTCAGAAGTGCATAAGCATATGAAGACACTTCTTTCCCGGTACAACGCAAGGGATAATGTGACCGTAGAGAATATCATTGCATTACACGCTGAGTTGGAGTATATACATCCGTTGCAGGATGGTAACGGAAGAGTAGGAAGGCTTGTTGCGTTAAAAGAGTGCTTACGACACAATGTGATTCCGTTTATCAT
>CACZTL010000055.1 GCA_902784165.1 uncultured Lachnospiraceae bacterium | reverse complement strand
TTATCGATGCGTGGCTCAGCTTGGTAGAGCGCTGTGTTAGGGACGCAGAGGCCGCAGGTTCGAATCCTGTCGCATCGATTTTTTTATGCTTTTGACTGTCCCCATTCTGACACTCAAGTCACTTAAATACCGCCACCGTTGCGCCATCTCCGCCTTCATCCTCTGTCCCGCTCCTAAACTCTCCTATATTGGCATGGGAGCGCAGATATCGCTGTATTCCGGAGCGAAGGGCTCCTGTTCCTTTTCCGTGTATAATACGCACCTGAGACAGACCCGACAGGCAGGCATCATCCAGGTATTTATCAAGCAGACCAATTGCCTCGTCAAGCCTTTTTCCGAGCAGATTGATTTCGGTAGAAATACCTGCTGCTTTTTCACCTCTCACCTTTACGGCTGATGCGCCGCCGGAGGTTGTGCCCCTGAGGCCGGCTCTGGTCTCCTGCTTTTCGGCCTTTCTTTCGATTATCTCGAGTTCATTTATATTGATCTCGGTTTTGAAGCTGCCTATCGCAACGCTTACATTTCCTTTTGCGTCCGGAGGAGAGCATACATCACCCTCTACATCCATAGAAATTACATAAACCCGAGTGCCGGGAACAAAGTCTTCCGGCTTATCCGGCACACGTTTTTTACGCGTCTTTAAATTCTCCTGAATCTTTTCGAGCTTTTTATCGGCGCGCGTGCGAAGAGAGCTTTCGGTGTTTTTTATCTCCTCATGAGATACATCCTTTTTTCTGATAGCTTTTGCGGCCTCTTTTGCTTCTTTTGCCGCAAGAGACAGTATGCGGGCGGCTTCTTCATTAGCATTTCTTAGTATCTTATCCTTTGCTTTCTGCGCTTGAGACTTAAGCTCTTGAGCTTCCTTTCGCAGTGCCTCAAGCGCCTCTTTTTCCCTGACTGCGGCTTCTAAGTCTCTGGCGGCAGTACGCTTGGCAATATCAAGATCGGAAATAAGATCCTCGAAACGCGCTTCATTTTTTGTAAGCCGGCGCCCGGCGTCCTCGATAAGCTCCTCCGGCAGCCCCAGCTTTCCGGCTATGGCAAATGCGTTGCTTTTGCCGGGAACGCCTATAAGCAGGTGATATGTAGGGCGAAGAGTGTTTATGTCGAACTCGCAGCCCGCATTTTCCACATCGTCGGTAGTCATGGCATAAACCTTAAGCTCGCTGTAATGAGTTGTCGCAATCGTAAGAATCCCCTGCTCTTTAAGAGAATCCAGAATCGCAGTCGCAAGAGCCGCGCCCTCCACAGGGTCAGTGCCGGCACCGATCTCGTCAAAAAGTATCAGACTGTCCTTGTCGGCGGCCTTTACTATCGTCGCAATATTTGTCATATGCGATGAAAATGTAGAAAGACTTTGTTCTATACTTTGCTCGTCACCAATGTCTGCAAATATATCCGTAAAGATACACAAGGCCGACTTCTCCTCTGCCGGGATATTCAAGCCTGCCTGCGCCATAAGGCATAAAAGTCCGACTGTCTTTAAAGTGACGGTCTTTCCGCCGGTATTTGGTCCCGTTATGATAAGAAGAGAGTAACCGTTTCCTATCGAAACATCAACCGGAACGACATTTAGCGGGTCTAAGAGCGGGTGCCTTGCGCTTTTTAAGTCAATCCTCTTATCAGGATTAATAACAGGACGTACCCCTCGTATCTCTCTCGCATATGCTGCTTTTGCAAATGTAACATCAAGTCTGATAAGCGCTTCCGCATCGGCAGACAGCTCATCCGTATGCAAAGCTGCGATATCGGAAATATGCTTTAAGATCTTTTCAATCTCTTTCTTTTCTTCTATCTCCAATTCCGTGAGTTCATTGTTAAGCTCTACAACGGAGGTGGGCTCTATGAAAAGAGTCGAGCCTGTTGAAGAGCGGTCATGAAGGATTCCCGGAACCTTCGGGCGGTACTCTGACTTTACGGGGAGGCAGTAGCGGTCTCCCCTCATAGTGATAACGGGCTCCTGCAGACAAGACCTAAGCCCCGAATTTAAGATGGAACTCAGCGCGCCCTGTATACGCTCTCTAAAGCCGGATTTTTTTCTTCTTATTGCTTTAAGCTCAGGGCTTGCATTGTCATTTATCTCCTCTTCGGACATGATGCAGCGCCTGATCTCTGCTTCAAGCTCAGGAACGGATGTGAGTGAATCAAAATAAGGGGTAAGAGAGTCGGCGGCCGGTTCATAATAATTTTTAACATGACCGGCGCACTCTAAGAGATCACCTACTTTAAGCAGCTCGCCCGCATTAAGAGCAGCGCCGGCTTTAAGCCTCTTAACAAGGTCTCTTACGCTAAGTGTGCCCCTAAAGCCGACCTTACCCTTTGCATAGATTCTTCGGAGAGCGTCATTTGTCTGCTCCAACGCTTCTTCAACCATAGCTCCGTCCGTGTAGGGTCTTATCCTCATGCAAATGCTTTTGGCAGGCTCACTGTCGGCATGCGCGGTGAGACGTTGTATTATTTTGTCAAATTCAAGTATATTTAGTGCTTTTTCATTAATTCTTTTCATGGGTGATATAATAACCTATTTGATGGGAAAAATCCAGTACATCGTATATCAAAGGGGCCACAGAACCGTCACCTTGATACAAAAAAAATTTCCATAATACATTGATTTCATGTTATAATCAAAAGTACTTTTCAAATTTTAAAGATACTGTATAAACGCAGTATCCCATCTATACAGAAAGCAGGAACGATATGATTTTTATAGAAGCATTTAAAGAGGGCGATGTTATAAGCGGTGTCTATCTTTGTAAGAGTAAACAGGCATCAACCACTAAGACGGGAAGAGAGTATGAGAATGTAGTCCTCATGGACAAGACCGGCAATATCGACGCCAAGATATGGGAGCCTAACTCGCCGGGGATCAGGGAGTTTGATGCGGGTGATTTTATTGTCGTAAAGGGGCAGGTTACCTCATTTAACAGAGCGCTGCAGTTTAAGATTGAAAGCGCCAGAAAAGCGGAGTCCGGTGAATACGCCGAGGCCGACTATATGCCGGTGTCACGTTTTGATGCTGAGGAGCTCTTAAAGGAACTCTTCGGACTTATTGACAGTGTTAAGAATAAGCACTTAAACAGGCTCTTAAGCATGATATTTAGAGAGGATGCCGCATTTACGGAAAGGTTTAAGACGGCAACGGCGGCACGAAGCGTGCATCACGGCTTTGTGAGCGGGCTTTTGGAACATTCGGTAAGTGTGGCAAGGCTTTGTACGAAGATATGCGAGAATTACGACTATGTAAATTATGACATACTCGTGACGGGAGCGCTTCTGCATGATATAGGAAAGACGCGCGAGATCAGCGCATTTCCGCAAAATGACTACACCGATGAAGGAAACATGATAGGGCATCTCGTCATCGGTTACGGTATGGTCAGGGAAAAGATAGCGCAGATACAAGGGTTCCCTGAGTCGCTTGCAAACCAGATCGAGCACCTTATACTTTCGCATCACGGAGAGCTTGAGTTTGGCTCTCCTAAGAAGCCGGCGACTATAGAGGCGCTGGCGCTTGCAGCGGCGGATAATCTCGATGCACACCTTGAGACCATGAGAGAGCTGATGGAAGCCAAGAACCCGAACACGTGGCTCGGGTTTAACAAGTGGCTTGATACCAATATCAGAAGGACGGAAATATAAATAAATTATGTAAAGTGTAAGCAACCGATATGATTAAGAAAAATGATAAGGTTTGTATAGATATTACCGACTATACCGACGAAGGTCTCGGCATAGGAAGAGCAAAGACGTCCGAAGGCACATTTACATTATTTGTGAAGGATACGGCGATAGGCGACCGGGTTGAGGCGGTTGTCACTAAGGTCTGTAAGACTTACGGCTATGCCCGTCTCCTTTCGGTTACAAAGCCATCACCTGACAGGACAGATACGGGATGTCCTGTAGCGTCCCCTTGCGGGGGGTGTTCGCTTCGGCATATCTCATACGAAGCGCAGCTAAAGTGGAAGCAAAAGAGAGTGACCGACTGCATGAGTCGTATCGGCTCACTTGCGGCGGGGGAGGATTATGAGCTGCGGCCGATCGCAGGCATGGATGATCCCGCGCGTTACAGAAATAAAGCGCAGTATCCTATGGGTGTTAAGGAAGGTCGGATAGTAACGGGCTTTTATGCCGGAAGGACGCATACTATCATAGCTTCTGACGACTGTATGATAGAGCCCCGCGCTTTTGCGGACATTCTTGCAGCAATCAGGACATTTGCCGAGAGGAATTCGCTGTCCGTATATGATGAGGAAACGGGGAGCGGTCTTTTGCGTCATGTGCTTTTACGAGAGGGTATGGACGGCAAAGAGCTTATGGTCTGTGTTATTGTAAATGCACCGCCGGGCGATAAGCGCTTTTTAGTTTTTGAGGAGCTTGTCCGTGAGCTTAAGGAAATTCGGGAGATAAAGACAATTCTTCTTTCCCACAACACGAAGCGCACCAATGTTATCCTCGGCGAAAAGGAGACCTGTCTTTACGGAGAAGGTCGTATCCGTGATAAAATCGGTGAAAATGTGTATGAAATTTCGGCTCGTTCCTTCTATCAGGTAAATCCTGCGCAAACGAAGGTCCTGTATGATAAGACGACCGTAGCGGCAGGACTTACCGGTAAAGAAACAGTATGGGATCTTTACTGCGGAACCGGTACGATCTCGCTATTCCTTGCAGGCAAGGCAAGGGAAGTTTACGGAGTTGAGATCGTTAGTGCGGCTGTAGAGGATGCAAAAAGAAATGCAGCTTTAAACGGCATTTCAAATGCACATTTTGCCTGCGGGAGGGCAGAGGATATAATAATTGACGACAGTGAGCCGGACTTAAAGCTTTCCGGACGTCAGGTCAGGGGCTCGCAAGAGCTACACGGCGAAGGAGACAACACGGATCTACAACTGCCGCCGCCGGATGTTATAGTCGTGGATCCGCCAAGAAAAGGGTGTGACGGAAAGCTTATAGAGACTATTGCCGGAAGCGGCGCAAAGAAGCTTGTGTATGTGTCGTGTAATCCGGCAACGCTTGCAAGGGATGCGGGTATGCTTGCCGGGCGTGGATATAAATTAAAGACTCTTGAGCCGGTTGATATGTTCCCGCACACGACCGGAGTAGAGTGTGTTGCGGAGTTTGTGTCAACGGGGACAGTCCCCGTTGACACACCAATATAACGTCATAGAATAAAGGAGCAAAAAATGGACTTAAAAGAAGCTATGGAAGCACGGCATGCCGTGCGTGAATATACAGATGCGCCGATCGAGGATGAGAAGGTTAAGCTTTTGCAGGATGAGATAGACCGCATTAATAAAGAAGGTGATCTGAATGTGCAGTTATTTACAGATGAGCCGGCAGCATTTGACCCGGAGACGCTTATTTACGGAAAGATCAAAAACGTTAAAAATTATATCGCAATGATTGGAAAAAACGGTGATGACCTTGAAGAGAGAGTCGGTTACTACGGCGAGCAGCTGGTTTTGTTTGCCCAGCAGCAAGGGCTTAACACCTGCTGGGTAGGAACGACCTATAAAAAGATGCACAAGCTTATGAATCTTCGAGAGTATGACAGGATAGTTCTTGTTATTGCGATCGGATACGGTACGGACAGCGGCGTGCCTCATACGTCAAAATCGCCGGCAGCCGTTATCAGGGGCTGCACGGATATCTCAGAGCTTCCGGAGTGGTTCATAAACGGTGTAAATGCTGCGCTTCTTGCGCCCACTGCCGTGAATCAGCAGAGGTTTTCTTTCAGGCTGACTGAAGACGGTAAGGTTTTGGCGGATCCTGGGAGAGCATTCTTTAGCAAGATAGATCTCGGGATTGCGAAGTATCATTTTGAGATAGGAGCGGGGAAAGAGAACTTTGAGTGGGCTTCATGAGTGTGTCAGATGGGGACAGTCCCCGGTTGACACACTCATGACTAAGTATACAGAAAGGATGTAACCAAGTGAAAACAGGAGTTATAGACGTAGGCGGCGGGATGCGCGGTGTCTACGGCGCAGGAGTATTTGACTACTGCATGGAAAATGATATACATTTTGATTACGGAGCGGGAGTATCGGCGGGAAGCGCCAATATAGTGTCATACCTTGCAGGGCAGTATCACAGAAATTACAGCTATTATATAGAGTATTCCGTGCGCAAGGATTATATGGGCTTTGGGAATTTTTTAAAAACAAGAAATTTTATAAATTTGGATTACATTTACGGGACACTCAGCAATTCGGACGGGGAGTACCCGCTTGATTATGAGGCGGCTAAAAATTCCGGAAAGGAATTTGTGATAGTTGCGACCAACGCAAAGACGGGAAGGCCGCATTATTTTACGATGGCGGACTTAAAGCAGGATGATTACGGACCGATTAAGTGCTCAAGCTGCGTGCCTGTAGTTAATAAGCCGTACCCTTTTAGGGGACGTCTGTATTATGACGGGGGGATAAGCGATCCTATACCCTTTAAGAAGGCATTTGCAGACGGATGTGAAAGGCTTGTCGTGATACTGACAAGACCCAAGGATTATCTGCGCACGACCAAGAATGACAGGAGACTTTCGCTTCTTTTGAGGCGTAAGTATCCGGAGTCGGCCAAGAAGCTTGCGACAAGGGCTGCGCTTTATAATGAACAGCTCAAAGCCGCGGCAAAGCTTGAGAAGGAAGGAAAGCTTATGATCATAGCCCCGAAGAGCATAGAGGGACTCGGGACGCTTAAAAGCAGTAATACCGACGGGCTTATAAAGCTTTATGATATGGGAAAAAAGGACGCGGTTGCTATCAAGAAATTTTTGGCTTCGTTTTAAGAAAAAAGGACACACTAAATTACAAGAGAGGTAGATATTTTGTCAGCAAATACATTTTTTTGGGATATACCGACAAAGATCGCTTTCGGAGCGGGAGCGATAAAGGATATCAGGAAGCCTGAGATAAGGGAGCTTTTTCCGGGAAATAAAGTGTTTTTAGTGACATCGTCCGGCAATTCACTCAGGTCGGCAGGCGTTATCAAGGATGTTGTGCATATTTTTGAAAATGCAGAGCTTGAGGTTGTTATTTATGACGGGATCACCGTTAATCCCGGCATTGAGGAGGTCAAAGAAGGGCTTGATCTGCTCCTTGAGAGCGAGGCTGATTTTGTTGCGGCTCTTGGCGGAGGTTCCGTTATGGATGCGGCCGAGGTTATTGCCGGCCTAGCGGGTGAGCAGGAAGAGGATATCAGGAAGTACTTTTTTACAGGAGAAAAAAAGCCTGCTAAAAGAAGCTCTAAAGGACTTCCGATAATGAAGATACCGACAACGGCAGGAACGGGAGCGGAAACGAGCGGCACTGCGCATGTCGTGATAGAAGAGCTTGGTATGAAGGGTGAGTTTAAGGGCGATGCGCCTTTTCTTGCTGTTGTGGATCCGGAACTGCATGTGACACTGCCTTATGACGAGACGGCGTTCGGCGCATTTACGGCACTCATACAGGGACTTGAGGGTTACATTTCCAAAAAAAGGACTGCGCCTGCGCAGATGATGCAGATCGCGACTTTGGGGAATATAGCCCAGTTTGTAAATGCGGCGATAGAGGACGGGGCGGATATGGATGCGAGGGAAAAGATCGCATTTGCATGTACCATGAGCGGACTTTCGGGACAGCTCGGAAGCACGACGGGGCTTGAGGCGATCGCCCATGCCGTTACGGGAAGCTTTCGCAACGTACCGCACGGTGCGGTGCTTGCCGTATGTTGTAATGAGTATTTTAAATATTTCCTTGACCGGCATAGCTGCGACGAAGTATTCAGTGAGATGGCCATGTCGATAGGACGCGCACCTGTCGAACCGACGGAGTTTCTTGCGGGGCTTGATGACTTAAAGGAAGCTGCGGGACTTGACGAACTCAGGCTCGGGGATTACGGTATAGAGGAAGGGGATATTCCGGAACTCGCCCAAAAAGCATATGCCGGACGTGGAGAGTTTTTCAGGAATGACCCTATACCCATGAGCGAGGATGATATAGTTAAGCTTTTAGAGAACTGCTTATGATAACTATCGAGCGTTTTAATGAAATAGTAGAAGAGGAGCTTGCTCTTTTGCCGGAGTATGTCTTTGAGGAGCTAAACGGCGGAGTGATAGTGGATGAGAAGGTTAATCTGCACCCCGACCGCGTGGCGGATGATCTCTATATCATGGGAACATACTCGACCTCTCCGGTTATGGGGAAGCAAATAGTAATTTATTACGGATCATTTGCAAAAACCATGCCGTATGCGGATGAGGATGCTTTGCGCCTTAAGATAAGGGATACGATAAGGCATGAGTTCAGGCATCATATGGAGACAAGGGCCGGCTTCTTCGGTAAGGGAACGCTCATTGACGAGGATAAGCAGGAGATGGACAGGTATTATCTCATGCATGCGAAGAGGGAGGAAACGCAGAGTACGTCTGATCAATTTGTTCCCGACGCGGGTGTTTCGGGGGCAAACACGGGTGAGGGCAGCGCACCTCAATCTTCAGGAGCCGCTGAGCCGTCTCAGGAATCGGGTGATGAAAGAGATTCGCGTCGACCGTACGAGATTTCCGAGGCTGCAAGCAGAGCGGACAGTGGCGCCGCAAATAACGACAGTCCGTCGAAGGGAGCGGCGTCTGCATATGAGATTAATTCCGGCGCGAGTGTTTATCTGCCGGGGAGGGATATGTCAGATGATAGTAAAGGACAGAAGGATGTAATGCCGGCAGGATATGCGGGGGTGAAGTATGTGTGTCAGAAATAATTCACAATAAAGGAAATATATGGAACAGATAGAGGAATCAAAAAAACAAAAGCTCACTGGAAAGCTCAGGCAGTCTATAGCCTGGGCGATAGTAACCGAGATCGGATTTGCGGCACTGGTGGTTCTTTCTTTTGTATACCGGAATGAGTTCTGGTGGATATTGCTTATCGGGTTTGGTGCGTATACTGGGCTTTTCATATACATAGTTACTGCTTTGAGAAAAGGGATACTAAGGGAAGTTATCAATTTTTCAGAAGACTATTCATCTACGCAAAACACCATGCTTTACAAGATGAATATACCCTACGGGATGCTTGATAAAAAGGGTAATGTTCTGTGGATGAACAAGCGTCTGGAGGATATGACGGATGATTCGGAAATTTACGGAAGAAACATCGCCGGAATATTTCCAAAGATCACACCGAATAATTTCCCTGAAGAAAGCGACCCGATGGTCGAGAGGTTCGAATACGAGACGGAGGACGGCACAAGGCAGCTTAGGGCCGAGGTGCGTAAGGTGGTAAGCAACGGGGGAGTTACATATTATGGGATATATATATTTGATGAAACCCAGCAGGCGCAGATGAAGCAGAAGCTCATGGATGACAGCTTTGCGGTGGCACTTATTGATATAGATAATTATGAGGATGTGCTTGAGGTCGTAGATGATTTTTCTCAGTCTTACGTTACGGGTATAATCGACAGAAAAATCCGTGATTATTTTACCGGTAACGGTGCGTTTATTAAAAAGCTCGAAAAAGACAGGTATCTTTCGGTATTCAGGCATGAGGATCTGGACAGATTTATAGGAAACCGCTTTTCCGTACTGGAGGATGTAAAGGGGATCGATGTCGGTGATGAGAATAATGTCACATTGAGTATCGGAATAGGTGCGGGAGACAACGATTACGGACGCTGCTATGAGGTATCAAAAAGCTCTCTTGAGCTTGCGCTGGGGCGAGGAGGAGACCAGGTGGTGCTTCGTGACGGCGAGGAGGTATCCTACTTTGGCGGAAAGAGTCAGCATATGGAGAGCAACACACGTGTTAAGGCCCGCGTTAAGGCTCACGCCTTAAGAAAGGTGATTGAATCAAAGGAACGTGTTATCATTATGGGGCACAAATACGCCGACATAGACGCGTTTGGTTCGGCGCTCGGTATGTATTGCTTTGCAAGGCATCTCGGAAAAGAAGCCTTTGTGGTATTAAATGAGATCAGTCCAAGCGTTAAGCCGTTTTACGACAGATTTATGAGCAGGGAGGAATACGAGGGAAGGTTTATAAAGTCAAATGCTGCGATATCCAAGGCGGACGCGGAAACGGTAGTAATAGTCACTGACGTAAACCGCCCTGAGATGACGGAGTGTCCGGAGATACTTGAGGCGGTAAATACCCGTGTCGTTTTCGATCATCACAGGACGACGGAAAATCCTATACAAAATGTGGTTCTCAGCCACGTTGATACGACGGCTTCATCAGCCAGCGAGATGGTGACTGAGATGATGCAGTTCGGCAGCATGGATATTAAGCTTAAGGGATTTGAAGCCGATGCGCTTTATGCGGGTATCGTTATAGATACGGATCAGTTTAACACAAAGGCCGGACCCAGGACATTTGAAGCGGCTGCTTTCCTGCGAAGAAACGGAGCCGATGTCGCGAGGGTAAGAAAGCTTTTGCGCACGGACATGGATGAATATAGGGCGGTAGCCAACGCCGTAAGCCGCGCAGAGATATTTGAAGATACATTTGCAATAACCGTATATGAGGATACAGCGGGGATAAATCCGATAGAAGGAGCAGCCAAAGCCGCAAATGACCTTTTAGATATAGCTGGCGTAAAGGCATCTTTTGCGCTTGTTAAGACGGGAGATCAGGTTAGGATTTCCGCAAGATCCATCGACGAGGTAAATGTGCAGCTCATCATGGAGAAGCTCGGCGGCGGCGGACACTTAGGTACCGCGGGAGCACAGATAAATGACGCAACAGTTGAGTTTGTAACGGCTCAGTTAAAGAGTACTATTAAAGATATGCTTGAAAAAGGAGAAATCTGATCATGAAGATAATACTTTCAGAGGATGTAAAAAAGCTCGGTAAAAAGGGTGAGGTAGTAGAGGTAAGTGACGGCTATGCAAGAAATTTCCTGCTTAAAAAGGGGCTTGGTAAGGAAGCCTCCGCAGGAAATCTTTCCGAGCTTAAGGATCAGGAGGCAAAGGCTGCCCGTATTGCAGGAGAGGAGCTTGACGAGGCAAAGGCTGAGGCTGTAAAGCTTTCGGAGGTGACGCTTCACATACCGGTGAAGGTCGGAAGCAACGGCAAGCTTTTCGGTGCGGTTTCTTCAAAGGAGATTGCAGAGGAGTTAAAGAAGCAGACGGGTATGGTAGTCGATAAAAAGAAGCTTAAGCTTGAGGATACCATAAAAACAGTCGGATTTTATCCTATTCCTGTTAAGCTTCACAGGGAGGTTACGGCAACTCTTAAGGTTATAGTAGAGGAAAAGAATTAATGGAAGAAGGGATTCAGGTAAGAACAATGCCGCAGAACCTTTTGGCAGAGCGCAGTGTCATAGGAGCGCTCCTGGTAGATCCGGCGGCTGTATCAGAGATAGGTGATGTCATAGGTAAGGATGATTTTTATCATGACACATACGGTACGATATTTGAGACCATAGTTGAGATGAATGACAGGGGGGAGGCAGTTGATGCCCTTACACTGAATAATGAGCTTGGGAAAAAGAATATCCCTGATTCTGTTATTTCTTTTGAATTTTTGCGAGACCTGCAGGTTGAGGCGGGAACGTCAGCGCATGTAAAGCATTATGCCGGTATAGTCAGGGAAAAATCGCTCCTTAGGAATATCATAAAGATAAATGAAAATATAGCTTCGGATTGCTATGCGGGAGAAAAGGAAACAGGAATAATTCTTGATGAAGCGCAGGATAAGATATTTAAACTGGTAAGATCGGGCACGGCAAAGGAAGCTGCCGGGATCAAGGAGGTTTTGTATAAGTCGCTTGATAAGATAAATGCAGCTTATAAAAATAAAGGCGCTCTTTCCGGAGTGCCGACAGGCTTTGTCGAGCTTGATGACTGTCTTGCGGGACTGCAGCCCTCCGACCTTATCCTTATCGGTGCGAGACCATCTATGGGTAAAACAGCATTTGTTTTAAATATCGCAGAGCACGCGGCTGTTAAGAAGGGAATATCCGTGGCGATATTTTCACTTGAGATGTCGGATATACAGCTTGCGAACAGATTCCTTTCGTTGGAATCAGGTGTGTCGGCAGAGAAGCTGAGGAAAGGCGACCTTGATGCAGGAGACTGGGAGAGGATAGTGGACGGTATGGATGTGCTTTCACAGTCGGGTATAATAATCGACGATACGCCCGGTATAACCGTTGGTGAGCTAAGAAGCCGCTGCCGCAAATATAAGCTTGATAAAAATATCGGTCTTGTCATAATTGATTATCTCCAGCTTATGAGCGCAGCAGGCAAGTCTGATTCCAGAACCCAGGAGATTTCCGAAATATCAAGGGGCTTAAAGGCACTTGCAAGGGAGCTGGATGTGCCCGTTCTTGCGCTTTCCCAGCTCTCGCGAGCTCCGGATGCAAGACAGGATCACAGACCTGTTATGTCAGACCTGCGTGAGTCCGGAGCGATAGAGCAGGACGCAGACGTGATTATGTTTATCTATCGAGATGAGTATTACAACAAGGATACCGAGGATAAGAATATAGCCGAGATAAATGTGGCAAAACAAAGAAACGGTCCGTTAAAGACCGTTAAGCTTGCATGGCTGCCGGAGCAGACCAGGTTTTATAATTATTCGAGAGAGTATTCGGACGCATAAAGTGTGTCAAATGGGGACAGTCCCTTTGTGTCAGTACTGACACAAAGGGACTGTCCCTATTTGATACACTTTTTTTACCACCCCCGGTTTCCGGAGCTGTTTTCCCACAATCTTTCGCTAAACTCACCTATCGACTCATCCAGCCTTTGTCCGTAATCACCGGCGGTGTCGCGGATACGCCCGCCGACATCCTCAAAGAACTCCCTGACGTCTGATCCGAAGGAGCTGTTGTCGTTTCCGTACGAATAATCCTCGCCGTAAATGTCGGTATAGCTATCCTCACCGCTGTCGTAAAAGTCTGAAGAAGTATCGCTGCTGCCGTTATCGTAGGAGTCTGACGATGAGCTGCCGCCCTCGCTGTAATAGCCGCCGGCTGAAGGGTTGTCCTCTCTTTGACCATAGGTGCTTGTTCCGGAGCTGCTTCCGCTATCATAGCCCGAAGAGCCGCTGTTTTCCGTGCTGTTACCGGAAGAACTTCCCGAGCCGGAATTACTTCCTGAGCTTTCACGACTGCCTGATGAAGAGTTGTCTTCACGCTGAGAAGGGAAAAGCGACTCAAAGGGATTTTTCCATGACGAATTGCCGGAGCTTTCGGTTTCGGCGGCAGTTGTTTCCCTTACTTGTTCTGAGGTGGTGGTTTCCACCTCGCCTATATCTACATCCTCTGCGGATTTTACGGAGTTTTGCACATTTACAGCGATAATGGCAACTGCAAATGCCGCAGCGATGCCGATAGCCGCAGTAATTCCCTTGGACGTCCACTTGGACGCCTTTTTAGTACGGGAGTCTTCGTATTTAAGATTCACCGTGCCGGTGATGTCGTGCTCGTTTTGCTTAAAATCGTCTTCGCCGCTGTCATTGCTGAAGTAATCTTCATGCGCGCTCTCGCGTTGTCTTTCTTCTTTTTGCCGGTCCTCACGCTGAGCGCGGTAGGTTCGCGTATAATCACGTCTTTCGCGATCCTCGCGCGCGTCACCCTCTTCATAGCTGATGTCCGGCTCGATAGGAGCGCCGCACTTGGAGCAGAACTCATCTCCTATGCGCAGTTTATGTCCGCATTTTGTACAATTCATAAAAACCCCTCCTTCACGGTTCAAAAAACAAACCTGCATTTCCTCTGATAGCAAATTAACATGAAATCATGTTTAAATTGTGTATTTGTACGGGGGGCAGATGTTAAATTTTTATAAATTACAGGTACTTCTTTAACAGCTCATTATCGCTTAGTGTATTTTCAAGTATAAGGCTTAACACAGAGGTATATCCTTTTCCCAAGGACTTGGCTTTTTTTAATGCTTGGGGAGTTATCTGAACTGTAACTGATTGTTTTTTGCTGTCTCCTGTTTTGTATCGGCTGCCCTTTTAAAATGTGATAATTGCTCGGTTGTAAGTTCAGGACAGTCATCGTCAAAAGTGATAGGATGTTTCGATGCTTCGATCACTTCTTTAATCTGCTTTTCGGTAGGTACAATACTAAACGGATGTGTTTGTCAATATTTTATTGACTTTAATAAAAGAATAAACTAAAATAGCGAGAAGTGACCGACAGTTCGTTTGTGACCATCCTGTCGTTAAACAAAACCAGGGCTATACATAATCAATAATGATAAGGTGACTGAGTATATACAGATTGCCCGTTCTTTTTGTATAACCTTGCTGTTGGCAAGGTTTTTTTAATAATGTGTCAGTAGAACCGTCCCCGTTGACACACTATATATGTTAAGGTGAAGCAATGTATTATATAAAAACAGAGGCCGCGTTTGATTCGGCGCATTTTCTTAAAGGTTATGAGGGTAAATGCAGCAACCTCCACGGACACAGGTGGCGTGTGGCGGCATATCTCAAGGCCGAAAGCTTAAAAACAGACGAGCAGAACCGCGGCATGGTTGAAGATTTTGGTGATATAAAAGCTGCTCTTAAGGAGCTCTGCGATGAGCTTGATCACTGCTTTATATATGAAGAAGGGTCCCTTAAGGAAGAGACCGTGAAAGCTTTGACCGCAGAGGATTTTCGCCTTGTAAGCGTACCCTTCAGACCCACAGCCGAGAATCTTGCAAAGTACATTTTTGATGTGCTCGGCAGGCAGGGCTTTGCGCTGCATAAAGTCGAGGTTTATGAAACGCCGGATAATTGCGCAACCTACGAAGAGGGGTAAGACAGGCGAGTGTGTCAGTTTGGGGACAGTCCCTTTGTGTCAGGACTGACACACTGAAGGAGTAAATGATTTGAAGGTAGTTGAAAAATTCATAAGCATAAACGGAGAAGGAACACATGCGGGCGAGCTTGCGGTGTTTATCAGGTTTAAGGGATGTAATTTAAACTGCTCCTATTGTGACACCGACTGGGCAAATGAAGCCGACTGCTTCCATGAAGAGATGTCGCCGGAGGAGATCGCAGAGTATGTCACAGATACAGGGGTGACCAATGTTACGCTTACCGGCGGAGAGCCGCTTTTGCAGGAAGAGATGCCGGAATTGCTCGATGAGCTGCTTTGTGTCAAACGTGGACAGTCCCCGCTGACACACTTGCGTGTGGAGATCGAAACAAACGGCAGCATAGATATAAGCCCTTTCTGCGCCGGACACAGACCGGTATTTACACTGGACTATAAGCTGCCCTCAAGCGGCTGCGAGAGCGGGATGCGCGTGTCTAACTTTAAGCTTCTAGGGGCGGACGATACGGTGAAGTTTGTCTGCGGAAGCGAGGAGGATCTGATAAGGGCGAGGGAGATTACAGAGGAACACGGACTTATCGGGCGGTGTAACATTTACCTGAGTCCGGTATTCGGGCAGATTGAGCCGGCGCGTATAGTGGATTTTATGATGGCGCACGGGATGAACGGAGTTAGGCTGCAGCTGCAGCTGCATAAAGCAATATGGCACCCGGAGGCAAGGGGGGTATAAATGTGAGAAAGTGTGTCGAACGGGGGACAGTCCCTTTGTGTCAGTCCTGACACAAAGGGACTGTCCCCGTTTGACACACTTAATAAAAACGGAGAATGGATTATGATTGATACAGAAGCAATTAAAGAACATGTTAAAGGAATACTAAAGGCTCTCGGCGACGACCCAGAAAGAGAGGGGCTTAAGGAAACTCCGGAGCGGGTGGCGACCATGTGCGCGGAGGTCTTTGATGGCATGAATTACAGCAATCACGAAATCGCGCAGATGTTTGACAAGACATTTGAAGACGGATTTGAGAAGAGTACGAGTGAGAGTATCGTGGTAGTTAAGGACATCGAGTTTTTCTCGTACTGCGAGCATCATATGGCTCTTATGTATGATATGAAGGCAAATGTTGCATACATTCCTAAGGGAAAGGTCGTGGGTCTTTCAAAAATCGCCCGCGTGGTTGATATGGTTGGGAGACGCCTTCAGCTTCAGGAGAAGATCGGGATGGACATAGCGGATATTATTTCCGAGATTACAGGCAGCCCGGATGTTGCGGTAACGGTTGAAGGGTATCACAGCTGTATGACCGCAAGGGGAATAAAGAAGGGGCACAGTAAGACGTTTTCTTATGAGATGCGCGGGAAGTTTAAGGAAGATAAGAATCTTCAGATGTATCTTAGGTAGTGTGTGTCAAACGGAAAGGAGTAGAAGAAAAAAATGAAGGCACTGGTTCTTGCCAGCGGCGGCGTTGATTCAAGTACGGCGCTTGCCATGGCGGTTGAGAAATACGGTAAGACCAATGTATACGCCCTTTCGATAAGCTATGGGCAAAAGCATGACAAAGAGATAGAGGCAGCAAAGAAGGTAGCTGAGTATTACGGTGTTGAGCAGCGTTTTTTGGATCTTTCCCTGATATTTAAAGACAGTGCAAGCTCACTGCTTAAGGATTCAGGCATAGATATACCTAAAGGAAGCTACGCGGCACAGCAGGTTGATTTTACGAAATATAATGAAGCTGATTTAACGAACCGGAATACAACAGATTCTGAAAATAATCTGATAAGCACATATGTGCCTTTTAGGAACGGTTTGTTTCTGGCGGGAGCGGCAAGTATTGCCCAGTCGCTCGGATGCGGAGTAATACTTTACGGAGCTCACGCCGATGATGCGGCGGGAGCTGCCTATCCCGACTGCACTCCGGAGTTTAACGAGGCTATGAACAAGAGTATTATTGAGGGCACGGGGCATGAGGTGCATATCGAGGCGCCCTTTGTGAATAAAACGAAGGCAGATATAGTTAAGATAGGACTGGGACTTAAAGTTCCTTATGAGTATACCTGGTCATGTTATGAAGGCGGAGACAAGCCTTGCGGCGTGTGTGCCACATGTATAGACCGGGCGAAGGCGTTTGCAGATAACGGGGTAGGAGATCCTGCACAGTAAAAAAGGAGATGACAATGAGAGAAGACGAAAACCTTACACTGCTTGGAAACAGGGCAGTAAAATACAAAAACGACTACGCGCCTGAAGTGCTTGAGGCGTTTGATAACAAGCACCCGGACAACGACTATTTTGTGAAGTTTAACTGTCCGGAATTTACATCGCTGTGCCCAATCACGGGGCAGCCGGACTTTGCCAATATAATAATATCCTACGTTCCGGACAAAAAGCTGGTAGAGAGCAAGAGCCTTAAGCTTTACCTGTTTTCCTTCAGGGAGCACGGAGATTTTCATGAGGATTGTGTAAATATCATCATGAAGGATCTTATAAAGCTTATGGATCCGAAATACATAGAGGTTTGGGGAAAGTTTCTTCCGCGCGGCGGGCTTTCCATCGATCCGTACTGCAACTACGGCAAGCCGGGTACCGACTGGGAAAATGTGGCGTGGGAGAGACTTGCGCGGCATGACATGAACCCGGAGGATGTAAACAACCGATAAAACATAAATCAGTCCTGTGTGACTTTATCACTGAAGGGAGTATGATGTCTTGTTATAATACAACCATCAACTCCTATCTTATACGTTATATATAGTTAAGACGCCCCCGCGTATGCGGGGGCGTCTTTTATGTGTACAGTGCGCTGTTTCTGGTTAGCAGCAAACAACCCTAAATTCATAATAAAGTTAAGCTTATAACTCTTTACATTACGTGCCATATTGTATAAAATATAGTACAAAGGGAATCGGGGGCAATATTTTTTTGCCCCTTATTTATTTATAAAAACATTTACATAATAATAAAGATTAAGAGAGGTACTACATATGGCCAGACAAATGCAAACAATGGATGGTAATACCGCGGCAGCGCACGTTTCGTACGCGTTTACCGAGGTGGCAGCCATCTACCCGATAACTCCGTCTTCCCCCATGGCGGATTGTACAGATATCTGGGCAACCCAGGGCAGACAGAATATCTTCGGCAATACGGTTAAGCTTGTAGAGCTTCAGTCTGAGGGTGGTGCCGCAGGTGCGTTCCACGGCTCATTGCTCGGCGGCGCGCTTACTACAACTTATACTGCTTCACAGGGTCTTCTTCTTATGATCCCGAATATGTTTAAGGTTGCGGGTGAGCTTCTTCCCGGCGTTATCGACGTGTCGGCAAGAACCATTTCCACACACGCCCTTTCCATCTTCGGCGACCATTCGGATGTATATGCCTGTCGTCAGACGGGATTCGGCATGATCTGTTCAAATTCAGTTCAGGAGGTTATGGACTTAGGAGCTGTGGCGCATTTGGCGGCCATAGACGGAAGAGTTCCCTTCCTTCATTTCTTCGACGGCTTCCGTACATCGCATGAGATACAGAAGATCGAAACATGGGATTATGATGATCTTAAAGAGATGTGCAACATGGAAGCTGTTGCCGAGTTTAAGGCGAGAGCGCTTAATCCCGAGCATCCCACACTTCACGGATGTGCACAGAACCCGGATATATTCTTCCAGGCGCGTGAGGCGTGCAACCCTTATTACGATGCGCTTCCCGATGTTGTTGAAGAGTACATGAATAAGGTAAATGCTAAGATAGGCACGGATTACAAGCCGTTTAACTACATCGGAGCTCCTGACGCGGAAAACGTAATAATCGCTATGGGTTCCGCCTGCGAGACTATCGAGGAGACCGTAAATTACCTTGTTTCCAAGGGTGAGAAGGTCGGAGCCGTTAAGGTTCGTCTTTACAGACCTTTCTCTGCTAAGCACCTTATTTCCGTGCTTCCCGAGTCTGTTAAGGTTATAAATGTTCTTGACAGAACAAAGGAGCCCGGCGCACCCGGCGAGCCTCTTTACCTTGACGTGGTAGCGGCTCTTCGCGGCAGCAAGTTTGACGGCGTTAAGATCCTTAACGGTCGTTACGGTCTTGCTTCAAAGAACACGACTCCTACGGATTTCGTATCCGTATTTAAGAATACCGATAAAGCCGATTTTACGGTTGCTATCGTGGATGATGTGACAGGCAAGTCTCTTGAGAGAGGTGAGACTGTTATCGCAGCACCCGAAGGAACTACGTCATGTAAGTTCTGGGGACTCGGAGCCGACGGTACCGTAGGCGCTAACAAAAACTCCATCAAGATCATCGGTGATCATACACCTATGTACGCGCAGGCTTATTTTGACTACGACTCAAAGAAGTCCGGAGGTGTTACCATTTCCCATCTCAGATTTGGTAAGACCCCTATCCAGTCTACATACCTTATAGACAAGGCTGACTTTGTAGCCTGTCATTCGCCGGCGTATATGAATAAGTACGATATGGTTCAGGATCTTAAGGACGGCGGAACCTTCCTCCTTAACTGCGAGTGGTCGCCCGAGGAGGTCGGAGATCACATTCCCGGCCAGGCTAAGAGATATATGGCTGAGCATGATATCAAGCTTTACATCATAGACGGTATCAAGATCGGTAAGGAGGTAGGACTCGGAAAGAGGATAAATACAGTTCTTCAGTCCGCATTCTTTAAGCTGGCGGGCATCATCCCCGAGGAAGAGGCTATTCAGTATATGAAGGAGAAGGCTCTTGCTTCATACGCTAAAAAGGGTGATGACGTAGTCCAGATGAACTATCAGGCTATCGACCGCGGAGCTAATGAGGTCGTTGCCGTTGAGATCCCTGCCGACTGGAAGGATGCAAAGGATACAGAGCTTGCTTCTAAGGCTACCGAAGGAACGCCTGAGGTTCTTGATTTTGTAAATAATATCCAGAAGGCGGTGAATGCCTGCAAGGGTGACACCCTTCCCGTTTCCGCATTTAAAAATGTCATCGACGGAAATATGCCACAGGGTACCGCTGCCTACGAGAAGCGAGGCGTTGCGGTCGATATCCCCGTATGGCAGAGCGAGGGATGTATCCAGTGTAACCAGTGTTCACTTGTGTGTCCTCATGCGGCTATAAGGCCTGTTGTGTTAAATGAAGAGGAGAAAGCGGCAGCTCCTGCAGGTATGCCTATACAGCCCTTAAGAGGCATGGACGGTCTGTATTTCAGCATAACCGTGTCAGCCTTTGACTGTCTGGGATGTAACCTCTGCGCTAACATTTGCCCCGGTAACAATAAGGCGGATGTGCTTAAGATGAACTCATTCGCGGAAAATAAAGCGCTTCAGGAGTACTTTGATTACGGTCTTACGCTTTCAGACAAGCCTGAGGTATTTGAGAAATTTGCAAAGACTACTGTTAAGGGCTCACAGTTTGCTCAGCCCTATCTTGAGTTCTCGGGAGCCTGCGCGGGCTGCGGAGAGACGCCTTACGCTAAGCTCGTTACACAGCTCTATGGCGACCGCATGGTGATTGCTAATGCGACAGGCTGCTCCTCTATCTGGGGAGGCTCCGCGCCCTCCACGCCTTACACGGTGGATAAGAACGGAAGAGGTCCTGCATGGGGTAATTCACTCTTTGAGGATAATGCCGAGTTCGGATTTGGTATGAAGCTTGCTCAGGACGCTAACAGGGACGGTCTTCGCTCTAAGGTAGAGGCTCTCTATGAAAAGGCAGAAAAGCCTGAGGTTAAGAGCGCTATTGAGAAGTATCTTGAGACCTACGAAAAGACTAACGAAAACTGGGATGCGACAAATGAACTTATTGCGGCGCTGGAAAGCTGCGGCTGTGACGATGCAAAGGAGATCCTTGAGGGCAAGGAATGGCTTTCCAAGAAGACGCAGTGGATCTTCGGCGGTGACGGCTGGGCATATGACATCGGCTATGGCGGTCTTGACCACGTTCTTGCGGCCGGTAAGGATGTAAATATGTTCGTATTCGATACTGAAGTTTACTCAAATACAGGCGGTCAGGCATCCAAGGCTACAAATCTGGGCGCTATCGCACAGTTTGCTGCGGCAGGTAAGGATGTGAAGAAGAAGGATCTTGCTTCTATCTGCATGTCTTACGGTTACATTTATGTAGCGCAGGTTGCCATGGGCGCAGACATGAACCAGCTTCTTAAGGCTATTAAGGAGGCTGAGGAGTATAACGGACCTTCTATCATTATCGGTTATGCGCCTTGTATCTCCCACGGTATCCGTAAGGGTATGGGCTGGGCTATGGAGGAGGAGAAGCTTGCTGTTCAGTCAGGCTACTGGAACCTCTTCAGATATGACCCGAGGAAGGAGCTTGCAGGCGAGAACCCTCTTACGATAGATATGAAGGAGCCTTCTAAGGATTATGATGAGTTTATTATGGGTGAAAACCGCTACATCAACCTTCAGAAGAAGGATCCCGAAAGAGCAGAAAAGCTCTTTGGTGAAGCTAAGGCCAATGCAAAGAAGAGATATGAGAAGCTTGTAAAGCTTTCGCAGATATAATTTAAAAAGTGTGTCATGGGGACGGTTCTCTCTGACACACTTTTTTTTAAGAAAAAGTGTGTCAGAGAGAACCGTCCCCATTGACACACTGTATGTTCGGATTTGTGAAAAAAACTTGAAAAGAACGTGTGTAAGTTGTATAATATGTTTTCCATGAAAAAGATACTAATTATTACAACAGTCAGCGGATTTTTATATAAGTTTGAGATGGATAACGTGCGGATACTGCGCGAGCTTGGGTACGAGGTACACTATGCGGCCAATGAGTACGTTCCGAATTACATTTATGACAAGGAAGAACTGACAAGAAACGGTGTCATTTTTCATCATATAGATATCTACCAGTCTCCCTACGAGAGAAAGCAAAACAGAATTGCGCTTAAGCAGCTTAAAGCAATAGTCAGGGACGAGGGGATAGGTTATATACACTGCCATACTCCCGTTGGCGGGATGCTCGGGAGGATGCTCGGTAAAGACTATAAAAGTACGGGTATAAAGGTTATTTATACAACCCACGGTTTTCATTTTTATGCCGGAGCGCCTTTAAAGAACAGACTCATTTTTTATAACGCCGAGAGAATGTTTGCAAAGTATACCGATATCCTTATCACCATTAATTCCGAAGACTATGTAAATGCAAGAAAATTCCGGCTTAAGCCCGGTGGACAGGTGTTCAAGATACCGGGAGTAGGGCTTGATCTGAAGAAGTTTTTCCCGATTTCCGAAGAAAAAAGAAAGGAATTCAGGAACAACCTCGGTATTTCTGATGATACATTCTTCCTGCTGTCGGTCGGTGAGTTTTCAAGGAATAAAAATCACATTTCGGTCATCAGGATGCTTTCTGAGATGAAAAGGGACGGAGAGGATCTTAGCCGGATACGTTACGGTATCTGCGGCGAAGGATATTATCGCGCAGATTTGGAAAACAAAGTAAAGGAAGCCGGTTTGGAGGATGTAATAACATTTTACGGATACCGGACGCCTGTGCAGCCTTTTATCGGAGCAGCCGATGCGCTTATTTTCCCTTCAAGAAGAGAGGGGCTCGGTATGGCGGCGCTTGAGGCACTGGCTATGGGCGTGCCCGTGATAGCTGCCGATAACCGCGGTACAAGGGAGTATATGATACATGGCGAAAACGGATACATTTGCCCGTGGAATGATATAACCGGATACCGCGAGAATCTTAAAAAGCTTATGAGCCTGACAGCGGAAGAATTAAAGCGTATGAAGGATTTTTGTGTAAGATCGACAGAGCCGTTTGACAGAAAGTACGTTTCTCTTATCATGAGAGGTATTTATGAAAGGCTGGATCAGGACACGCTGAAACGTTAACTTAAGATGGAAAGCAGAGTGGTTATGTTAAGAGAAGCGATCAAAAAAAAGAATAAGCCCCTTGTGAGTATAGTAATGAGCGCATACAATCCCGTGCATCATTTTTTCAGACTTGCGGTTGCGTCTTTAAAAAAACAGACGCTGACAAACTGGGAGTTGATCATATGTGACGATTGTTCGCATGAAAAATGCAGCGAGTTTATCTGTAAGACAGCTGCGACGGATCCTCGGATAAGAGTAGTAAAAAACAGGATAAACAGCGGGCTTGCCGTTTCTCTTAATAAGTGTATTGCACTTTCGCGCGGAGCATATATAGCCAGAATGGATGATGACGACATTTGCATGCCGGAAAGACTTGAACGCCAGGTGCAGTTTTTGGAGGAACACGCTACGGTTTCCTGGGTAGGAAGTAATGCCGGACTTATGGATGATACCGGAAGATGGGGAGAACGAAAGATGCCGGAGTGCCCTGAGGCAAAGGATTTTCTTAAGTTTTGTCCTTATATACATCCGTCGGTGATGTTCAGAAGAAGCGTTTTTGAAGAATACGGCGGTTATAAAAAGCTGAGGCGCGGTGAGGATTATGAACTGTTTATGAGGCTTCATGCGGCAGGGCTTCGCGGATATAATATGCAGGAGGAGCTCTTTTTGTATCGTGAGGATGCTCATGCTTCCAGAAGACGGGGGTATTATTATCAGATAGAGGAAGCAGGAATAAGGCTCAGAGGCTTCCGTGATATGGATGTACTCAGTCTTACGAATATGATGTATGTTATAAAGCCTATGCTGACGGGACTTATATCGTACAGGCAGCGGGTTAAGATAAAAAGAATGCTTGGGAGATAACAGATGTGGCGTGACAGTATTTCAAAAAGACGTGCGAGGTATATGTATCTGTTAAAGGAATCAGCCTTGTATCACGACACGGCTGTGGTTTGTCTTGAGAGTACGCAGACCGGTAATCTCTCAAAAAGGGAAAAGATTATGCGGGATGTGAGTATTTGCGTGCTGGCGCCCGCTATTAATTCATTTGCAATATGGGTGTTAAAGGCGGCTCTTAAGAAAAAGATAAGCCGTCTTTATTTTCTTGCGCGTGACGGATATTTTATGTATACCACGGCTAAGCAGCTGTGCGAAAGGTTTCAGCTGCCGGTGGAATGCAGATATCTAAGCTGTTCAAGATATTCCGTAAGAATCCCCATGTTTCACTTTAATATGTCTGAGGCATTTGACTATATAGTTCGCGGCGGTATAGACGTAACTCTTGATAAGATCTTAAACCGCGCAGGACTCTCGGAGGAGGATAAGGTTAATGTAATACGCGATATAGGCGATGAGTTTGTTGACGGAGTGATTCCGTATGCAGATCTGCCCAAGCTTCGTACGCGCCTTGAGGCTTCAGACGTGTTTTTCGAAGCAGTAAAAAAGAGGTCTGAGGCTGCTTTTCCTGAGGCAAGAGCCTACTTTAATCAGGAGGGGCTTTTTGAAGATACAAGCTATGCATTTGTCGACAGCGGATGGACGGGCTCCATGCAGAAGGTAATCGGTCTGCTGCTTGAGAGATGCGGGCAGAAAAGAAAGCTTCACGGCTTTTACTGGGGGCTTTACGAGCTGCCTCCGGATGTGAACACAGAGGATTACGAGTGCTTTTATTTCGGACCGACATGGGGCTTTAAGAGAAAGGTCGGGTTTAGTAATTGTCTGTTTGAGAGTATTTTTTCTGCGCCGCACGGGATGACGCTTTGGTATGAGCGGGCTGGAGAGGTGGTGGCGCCTGTTTATGCGGATATACGCGTGAACAATAAGAGGTTTAATGAGGAGACTAAGCAGTATTTGGATGAGTTTACCGAAAAGCTGTGTGACTTGACCGGTCGGGCCGGATATTCTTTAACAGAGGCAGTGTATAGGGATAAGGAACGTGTGAGCGGTTCAGAATACCGGGATGATAAAGATTCGACGGATTTAGGGGGCGGAGACGTAAAAAACGGATACGGAGGTAAACTGATTTTATTAAAGGGCATCTGCAGCACTAAACAGTCAATAAGAACCATAGAAGCTCTGCTTAACACCTTTATGGGAGTGCCTGCGCGGCACGAAGCTGCTGTGTATGGTTCATTGCCTTTCTCGGATGATGTGCTTGATGAAAATGAGCAGCAGGTGGCGGCGCGTATGACGCAGGATGAACTCAAAACGAACTATCCGTTAAAGAAAATTCTTATCATGACAGGTATGTCAAAGGAAAGAATAAAGGAGAGTGCCTGGTATGAGGGGAGTGCTGTAAGAAGCGGGGAAGATGTCGACAGGCATCTGAGGGCGTACAGGATGTATAAGAGACTATTGTACGGGAAGAAGGAGCTTATGAGAGTGAGGAGCGTGTTATCGGCTCGATAATTTCGGATATGTCAGCTTGTGGAATGGCTTCTGTTTGACACACGACCCAAAAAACCCCTGCGCCAAAACCGGCGCAGGGGTTTTTTGATCTCATCGGTAATTATTACTGCGGATTAGGAGCATCTACGGGACAGACGTCTGCGCAAGCGCCGCAATCGATGCAAAGAGACTCATCAATCACCATCTTGTCCTCTCCTTCACTTATAGCGTTTACGGGACATCCCGGAACGCATGCACCGCAGTTAACACATTCGTCATTGATTATGTAAGCCATTGTCATGTCCTCCTTGTTAAAATATAAACCATCTCTTTCACGGACTTATTATATAATATATTAAAAAATAATGCAATAGGTAAGCAGCCGCAAACGCGCATAAATACTGGATTTGCGTTAGATTGTGCTAACTTTTTGACAAGTTATTACAGTGTGTCAGGACGGGGACAGTCCCTTTGTGTCAGAACTGACACAAAGGGACTGTCCCCGTCCTGACACACTATAGCTAAAATCTATATAAAATTTTTTATATTCGGGGGTTGACTTTTCTTTCACATGAATTTAATATTATGCAAATACACTTATATTTTGTTAGTAGTGTGTCAGTGCTGACGCAAGGGGACTATTCCTGCTTGACACACTTTGATACAAAGGGACTGTCCCCTACCTGCATAACGGGTATATAGATTACACAAGGAGAGAAGATCATGGAAAAAAAGATAACAAAGGATACAACCATAGGTGAAGCGCTTCAGATCGAGCCGGGGCTCGTGCACCTTTTTTCGGCGATAGGCATGCACTGCTTCGGATGTCATTTCAGCGCAAATGAGACGATAGAGCAGGCGGCAGGCGTGCATGGCGTGAACCCGGATGACCTTATGGAAGATATCGAGAACTTTATAGAATATCAGAATAGCTGAGATGAACAAATTTAAAGCCTTTTTAAAAAGAAAAGACATTGAGATATCTGCAAGACGATACGGAGTAGATGCCCTTGGAGCTATGGCTCGGGGACTTTTTGCGTCGCTTCTTATAGGTACGATAATAAATACCATAGGAACACTTTTTCATATACCGTTTTTGGAAAATCCGATAGCGACTGTCGGCGGTGTGGAGTATACGGTAGGCGGTCTTTGCTCGGCAATGAGCGGACCGGCGATGGCATGCGCCATAGGCTATGCACTAAAGGCGCCGCCTCTCGTGCTTTTTTCGCTTATAACCGTCGGGTTCGGAGCCAATGCGCTCGGAGGCGCAGGCGGTCCCCTTGCGGTGCTCTTCATAGCTATCATTGCAGCCGAGATCGGGAAAATGGTGTCCGGAGAGACCAAAGTGGACATCATAGTAACACCTATAGTTACTATAGGAGCAGGCATCTTCTTTTCGTGGCTTATTGCGCCGCCGATAGGAGCGGGAGCCATGAAGGTCGGCGAGTTCATTATGTGGGCGACGGAGCTGCAGCCCTTCCTTATGGGCATCATCGTATCCGTGCTTGTAGGTATCGCGCTTACCCTGCCTATATCATCGGCAGCGATATGTGCCGCATTTTCACTGACGGGACTTGCGGGGGGAGCGGCAGTTGCCGGCTGCTGTGCACAGATGGTAGGCTTTGCTGTTATGAGCTTTAAAGAAAACGGCTGGGGAGGTCTTTTCTCGCAAGGCATAGGAACCTCCATGCTGCAGATGGGAAATATAGTACGAAATCCGCGCATATGGATCGCACCTATAGTAACATCCGCGATAACGGGACCTATAGCTACTTGCGTGTTCGGACTTCGTATGGACGGGCCCGCGGTTTCGTCCGGCATGGGAACCTGCGGATTCGTAGGTCAGATAGGCGTGTATACGGGATGGGCAAGTGATATCGCTGCCGGAACCATGCAGAGCATCACTGCATTTGACCACATAGGACTATGGCTTATCAGCATAGTTCTTCCGGCAGTTATCGCTCCGATAATCAACACTATCCTTAAAAAGATAGGCTGGGTTAAGGAAGGAGACCTTAAGCTTGCAAAATAGATTTTCAAATATAAAAGAGGCGGAGGAGTTTCTTGCCTCTGTGCCTCAGTTTGCGGGAGGAAGTACGGGCTTTAGCTGCGGATCGGAGCGGGCCCGTCTTCTTTTGGAGCAGACAGGGCATCCGGAAAAGGAACTGAAGATTATACATGTTGCGGGAAGCAACGGGAAGGGCTCGGTTTGTGCGCTGCTTGACACTGCTTTACGGTCAGCGGGGCTAAGGACCGGCTTTTTTTCGTCACCGCATTTGAAGGATATAAGAGAAAGAATAAGGCTGTCCGGAGAGCTTATACCTGAGGATGATTTTGTAAATATATTAAATGAAGTTTTGCGGGCAGAGGAGGCGGTCAGGCTGAAGTTTCCCGGATTTTGCGCGGCATATTTTGAATATTTTTTCATAGCAGCGCTTTTATATTTTAACGAGCAAAAAGCAGACGCGGTTATACTTGAAACGGGACTTGGCGGAAGACTTGATGCAACCAATGCGTGCGATAATCCGGTTCTCAGCATTATTACGCCTGTGTCTCTTGAGCATACGCAGGTACTTGGGGACACTATAGATCAGATAGCAGCGGAAAAGGCAGGAATAATTAAGTACGGGGTTCCGGTCGTTGTGATGGATACGGATAAAGAGGCTCTTAAAGTGTTTAGGACTTATGCTGATAAAGCAGAAAGCCGGCTTGTGATTTTTGAAGAAAATTCGGTTTCAGTTAACAAGATAACCGATGCAAATGTTGATTTTTCACTACATAACAGTTATTATAGGAATGTTACGGTCACGCTCCCGATGCCCGCTCTTTATGAAGCAAAAAATGCGGGGCTTGCGCTTACGGCGCTTGCGGTACTTGCAGAGACAGAAAGCTTTAAAGGGATTTCAGCCGCCTGTCTTGCCGGGAAATTGCCCGAAATAATAAGCGGCTTCGCGAGCTTTGAGTGGCCCGGTCGGATGCAGTGCATACAGACGGGAGTTTATGTCGACGGCGCCCATAATCCGGCAGGAATCAGGGCTTTTATCGAAAGCACGGCGGCATTTGCAACGGGAAAGAAAAATGTACTGCTTTTTGCCGTGTCCGATGATAAGGATAAGAGCGGCATGATCCGGGAATTGTGCGGGAGCGGCTTGTTTTCCGATATAGTTGTTACTGCGTTTTCGGGAGCGCGAAGCGCGCAGGCTGACGAGACGGCAAGGCTCTTTAGAGATTTCGGAGCGGCAGGAGTGTCGGTTTACGGTACTGTCACAGAAGCATATGAGAAGGCGTGCGAGCCTCCCCATGATTATGTGTTTTGCGCCGGCTCGTTGTATCTGGCGGGGGAGATTAAGTGTGTCAAGCCGGGGACAGTCCCTTTGTGTCAAAAGGGGTAATCCCCTTTTGACACAAAGGGACTGTCCCCGGCTTGACACACTT
>CACZTL010000054.1 GCA_902784165.1 uncultured Lachnospiraceae bacterium | reverse complement strand
CCCCGCTACTATGCCCGGATAGCTCAGTTGGTAGAGCAGAGGACTGAAAATCCTCGTGTCACTGGTTCGAGTCCGGTTCCGGGCATCCCCTCATTTCTAACAGGAACACGCCTTTTAGGCGTGTTCTTTTTATCTCTTGATACAGATTTAATTAAGGTTATATTGGGTGAAGCTGTGTCAGGCAGAACTGTCCCCTTTGTCACACCTTCACCCACTTGACATAAATGATATAATAATTGATATTATAATATATTGTGTCCCACTACTTATTTATACGATCAGAGAGGTTTTATCTATGAAAGAAAACTCATTTTACGCCATGCTTTCACGCATGAAATATATAAACCGTTGGGGCCTTATGCGGAATTCACGTAATGAGAATCTATGCGAGCACAGTCTTGAGGTTGCGTTTATTGCACATGCGCTGGGACTTATAAATAATCGCTTTTTCGGAGGTGACATAGATCCCGAAAGGCTTGCGGTTCTTGCTATGTTTCATGATACTACTGAGATAATTACCGGTGATATGCCTACACCTGTAAAATATCACAGCTCTGTGATACGCAGCGCATATTCTGAGGTTGAGAAGATAGCAAGAGATGAGCTTTTAAAAGGATTGCCTGAAAAGCTGAGAGATGATTATTCCGGTCTTCTTCTTGAATGTGATAACGAAAAGAGAGAGTGGCAATACATTAAAGCAGCTGATAAGATATCAGCGTGGCTGAAATGCGTTGATGAGAAAAATATGGGTAATACTGATTTTGCGGATGCAGAGAAAACTATTAAGTCAGTGATCGACAAAATGGAGCTTCCTGAAGTTAAGTATTTTATTAAAGAATTCGCGCCTGCATACGGAAATACCCTTGATCATTCTTCCGGAAGATAAAAAAAACAGCCTATGGCTGTTTTTTTAGTGTGTCAAGCAGGGACTGTCCCTATCTGACGCTTTTATTCTTCAGTTTTCTCTGATTTAGACACCGTTACACTTATCTTCGGAGCGTTCGGATCATCACTTTCAGAAGAGCTTTCCGTGCCGTTTGATGTGTGCTCAACTGTTTCCGTCGTTCCGTCAGACTTGGTAGTAGTAACCTTTACCTTAAGAGGAGGAGGAACTATACCGGAAGTGTCATCACCGTTCTCAGATGAAGTGTGTACCTCCATCTTCGGACCTTCATCTGACGTTTCATCAGCTGAAGCATCGGTCTTGGGTGCATCGGGTACCGGGTGTATGTTAGGTGCTGCATGACCGAGGATCTTTTCTCTGTATTCGGGAAGCTTATCCTTGGCGATAATAAGATTCTCTGTCATGGGATTGATAACAAGTCCTACATTATCATCAAGCTCAAGCGCCTGTTTAGGTCCGATGAGCATAAGTCCCCAGTCATCGAGCTTATAAAGCTTGCTGAGCTCGTCTATATCCGTAAAGAGCGCTATGAATTCCTCGTTATTGTTGTTATTGATATGAGGTATAGCGACCTGACCCTTTGCGGGAGGCTTGCCTGCATTATCCGGATCCTTCTTTATGGGTATGATGAGATTTGACTTGTTATAAGCCGTCCACATCTTTTTGTCCTTCTCTTCGCAGTTGTTCTTGCGCTCCGGATAATTAACGGGCCAGCGAAGCTCTGAAAGACATACGTTCATGGCATAACGGAACATAGGATTAAAGAAGGGCGGATGATCCTTGGAAACCTCTATAAGTGAGTTCTTCTTATCCTCATCGGTTAAGAAACGCTCGACGTTAAGAGGCACATGATGCTGTCCGTTATCAATCGTAACCGTCTTAACGCCAAGAAGCGTAAGCCAGATAAATAAAGGACAAGAAAGATTATCTTTGTCAGCCTTTACCACCTTAAGCTTTCTGAACTGCTTTCCGTAGAAATCAACTGCGTCATCGGCATATGACTCAAGTGAGTAAATGTCCACACAGCCGTTATTAAAGAAAGGCGCCCTTGTAGTTTCATCGAGAGTGATAAAAAGCTCGTCGGCTTCGGCAATCTTCTTATACAAGAGATTAATAACCTGCTCGTGAACCTCTCTCTTTGTGGGGTTGTTTTCTTTATTAAGCTTCTGTGCAATAGCAGAAAGCTCCTGAATTGAGAGAAAGCGAAGTGCTTCATGCTCATCCTTGTTATCGATCATTCCGTAGAGCTCACTTACGCGCTCATCAGAGAGTCTGTCCTTATTGGATTTATTCTTTCCGTTTACAAGGCTGGTGATAAAATAACCCGGCTTAAACAGGTCAGCGTTTGAGTTATCGACCCAAATACCGTATGCATTGTTATTACCGCCTTCCTCGTCAAATGTAATCTCACTGAAGGTATCACGTCCTATACGCTCTATACCGGTGATCTTACATGTAAGCACGGGCTTGTTTTCCGCGCTGTAGATAACGATGCCTTCACCGTCATGGAGTGTTCCTTTAAGAAGGAAGCCGGAGAGGAAGGTAGAAGGAACCTCATCCCTCTGAACCGTATATACGTCATCTATCCTAAATATAGAATCAGAGTTTTCAACCACCTCGGGGATGGTGTTATTAGTGTTTTCGGCCATAGCAAAAACCCCCTGTAATTAGTATTTTTATCAGTGCCTGTTACATTTGCAAATGCAGGGCACATATTTAAGAAATTATAACATATTTGACAAGACAAAAGTATAAAATAAAGATTAAATTTTGCATACTAAACAAAAAAATTAAAATGTACACTGGACATTTGCATGATAAAGCACTAAAATGAGAAGGCAGATTTCAGTGTATACATGAAGGAGATCACCGATGAGTGAAAGACTGGTAGGAACCATATCCAGAGGCATACGAGGTCCCGTTATAAGGGAGGGAGATGATCTGGCAAAGATAGTAACGGAAAGCGTGCTCGCAGCCGCGGAAAAAGAGGGCTTTGAGCTCAAAGACAAGGATGTAGTGGCCGTCACGGAGTCAATCGTTGCGCGCTCGCAGGGTAATTATGCGAGCACGGATGCGATCGCAAAGGACGTTAAAGCAAAGTTCGGAGGCGGGCATATCGGCCTTACCTTCCCCATACTTTCCAGAAACAGATTTGCAATAGTTTTAAGAGGAATTGCGAAGGCTGTCGATAAGATAACGCTTATGCTTAGTTTCCCTTCCGACGAGGTGGGAAATGCGCTTATACCGGAGGATGTCTTTTACGAGTCGGGAGTTAACCCTTACACGGATGTGCTGACCGAAGCTCAGTACCGCGAAAGGTTCGGCTATACAAAGCACGAGTTCACGGGAGTGGATTATGTGGAGTATTACGGCAATCTTATAAGAGAGTGCGGTGCAGAGGCTGAGATCGTATTTTCAAATAATGTCAGAACCATACTTGATTTTACGGAAAATGTACTCTGCTGCGATATCCATAAACGATTTCAGTCAAAGGATATCCTTAAGAAAAACGGAGCAAAAAAGGTGTTTGCGCTTGATGATATCCTTACGGAGTCTGTTGACGGAAGCGGATATAATGAGAAATACGGTCTGCTCGGGTCTAATAAGTCTACCGAGGATGTGATAAAACTCTTTCCCAGGGATTGTTCTGCTTTGGTGGATCGTATTCAGGATATGTTTAAAGAAAAAACCGGCAAGCTCATAGAGGTTATGGTGTACGGCGACGGCGCCTTTAAGGATCCCCAGGGTAAAATCTGGGAGCTGGCCGATCCGGTCGTTTCACCCGGATATACGGCAGGACTCGAGGGCACGCCTAATGAGCTTAAGCTTAAGTACCTTGCGGATAATGATTTTAATCAT
>CACZTL010000053.1 GCA_902784165.1 uncultured Lachnospiraceae bacterium | reverse complement strand
TAAGACAAAAGCAGCGTCCCCGTGTCTTCCCCGTGTCTTCCAAAGGGACTGTCCCCGTTTTGACACACTCTTGCTGTAAGATACACAAAATAATCAGACCTTAAAATACCAAAGTCTCTCTATCTCATCGAAGCCTACATTGTCATAAAGATTCCTGGCTGCTTTGTTTGTGCTTTTAACATTTAAAACAACAGGCTTATCCTTATCAGAGAATACATCGTTTAAAGCTTTAGCAACGAGTGTAGTGCCGAACCCTCTGTTGCGGTAGAGCGGTTCAACAAAGACTTTAAAAAGATTAACGGCGTTGGACTCAAAATTAAGATTAACGGATGCGACCTCTTTGTTGCCCTGTGAAAGGGTATAGGTCTTTCCGTCATCTGAACGGTTAACCTTTGTTTGCGTTTCGACATCCTTCGTAAGACCTGATACCTTGGGGGAATTTATGGCCTGCAAAAATTTCTCGCGGCCGAGACGCAGCAAAAGTTCGGCATAAGCAGGAACAGCAGCCAGAGAAGAACGAAGCAAGGTTTCAGGTAAAGAAATTACGATATTAAGATTCTCGTATTTTGCCTCAAGATCCTCTTTTGCTTTATTGATAAGCTTTGTGGCGATTTTTTGCTGTCTGAATTCTTTTTTCACAAAAACAGTAAACTCGGCTTCAAATGATTCATAAGCATCTGCATCATCGGCTTTATCTTCTTCGGATTCCGATATGCTGCCGGGCAGCAGTCGTTCTACGTGAGTCGGGATGCCTTCGTTTTCTTTTAAGATAGCATATGTAAGTATTCCTACCGGCTGATCATCGACATATGCGATATAGACCGGCACCTTTTCATCAAAAAAGGGTTCATAGCCGTCGCTTTCCTGCATAACGGCGTCAAAGTCTTTTTTTGCTTCCTCGGTTATGGGGCAGTATACCTTAATTTCAGGATTTAATTCACTCATGATACAGTCTCCTTTCCTATGCGTAATATCTAAAGCTTACCGATAGTATGTTATATGGGAAAATGTGTCAGTTTGGGGACAGTCCCTTTGTGTCAGGACTGACACAAAGGGACTGTCCCCAAACTGACACACCTTTAAGTTGATTTTATAATATTTTTCAGTCTGTGTATATAGGGAAACTAGGATTTTTGATTGCAGATGTTCAGCAGTTGCAATCGTCTTTTTTTTAAACGACAGACTGTGTAATGAATATTTACATAATAGTTGTTTAAGAAGCTTCAAGAAGGTTTGATACAGAATATTACCTTGCCTCTGACATATACAAATAGTAAAATAAAACCAAGGGCTAACATTTGACAGAAAAATATCCGTGGTGTGTTTATTGTTTTGATTTAGATGATCTCACAGATTTATCCCCGGATAATAGATATCACAGGAGGGTTATGTCATGAAGAAAACAGCGTTAATAGTGTGCGCACTGGCTGTCGGGGTCGGAGTGCTCGGAGGCTGCGGCGGTGCGACGGCACAGCCGCAAAAAACGATCGAAAACTGGTCGGCTGATTCACCGGCTATGCAGTCTATCACTTCCTTTGTAGAAGAGTCCGTAAATCCTGGTTCAGAGGGCTTTATTCCCGCAGAGGACAGGATAGCTGTATTTGATATGGACGGAACTCTTTACGGAGAGCGTTTTCCGACTTATTTCAACGACTGGTTGTATATTCAGAGGGCTTTGCATGATGATACATATGATGCGCCTGAAGAGCTTAAAATATTTGCAAAAGCATGGGAAGATAAAGTTCTTAAAGGAACAACACTCGAGGGATTTGATGAAAAGGAAAGGGAGCTGGGACCGAAGCTTTACGCAGGTCTTACATATGATGAGTATGCAGAGGTAGTACGTGATTTTAAGGCGAAGCCGGTATGGGGCTTTGACGGGATGAATTACGGAGAGGCATATTTTCAGCCCATGGTATCTCTTGTGAAATATCTGCGAGACAATGATTATAATGTTTATATAGTAAGTGCGACCTACAGGGATGCAGTTCGTGTTATGACGGAGGGAGTGCTTGATAAATATATCCCGGCTGATCATGTTATCGGAACGGATCTTTTGTATGTGGCTACGGGAGATGAAAAAGAGGACAGCACGTTTTACGAATATGAGCCTACTGACGAGCTTATTATCGACGGGAAGCTTTTTATAAAAAATCAGAAGACGAATAAAGCAACGGTTATCCAGCAGGAGATCGGGAAAATACCTGTGCTTGCCTTCGGTAATTCAACCGGGGATTTCTCCATGGCGACGTATACTCTTCAGAATGAAGAATTCGAAAGCAGGGCGTATATGCTCCTTTGTGATGACACTAAGAGAGATTACGGAAATCCCGAGGCAGCAGAAAGCTTTAGAAAAAAATGTGAAGAAAACGGATTTTATACTATTTCTATGAAAAATGAGTTTGAGACCTTTTATCCGGAAGGTGTAAGTATGAAGGCGGAATGATAGAGTGTGTCAAAGGGACTGTCACCATTTGTCACACTTATTTCCAAGCAATAATATCAGAGTCGCAGCGGCGCTTACACCCTTATTTTGATTGACAAAATGTGCAGTTTATTATACTATGAAACATAAGCATAAAAATGTGTAAAACATATTTACACTTACTATAAAAAAGCTTAAATGATTTGTTTTTAGGAGGTTTATTATATGAATCGCGAAGAAGCGTATGTACTTTGGTTTGACGAGCTTAAGAGGGAGGATGTGGAGCTTGTGGGAGGAAAGTCATCTTCACTCGGAGAGATGACATCTTCAACAAATGTGCCCGTTCCTTATGGCTTTGCCACAACAGCTCATGCTTACCGTCATTTTATGGAAGAGACCGGACTTGAGGGACGTATCCGCGAAGAAATCGCGCGTCTTACAGATGTTGATAATACAGCGCTCCTTCGTGAAGTGACGACGAATATCCGTGAGATGATTGTTGCGCAGGATATGCCTAAGGATCTTGTTGATGACATAACTAAGGCGTATAAGGAGCTTGGAGAGAAGCTTAAGGATAAGGATCCGCATGTAGCTGTTCGTTCTTCAGCTACGGCGGAGGATCTTCCCGATGCCAGCTTTGCAGGTCAGCAGGATACTTATCTTAACATCAAGGGCGCAAAGAATGTAGTTCAGAAGGTTAAGGAGTGTTATGCGTCTACATTTACAGAGAGAGCTACTTATTACAGAGAGAAGCAGGGCTTCGATCATCTTCAGGTTGCTCTTTCCGCGGCTATTCAGATGATGGTTCATTCTAAAGCTGCCGGTGTTATGTTTACCGTTGATCTTGTGACAGGTAAGGATGACTGCATCACTATCGAGGGATCCTACGGACTCGGAGAGTATGTAGTATCGGGTACAGTAACACCTGATAACTTCAAGGTAGATAAGAACAGCCTTGAAATTACACAGCGTATCATTAATGAGAAGCCTATCATGCTTGTGCGTGATCCCAAGGGTACAACTGTTGAAAAGGCAGTTCCCAAGAAGGACAGAGAAAAGCAGTGCATAACAGATGAGCAGATCGCAGAGCTTGCTAAGTACGCAAAGGCTATCGAGAAGCATTACGGCTGCTATATGGATATGGAGTGGGGCGTTGACGAGCGCGATAACAAGGTATGGCTCCTTCAGGCGCGTCCCGAAACAGTTTGGTCAAGAAAGAATAAGGAGGGTGGTGAAGTGGCAGATACACCTCAGGCTACAACTACTGATCTTGATGTTATCGTTACCGGTCTTCCCGCAAGTCCCGGAAAAGCGGCAGGAAAGGCTCATGTTATCCTTGATCCCAAGTATATTGATGATTTCAAGGAAGGTGAGATCCTTGTAACACAGATGACGGCTCCCGACTGGGTTCCTGCTATGAAAAAGGCAAAGGCTATCGTAACAGATGCCGGCGGTATGACTTGTCATGCTGCTATCGTGTCACGTGAGCTTGGTATTCCTTGTATCGTAGGTACAAAGAGTATCTCAAAGGAGTCCACTACTGAGATCGCTGACGGCGCAGATATCACTGTAGATGCATCTAACGGAACTGTTTATGCAGGTATAGTAGAGAGCGTGGTTAATGCAGGCGCTAAAGCCGCTGAGGCGGGCGCTGCAGGACCTGCTGCGGAGACTGTTCCTGTTACGGGAACAAAGATATACATGAACCTCGGAAATCCCGATCTTGCAGAAAAGCACGGTGCTCTTCCTTGCGACGGTATCGGTCTTATGAGAGAGGAGTTTATCTGGACTACCTTTATCCATGAGCATCCTCTTCATCTTATCGAGACAGGACGTTCACAGGATGTAGTGGACCAGCTTGCAGAAGGTATGAGAAAGGTTTGCCAGGCACTTGCTCCCCGTCAGGTAGTAGTAAGACTTTCCGACTTTAAGTCAAGTGAGTATCGTGACCTTACCGGCGGTGATAAGTTTGAGCCCGAAGAGCCCAGCGCGCTTCTCGGCTGGAGAGGTGCTTCCAGATATTATGATCCCAAGTACCTTCCCGCTTTTAAGCTTGAGCTTGCTGCTATAAAGAAGGTTCGTGAGGAGTTCAGATTCAAGAACCTTCAGGTTATGATCCCGTTCTGCCGTACAGTTAAAGAGGCAGAAACAATTACAGGTATCATGGCTGAGGAGGGCCTTGTAAGAAGCGCTGACTTTAAGATCTGGCTTATGGCTGAGATTCCGTCCAATATCATCCTTGCCGACCAGTTCTGCAAGTTTGTAGACGGATTCTCCATCGGATCTAATGACCTTACGATGCTTGTTCTGGGATGCGACAGAGATAATGATACCGTTCAGCACATTTACGATGAGCGTAATCTTGCTGTTAAGAGAGCTATTCGTCATCTTATCGAGGTGGCTCATGCACACGGAAAGACAGTTTCCATCTGCGGACAGGCGCCCAGCGTTTACCCCGAGCTTTGCGAGTTCCTTGTTAAGAGCGGTATCGATTCACTTTCGGTTAATCCTGACTGTGTTGTTGCTACTAAGAAGATGGTAGCTCAGATCGAGCAGCGCATGGTTATGGATGCCGCTACGGGAAGAGGCAGAGAGGATGCTGAGGATTACACATGGTAATCGGGTTCATGGTTTATTGAGTGGACATTGCATGGATAAGTTGATATAGAATTTAATAAAAAGGTAGCTTCTTAAGGTTTAAGAGGCTGCCTTTTTGTTTTTAACATGTAAGTAACAATGAGATTTATTTCGACATTTACAGGGGGAGTTAATATGCGGAAAAAAATATACGCCATGTCTGATTCGGTAGGCGAGACTGCCGAAATGGTCGCAAAGGCTACGGCCAGCCAGTTTGGCGAAGAAAATCTGGATATAGTAAGGGTATCATACGTCCTTTCCGAAAAACAGATAGATGAAATCATAGATGACTGTATCAAGAATGACAATATGATCTGTCATACGATAGTTATGCCCAGACTTCGCGCCTATATAGAAATGAAAGCGGAAAAGGCAAATGTATTGTGTGTTGATATACTGGGTCCCACGCTTTGGGCGGCAGAGCGAATAACATCGGCTGAGCCGAGTATGAGGGTAGGCATGGTCCGGAAGCTTAACAGCGACTACTACAAAAAGGTAGAGGCTATGGAGTTTGCGGTTACTTATGATGACGGTAAGGATCCGCGGGGGTTTCTTAAGGCTGATGTGGTGTTGCTCGGGATATCAAGGACTAGTAAAACGCCGTTGTCTATGTATCTTGCGTATAATTCCATCAAGGTAGCTAATCTCCCGCTGGTGCCTGAGGTACCGCTTCCGGATGAGATACTTCGCATACCTCCGCGAAAAATAGTAGGGCTGCTTATAGACACGTATAAGCTAAATGGCATAAGAGCTTCAAGAATGCAGGCAATGGGAGTGGGTGAGAAATCAAAGTATTCAGATGTCGACAGGATTACGGAGGAACTGCTTTATTCCCGCGAGATATACAGACATTTGCACTGTAATATACTTGATGTTACCGATAAGTCCATAGAGGAATCGGCAGCTCATATAATCCGGATAGTTGAAAAAAATCGTGAGATAGACGGAACGTGATATTTGTGGTAATATTGATTTGTTTTAAAAATGTGTCAGTAGAACCGTCTCCTCTGACACAGTGACACAACAAATAGTAAGTATAGTGAATAAGTGAAATCTTAATAAATATATTAGGAGAATAAGGAACATGGCAGAAAAATTAAAGGTTGGTATTTTAGGTGCAACAGGTATGGTAGGACAGCGTTTTATTACGCTTCTTGAGGAACATCCGTGGTTTGAGGTGGTTGCTCTTGCGGCAAGTAAGAACTCAGCAGGAAAAACCTACGGCGAGGTCATTGACGGACGATGGAAGCTTGATATCCCTATGCCTGAGTTTGTGAGGGATATGGTTATTTATGACATGGAGACGCAGATGGAGGATATTGCCTCTAAGGTAGATTTTGTGTTCTGCGCTGTAAATATGCCAAAGGATGAGATAAAGATCCTTGAAGAAAAATACGCGAAGGCAGAGGTGCCCGTTGTTTCAAACAACAGCGCAAACCGCTGGACGGATGATATTCCTATGGTAGTGCCTGAGATTAATCCTGAGCATCTTGAGATTATTGAAGCGCAGAAGAGAAGACTGGGAACTACAAGAGGTTTTATCTGCGTTAAGCCTAACTGTTCGATTCAGGCGTATACGCCGGCACTTCATGCGCTGAAGGAGTTTTCGCCTAAGCTTGTTGTGGTTTCTACTTATCAGGCGATTTCCGGAGCGGGCAAGACATTTGATCAGTGGCCGGAGATGGTGGGAAATGTTATCCCGTTTATTTCAGGTGAAGAAGAAAAGAGTGAGAAGGAGCCTTTGCGTCTCTGGGGTAAGGTT
This sequence comes from uncultured Lachnospiraceae bacterium, assembly GCA_902784165.1. Lineage (GTDB taxonomy): Bacteria > Bacillota > Clostridia > Lachnospirales > Lachnospiraceae > UBA4285. The sequence goes on along the minus strand of CACZTL010000053.1, from coordinate 15,978 downwards.
GCGCAGGGTAAGATCATTCCTGCGACGGAACCCGTGATAACAGCCCAGTGTGTGAGAGTTCCCGTGCTTAACGGTCATACGGCTACGGTTTCCGTTAATTTCGAGAAGAAGCCTACGAAGGAGCAGATTATAGAGAAGTGGAGAAGCTTTGAGGGAATAGCCCAGCAGCTGAATCTCCCCAGCGCTCCCGCTAAGTTTATGCAGTATCTTGATGAGGATGACAGACCGCAGGTTAAGCTTGATGTGGATTACGAGAACGGTATGGGAGTTTCGCTCGGAAGACTTCGCGAGGATACTGTTTTTGATTACAAATTTGTAGGACTTGCCCATAATACACTCAGAGGAGCAGCAGGCGGAGCGGTGCTCATCGCAGAGCTTCTTAAGGCAAAGGGTTATATAGAGCCTAAGCCTGAGCTGCACGGTTGATATAGGTGATTCATTTATAAAAAAATCCCACCGGGTGATTTAATTACGGAAAGTGTGTCAGACGGGGACAGTCCCTTTGTGTCAGCCATGACACAAAGGGACTGTCCCCCTTATGATGTACTTTCCGGATAGGTTTTAGTAAATAATAAGATACAGGAGAAAGAAAATGAATATTTGCGAAATCGAAAAGGTATACGGAAGACAGATTATCGATTCCCGCGGAAATCCGACAGTTGAAGCTGAGGTTGTTTTGTGGGATGGTACCGTAGGCAGGGGGGTTGCGCCCAGCGGCGCTTCTACCGGTGAGTTTGAGGCGCTTGAGCTTCGTGACGGAGATAAGTCAGTTTACGGAGGAAAAGGAGTTCTTAAGGCTGTTGAGAATATTAATACCAAGATAAATGAGGCGCTTGCCGGGATGGACGCTGCAGATATTTATGCAGTAGATGCTGCTATGATGGAGGTTGACGGTACTGCTGATAAGTCAAATCTCGGAGCTAATGCCATTCTTGCCGTATCTATAGCGTGTGCAAGAGCAGCAGCAGAGTCTCTTGGGATTCCTCTTTACAGGTTCTTCGGCGGTATTAACGGTAATGTAATGCCGGTTCCGATGATGAATATCTTAAACGGCGGCGCTCATGCGACTAATTCTGTTGATACGCAGGAATTTATGATCATGCCCGCGGGTGCTTCTACATTTGCAGAGGGACTTCAGTGGTGTACGGAAGTTTTTCATGAGCTTCAGAAGCTCCTTAAGTCTGAAGGGAATACGACTGCTGTCGGCGATGAAGGAGGATTTGCTCCTGACTTAAAGGATGACGAGGATACTATAGAGCATATCCTTACGGCTATCAAAAATGCAGGCCATGAGCCGGGCAAGGATTTTGTTCTTGCACTTGACGCAGCTTCTTCAGAATGGAAGAGCAAGGACGGAAAGAAGGGTGAGTACGACCAGCCTAAATCCGGTAAGCATTTTACTTCTGATGAGCTTATTGCGCACTGGGAGTCTCTTGTGGACAAATATCCCATTTACTCTATCGAGGACGGCCTTGATGAGGAAGACTGGGAGGGATGGAAGAAGATGACCGAAAAGATAGGTCATAAGGTTCAGCTTGTCGGCGACGATCTTTTTGTTACAAATACAGAGAGACTTGAGAAGGGTATTGAGAGCGGATGCGGTAATTCTATTCTTATCAAGCTTAACCAGATAGGCTCAGTGTCAGAAACCCTTGAGGCAATCAAGATGGCTCAGAAAGCAGGGTATACGGCAGTTGTATCTCACAGATCCGGAGAGACTGAGGATACGACCATAGCCGATCTGGCAGTAGCGGTAAATGCAGGACAGATCAAAACCGGAGCACCCTCAAGAAGTGAGCGTACTGCCAAATATAACCAGCTCCTTCGTATAGGCGAGGATCTTGGTGAGGCAGCAAAGTATGCGGGAAAGGGAGCATTTAACTTCAGTAAGTAATTATAAGTAGTTATTTGTCAGGACGGTTAAATTGTGTCAAACGGGGACAGTCCCTTTGTGTCAGTACTGACACAAAGGGACTGTCCCCGTTTGACACAATTTCCCTTTTTTTGTTTTTATAATTACGGAGAGAATTAATGAAATATAAAGGTTTAATAATCACATCAATTGCAGCCGCTATCGGCAGCGCAACCATACTGGGAGGTTGTGAGTGGCGTCCTTTCGGAAGGGATTATTTTGTGACGGCCGGAGACGGAAAGGCCGGTTCTTCATACGGGGAGCCCTGGCTTAATTCAGTAACTTACGGAACTGTCAAAGAAGATACTGCTCATGACGGAGCAAACGGCGACGTATACCTTGCGGCTAATTATGACAAAATAATATCCTCAACGATAGAGGAGGGGCAGGATTCAGTCGGTGTGCAGGAGGATGCCGTTAATAAGGTATCATCTGTTTTACTTGATATAATGAAGAATCCCGGGGGCACGGATGCCGGGAAACAGGTGCATAATCTGTATGAGCTTTATACCGATGTTGAAGGCCGCGCTGATTCGTGGAAAAGAGATATATTACCTCTTATTAAGCCTTTGCAGGATGCCGGTAATCTTGCCGAGTTGAGTGACTATCTGAGTTCTGATGCTTATTTTAACAATGGAGAGAACATAGTCAGCTTTGATTATGATCTTGACTATAACGATCCTGAACATTACAGCTTTGTGATAATACCTACAGCACTAAGTCTCGGTGACGCTGCGGAATACAAAAGCAAAAGCGAATATGGTGAAAAAACCGAAGATATTTTCAGAAAGCAGGCGGCCCTTCTTCTGGAAAAGGCCGGATATTCCGATGACGGTGCCGGAAGCATTATAAACAGGGCTCTTGAATTCGAAGGAAAGATAGCCGGCGTTATGAAGACACAGGAGTTTAAGTATTCATCGGAATACATCAGCTCTGTAAACAATCAAGTAAATCTTTCTGACATAAAATCAGAAGAAAAGGCTTTTCCGCTTTCGCGAATGCTTGAAGCTTACGGTATTGCCGACTGTGAGCATCTTTATATGATAGAGCCGGAATGGTTTACCGGAATGGCTGAGATTTACACAGAAGAAAATTTTGATTCTGTCAAAAGCTATGTGTTGGTCAAAACATTGCAGGGCTTTGCTGATTCATCCGATGAAGAAACATACACGGGGATCAGAGACATTTATAATGAAGCTAATGGTATAAAGAAACAGGAAACTATTGCAGAGCATGCGGTTTCTTATATTAAAGGAAATATGCCGGAACTCACGGGCAGACTGTTTGCGGAGGGGCAGGTCAGCGCTTCCGACAAAGAGGCTGTTTCTAAGCTTGCTGAGATGATAAGGGATGAGGCAAAGAGTATCATTGAAGATTTTTCATTCCTTTCGGATAATACTAAGAAAATGGAAATTCAAAAGCTTGACAGCATGAAGATAAATGTTGCTTATTCGGAAAGTTCGCCGGCAGTTCCCGAAATAAAAATAAAGTCAAAAAGTGAGGGAGGAAGTCTTCCCGAAGCGCTTGTCGCTATCCGTGAGGCAGACAGAAAAGAAAAGCTTAAAAGATTGAATAAAGAGGTATTGCCGGACGAGTTTGACGGTGATGTAACTGATGTCAGCGTAAAATATTTCGGTCAGGGTAATTCACTTAATATAAATGCCGGCGCTGTTACAGGCTATTACAAGTCGGATATGAGCAGGGAGGACTTGCTGGGAGGTCTTGGAACTCTTATAGCAAGGGAGATGTTTAATGCCGTGTTCGGTACGGGGGCTGATTATGACGCCGATGGTAAATATGCACCCTACAGAACTGATGCTGATAACAAAGGTTATAACGAAGAGTATAAAGCTTTAAGAGAAGAGCTTGATAGTATAAAGCCTTTTAAAAATGATACCGCCCTGAACAGTTTGAGGGTATCGGATAGTGTTATCCGAGAATTAAACGGTTTTAAGGCTGTTAAGGCCATTGCGGATAAAGAAGGGATCGGTAAAGATTCACTTATAAAGGCTATGGCAAGATCTCGTTTTACAGTAATGCGAGAGGATGTAATGGAGAATACCGGTCTTAATTCGTCGGATGCTTTGCCATACATCGTTGTGAATATTGTAAATAAATATTAAGATGTGGACAGTCACTTTGTATCAAAGTGTGTCAAATGGGGACAGTCCCTTTGTGTCAGTACTGACACAAAGGGACTGTCCCTGTTTTGATATAAATAAAATAAAATAATAATGAGAATTATTACTAAAATACTTTACAAGTCTTTTTTTTTTGTGTTAATATAAACCCAAGTTAAGGATGTATTGAATTTCTGATCATATTATTTGTCAGTTATCCGGTGCTCCGTAAATATTTCAAATCACAGGAGGTTTATTATGTCATTAATTAATAAGGAAGTTGCGGATTTTAGTGTACAGGCTTATCATGACGATGATTTTAAGACTGTTACAAAGCAGGATATCTTAGGAAAGTGGAGTGTATTCTTCTTCTATCCTGCTGACTTTACATTTGTTTGCCCTACAGAGCTTGAGGATCTCGAGAATAACTATGCACAGTTTAAAGAGGCGGGATGTGAGATTTATTCTGTATCTACAGATACTCATTTTGTTCATAAGGCATGGCATGATCATTCAGAGAGAATCAAGAAGATAACATATCCTATGCTTGCTGATCCTACTCATGCTCTTGCAAATGATTTTGAAGTTCTTATCGAGGCTGACGGTATCGCGGAGCGCGGTACATTTATCGTAAACCCCGAAGGAAAGATCGTTGCTTATGAGGTGAATGCAGGAAACGTAGGAAGAAATGCAGACGAGCTTCTTCGTAAGCTTCAGGCTTTACAGTTTGTAGCTGAGCACGGTGATGAGGTTTGCCCTGCTAAGTGGCAGCCCGGCGCTGAAACACTCAAGCCCGGACTTGATCTTGTAGGAGCGCTTTAATGAGCGCCGCTGCAAGCGACAATATGTATGACGTGATAATAATCGGCGGGGGTCCTGCGGGGCTTACCGCCGCTATTTATCTTGCGAGAGCCTGCTATCGCGTGCTTATTGTCGAAAAGGAAAAATGGGGCGGTCAGATAACGATTACATCAGAGGTTGTTAATTATCCCGGAATTGAAAAGACAAGCGGTGAGGCTCTCACTGAGGGGATGAGAAAACAGGCTGCCGGTTTCGGCGCCGAGTTTAAGCTTGCCGAGGTGATTGATGTTGAGCTTGAGGGGGATATTAAAAAGATAAAAACAAGTGCCGGTTCCTATGAGTGCTTCGGCGTAGTAATCGCAACAGGAGCTCATCCGAGGATGATCGGCTTTAAGGGGGAGGAAGAATTTAAAGGTCATGGCGTTGCTTATTGTGCGACATGTGATGGTGAGTTTTTCACGGGAAAAGAGGTATTTGTGATCGGCGGGGGCTTTGCTGCGGCAGAGGAGGCTGTTTTTCTGACAAAATATGCCTCGCATGTAACCGTTATGATGCGTGGTGATGATTTTAAATGTGCAAAATCTACGGCTGACGAAGCAAAGAACAACCCCAATATAACGGTTCTTTATAATACCGAGGTTGAAGAGGTTACAGGAGACTCAGTTCTCAGACGGATTGTATATAAAAATAACAAAACGGGAGAAACAAAAGAGTTTGCGCCGGACGGCGATACATTCGGAGTATTTGTTTTTGCGGGATATACGCCCAGTACTGATCTCTTTAAGGGAAAGATTGAGCTTGATGAAAAAGGTTATATTATAACTGATCCCGAGAAGAAAACTTCCGTTGAAGGCGTTTATGCCGCTGGAGATGTGTGCATTAAAAATCTCCGCCAGGTTGTTACTGCAACCGGTGACGGAGCAATAGCTGCCACCGGTCTTGAAAAGTATGCAAGTGAGATGGAAAAAAAGACAGGTATCACACCTGACAGACCCAAGTCAGGCGCAGCAAAAGAAGAGACTTCGTCAACTGAAGCTCCTTCAAAAGATGAAAAGTCGGACGATGCCGCCTTGTTCACACCGGATATGATATCCCAGTTGAATATGGTATTTGAGCGTATGGAGCATCCTCTTTTACTTAAGCTGTATCTTGATGATTCGCATACCTCGGAGGAGCTTGATGAGTATATCGAGACTCTTTCGGGGCTTACAGATAAGCTTTCTTTTGAAATGGTAAAGGATACGGGAGATGTAAAGCTGCCATGTGTTAAGATCTGCAAAGAGGACGGTACCGAAACAGGTCTTGCTTTTCATGGCGTTCCCGGAGGTCATGAGTTTAATTCATTCATACTGGGTATTTATAATGCTTCGGGACACGGTCAGAAGCTTTCCGAAGAGACAGAAGCCAAGATTGCGGCTATCAACAGACCTGTAAATATGGTAATCATGGTGAGTCTTTCATGTACCATGTGCCCTGATCTGGTGGTAGCAGCGCAAAAAATTGCTTCCATGAATGATAACGTGACGGCAGAGGTTTATGATCTGCAGCATTTTCCTGATATGAAGGATAAATTTAATGTTATGAGCGTGCCTTGTTTTATAATTAATGACGGCGCACCCCAATTCGGTAAGAAAAATGTAGATCAGCTTCTTGAGCTGATCGGATGATCCGGTCAGACAGAGGACGGTTCTCTGTCTGATTTTTTTGTCAAAATGTGTCAAATGGGGACAGTCCCTTTGTGTCAGTGCTGACACAAAGGGACTGTCCCCATTTGACACATTTTATTTGATTTTTATGTGAATTTATGATACTTTAGGGTGGTAGTGTATTAACGTATATATGTGAGAGAGAAAGGAGAACTGATCATGAGAAAAAAGATTTTACTTGGCGTTATCGCAGGACTTTGCAGTACGGGACTTGTGGCTTGTTCAGGTGGGGCAGGTACTTCCGACAGCACTCAGACTACAACTGCTCAGGAAACAACAAAAGAGAGTACAGCGGCTGAAACTTCATCAGCTTCCGAAACATCTGCCGCAGCTTCAGCGTCTGTTGCAGATGTTGATTACATTAAAGGCAAGGGTACCCTTATTGTAGGTATCACGGATTTTGCTCCTATGGATTATAAGGAGAACGGAGATTGGGTGGGCTTTGATGCGGATCTTGCGAAAAAGGTTGCCGAAGATCTCGGCGTAAAGGCTGAGTTTGTTGAGATTGACTGGGACAATAAGATCCTTGAGCTTGATAATAAGAGTATAGACGTTGTATGGAACGGTATGACTCTTACAAATGAGGTTAAAAGCTCTATGGAGTGTACAAACGCATACCTCAATAATGCACAGGTAGTGGTAGTACCCGCCGATAAGGCAGCTGACTATAAGGATAAGGACAGCATAAAGGATCTTACATTTGCTGTTGAAGCAGGCTCTGCCGGTGAAGAGGTTGCTAAGGAGAACGGATATAAGACTACTCCCGTGAGAGCTCAGTCCGACACTCTTCTTGAGGTTAAGTCAGGTACATCTGATGCTGCTATCATCGATCTTCTCATGGCCGGTGCTATGATAGGTGAGGGAACAAGCTATTCCGATCTTGCTCATACAGTTGAGCTTAATAAGGAAGAGTACGGCATAGGCTGCAGAAAGGGTTCTGACCTTGCAGCATACATAAATGATGAACTTAAAAAGTTCGAAGCAGACGGTTCATTAAAGACAACTGCTGAAAAGTACGGCGTTCAGGAGGCTCTTATAGAGCTTAAGTAACTAAAACAAAAAAGGTTTTTGCAAATGTTTGGTACCGTAACACTTTCCCTTTTAGAGGGATTTTTAACAACATTAAAGCTTTTCGGACTTACTTTAGCTATTGCATTGCCCCTTGGGCTGCTTATAAGTCTGGGAGCAAAGAGCAGGATCATTCCGCTAAGCGTTCCCCTTAAGGTGATCATTTGGATCGTAAGGGGGACGCCTCTTTTGCTACAGCTGATTCTTGTATATTACGGTCCCGGTATAATAATGGGAGATCCGCTGTGGGGATCCGGCGATACCGGGCGGTTCATAGCGGCGTTGGTTGCTTTTGCCATTAATTATGCGTGCTATTTTGCCGAGATTTACAGAGGAGGCATACAGTCTATACCGGTCGGGCAGTATGAAGCCGGTCAGGTGCTTGGTATGACGAAGGGGCAGATATTCCGGAAGGTGGTACTTCTTCAGGTTATCAAGAGGATAATCCCGCCTATGTCAAATGAGATCATTACGCTTGTGAAGGATACTTCACTGGCGCGTGTGATTGCGGTGTATGAGATCATATGGAACGGTCAGAAGTTTATAAAGTCAGACGGTATCATATGGCCGCTTATCTATACCGGAGCATTTTACCTTATATTTACAGGGGTTCTTACTATACTTTTCAGAGTATTGGAGAAGAAATTGGATTATTTCAGATAAACAGGAGCATTTATTTATGTCTTTGTTAAATGTGAACAATCTAAAAAAAAGCTTCGGTAGCACTGAGGTTTTAAAGGATATAAGCTTTAGTCTTGAGGAGGGTGAGACTCTTTCCGTGATAGGTTCATCAGGAAGCGGAAAGACGACGGTACTTCGGTGTATTAATTTTTTGGAGACACCTGATGAGGGTACTATCAGTATACGCGATGAAGTTATATTTGATGCTGCTACTGATAAAAAGCTGTCTGATTCAGCAAAAAGGAAGAAGAGACTTCATTTCGGACTTGTGTTTCAGTCGTTTAATCTTTTTCCCCAGTATACCGCCTTGGAAAATGTAACGCTTGCTCCGTTGCTTCTATCAAACAGCGACAGTAATATGAGCAAGGCTGAAATAAAGCTGCAGGGCTTGGAGCTGTTAGAAAAGATGGGGTTAAGCGACAGGGCAAAAAACTACCCGCATCAGTTATCGGGAGGGCAGCAGCAGAGAGTGGCTATAGCAAGAGCGCTTGCTCTCAAGCCTGATGTGCTATGCTTTGATGAACCCACGTCGGCGCTGGATCCTGAGCTTACCGGTGAAGTGCTTAAGGTTATTCGTGAGCTCGCAGAACAAAATACTACTATGATCATAGTTACCCATGAGATGGGATTTGCCCGTGATGTGGCAGATAAGGTCATTTTCATGGACGGCGGCATTATAGTAGAACAGGGACCGGCCGCTGAAGTAATAAACAGTCCGAAGCATGAAAGAACGAAAGCTTTCCTGACCGGTTATTCTAAAAATTAGATACCGATCAGTGTGTCAACCGGGGACAGTCCCTTTGTGTCAGTACAGGCACAAAGGGACTGCCCCCGGTTGATGTATTTTGGGTTATCGCTAAGCAATAACCCGTTGCTTTATCGTTTATTAGTGTAACTAACTAACAGTTTGACAAATTTAAAAAAAATGATAGAATGTGTATTGTTTTTATGCGGATGTGGCGGAACTGGCAGACGCGATAGATTTAGGTTCTATTGTCAACAGACGTGCAGGTTCAATTCCTGTCATCCGCACTTAATGCAAAATTTTTGATAATTACACAAAAAGCCCTTATAGTGAAAATGAAGGGCTTTTTTATTGCTTTTTTATGTATTAAAATGTAGAATAAAGTAATTACACACAATTGTGCTTCGGCACATTTTGAAGGAAATATCAGATTATTATATTTGAGAGGTTGAGATGGCTGAGAGTTTATTAAGCGTAAAGGATCTGTCTGTTAATGTAGAAGGAAAAGAGATCCTGCACGATATTAGTTTGGATATAAATAAAGGAGAGACTCATGTGATCATGGGTCCGAACGGAGCGGGTAAGTCTACGCTGGGCCTTACTATTATGGGGCATCCGAAGTATGAAGTGAGCAAGGGAAGTATTACATTTGACGGAGAGGATGTAACCGGTACTGATGTTAACGAAAGATCAAAGAAGGGTCTGTTCCTTTCGTTTCAGGCGCCTATAGAGGTTCCGGGAATTACTCTGTCTGAGTTCGTGCGGAACGCGCTGCAGCAGAGAAGTGAAAAAAGAGTTAAATTCTGGGATTTCAAAAAAGAAGTTGAAGAAAACATGAAGCTTCTCAATATGGATGAAAAATATCTTCAGAGAGATCTCAATGTAGGCTTTTCAGGAGGAGAGAAGAAAAAGGCAGAGGTGTTACAGCTTCTTATGCTCAAGCCCAAACTCGCTATCCTTGACGAAACTGATTCCGGTTTAGATGTAGATGCAGTAAAGACCGTTTCTATGGGTATCAGCGAATACATGAAGAGGTGCGGCGGCGCATTGCTCATTATTACCCATAATACAAGGATATTGCAGTCTCTTGAGGTAGATAAGACTCATGTTATCGTTAAAGGAGCTTTAGCGGGAGAGGGAGACGGTTCCCTTGTCGGCGAGATACTCGACGGCGGTTTTTCACGGTTTGAGTAAGTGATCGGTGTTTGAGTCAAAGAGTGTCAGATGGGGGACAGTCCCATTGTGTCAGGTCTGATGCAATAGATAAGTTGAATAAGTATACAAAGGTACATTCGATATGAAAGAGAAAACTATAGTTTCTGACATAGACAGAAACGTATATGATATAAAAGACGAGGAAAAAGATGCATATCGCATTGAGGAGGGTCTGACTCCTGAGATAGTGGAAAAGCTCTCAAAGGAAAAAAATGATCCCGAATGGATGCGTGAATTTCGTCTTAATTCATTAAAAATATATAACGAACTTAAGGTGCCGGAGTGGGGACCGTCTATTGACGGCCTTAATATGGATGAGATCGTCACATACGTTCGCCCGAATACCAAGATGAGTGCGAAGTGGTCGGAGGTGCCTGATGATATCAAAAATACATTTGACAGGCTTGGTATACCGCAGGCTGAAAGAGAGTCGCTGGCCGGCGTAGGCGCGCAGTATGATTCCGAGCTTGTTTATCATAATGTGCGCAAGGAGGTAGAGGAACTTGGCGTTATCTATACAGATATGGAAAGTGCGCTTACCGGTCCTTTCGCAGATATGGTAAAGGAGCATTTTATGAAGCTCGTTCCGCCTACTGATCATAAGTTTGCAGCTCTTCACGGCGCTGTTTGGTCAGGCGGTTCATTCGTTTATGTTCCTCCGGGCGTTTCTGTTGAGATACCTCTTCAGTCGTATTTCAGGCTAAATGCTCCCGGTGCCGGACAGTTTGAACATACGCTTATTATTGTTGAAGAGGGTGCGGATCTTCATTTTATTGAAGGATGTTCTGCACCCAAATATAATGTAGCCAATCTGCATGCCGGCTGCGTTGAGCTTTTTGTCGGGAAAAATGCCAAGCTGCGGTATTCTACGATCGAAAACTGGTCAAAGAATATGTACAATCTCAACACCAAGCGCGCTAAGGTAGAGGAGGGCGGAAAGGTTGAGTGGATATCAGGTTCGTTTGGCTCGCATGTTTCATATCTTTATCCTATGAGCGTGTTAAACGGAAAAGGAGCGAGGTCTGAGTTTACGGGCGTTACATTTGCAGGAAATGATCAGAATCTCGATACGGGAACAAAGGTTGTGCATAATGCGCCGGATACATCATCGTATGTAAATACAAGGTCTATCTCCAAAGATGGCGGAATAAGCACGTTTAGGAGTGCTGTAGTCATTACGGAAAAGGCAAAGAATTCCAAGTCTTCTGTTTCATGCGAGTCTCTTATGGTTGATAATATATCCAGATCGGATACCATACCTGCGATGGATATAAGAACCAGATATGCCGACGTAGGGCATGAGGCAAAAATAGGCAAGATAAGTGACGATGCAGTATTTTATCTGATGAGCCGAGGCTTATCTGAAGAAGAGGCCAAGGCTCTGATAGTCAGCGGATTTGCTGATAATGTTTCCAAAGAGCTTCCTGTAGAGTATGCTGTCGAGATGAACAATCTTATCAGGCTGGAGATGAAGGGAGCTATAGGATAATGTGTATAGCGTGTCGGCTGGGTGCTATAAAGAAAAAGGAACATTAATTATGTCAAAAAATAATTTTAAAATAAACACAATACCATCCCTTACATGGAATCATCTTAAGATGAATGAGGCAGAGGTTGAAGAGGTTCAAGTCTGTCCGGATTTGTCGGAGGTAAATGAACAACTGCCGGAGACAATTACAGCGACCGAAATGCAACCGGGGTATGCCTCTGACATAAAAGGCGGCGCTGGTGAGGTTTTTGATTCAAAGCTTAAGTCAAATATTGATAAATGTCATGTTTTAACCTGTAAAGAAGGCGTGATCACAGAAGCTCCCGTAGTTATTTCCGTGAACTTTAAAGACGGAAGCGTGGAAGGAAGAAAATATGTGATTGAGGCAGAAGCAAATTCCAAAACCACGATAGTTACGGATTTTTCGAGCGACGACGGCGCTAAAGGCAGGTCATGTTTTCAGACGCTTATACGGATCGGAAAAGGAGCCGAGGTAACGCTTGTGCAGACAGACCGCTTGAGCAGTGATTTTGAGCTTATCAATGATGTCGGAGCGGTTCTTGAAGAGGATGCTATACTCAATATAGTTCATATATTCCTTGGCGGCAGCAACATTTATCAGGGTTGTAATATAGTGCTTAAAGGCGATAGAGCCGTTGTGAATAAGGATATAGGGTATTTCCTTAAGGAAGAGCAGGATCTTGATATGAATTATGTCGTGATACATGAAGGGAAAAAGACGGAGTGTGACATAAAGGCATCCGGTGTTCTTGAAGGCGAGTCTTCTAAGCTCTTTAGGGGGACTATAGATTTTAAGAATGGCTGCGCAGGCTCAAAAGGCGCGGAAATAGAGGAAGTAATCCTGCGTGATGATACTGCTCATAATAAGACAATTCCGGTAATCCTTTGCGCCGAGGAGGACGTGGAAGGAAGTCACGGGGCTACTATCGGACGTATTGACGAGGATCTTATTTTCTATATGCAGACCAGGGGATTTGAGGAAGAGGAGATATATAAACTGATTTCCAAGTCGCGACTTTTGTCATTCTGCTCTAAAATACCGGATGAGGATATACGCGCCAAGACTATGACTTTTTGACCGGACAGAGTGTAAATCTGACGCACTTCAGATTAAAGGAGAATCGGAGATGAGTGATAATTTATTCACGAAAGAGGAAAATGATTATATAAGAAAAGATTTCCCGCTTTTGAATAACAGGGAAATAATATATATGGATAATGCAGCCACTACTCAAAAACCCGTTCAGGTTATGGATTCGTGGCGCAGATATTATGATGAATACAACGCTAACCCGTTTCGCGGTGTATACGGTCTGAGTGTGGACGCTACGGAGTGTTATGAGGATTCCAGAAGCGCCGTTGCAGGATTTATAGGCGCCGGTTCTTCTTCTGAGATCGTTTTTACAAGAAACGCTTCTGAAAGTATTAACCTTCTTGCGAGCAGTCTCTGCGATATGATCATTAAACCGGGGGACGAGATCATAGTAAGCATTGCCGAGCACCACAGTAATTTTTTGCCATGGCAGCAGGCTGCAAAGCGTTTAGGGGCAAAGATCGTTTTCTTCGAGTGTGAAGAGGATGGAGAGTTTAAAGCCGGGAAATTAAAAGAATTAATTAACGATAAGACAAAGCTGCTTGCCATAACGCATTTATCCAATGTGCTTGGCCGTATAAATGATATTAAGACATTTGCAGATATTTGTCATGAAAAAGATGTGATTATCTCAGTTGACGGAGCCCAGTCAGTTCCTCATATACCGGTTGATGTAAAAGCGCTTGATGTAGATTTTCTTCAGTTTTCCGGTCATAAAATGCTGGCACCCATGGGTATAGGGGTCCTTTACGGTAAAGGCGAGCTTCTTGAAAAAATGCCGCCGTATATGTACGGCGGTGAAATGATAGAAACCGTAACACGTGACGGCGCAACATTTGCCGAGGTTCCTCATAAATTTGAGGCAGGTACGGTAAATGTCGGCGGAGCATATGCTCTCGCGGAAGCTATCAGGTATTATGAAAAAACAGGTTTCGAAAAGATTATGGCTAGGGAGCGCGCTCTCACCAAAGCTGCTATGGAAAGAATAGATGCCATAGAGGGGATTTCTGTTATAGGATCTCAAAATGCCGAGGATCATGAGGGGATCATAACCTTTTTGGTTGACGGAGTACACCCGCATGATGTGGCTGCAATAATGGATGCTGAGGGAGTATGTGTAAGAGCCGGACACCACTGCGCCCAGCCCCTGCTTCAGTATCTTTATGACATACGTGAGAAGAAAAACACAGGCGGGATTTCTACGACAAGGATCAGTCTTGCTTTCTATAATACTCTTGAAGAGGTGGATCGGATGGCAGAGGCGCTTGCTAAGATAAGACCGGAGATGGGGATTGTGTGAGGAGATTGCTATGGCTGAGAGAACATTTTATAATGAGGTGCTTACGGATCATAACCTGCACCCTGATAATAAATATCAGTTAAAGGATCCGAACAAAGTAAAAGAGGGTGTGAATCCGAGCTGCGGAGATGATATAGTGTTGCAGCTTAAGTATGTTGACGGGGTGATAGAAGAAGCCTCGTTTGTAGGTGAAGGCTGTGCTATATCCCAGGCTTCTGCTGATATAATGATTAATCTTGTGCTTGGTAAGAAAAAAGAAGAGGCGTTACACTTGTCTGATATTTTTCTCAGGATGATCAAGGGCGAGGCAACAGATGAAGAGATAGAAGAGCTTGAGGAGGGAGGGGCGCTTCAGGATATTTCTCATATGCCGGCACGTGTTAAATGCGCGGTCCTTGGTTGGCGCACACTTAATGAAATACTTAATGAAGAATAAAAAAAGTGTCATGGAAATTTTCCCGTGACACTTTTTTTGTTACCGTTCTCGTCTTCCAAATTCGGCTCTCAGTATGGAAGCTGCTTTAAAATATATAAAGGCTATAGCTACGTTAAATGCGGAAAGTATCGCAAGAACTATAATAAACGGCATTACTCCCGTAAGCACAGTGCCGACGATCGCTCCGCCGACAAAGGCTCCCAGGGAGATCATTTTAAAGCCGAAAGACCATGAAAGAGCCTTTAAAGATGTTTTCTTGTTTCTGTCGTTTCTTCTCTTTAAAACCTTGAAAAATCTTCCGAGCTCGATGCCGGCATCGGAGGATATTCCTGACAAATGACTCACTCGTATCTTAAACTGAGTCATAAAACCGTTCTGATATCCTGACAAAAATGCACCGTAAAGAATGAATATATATCCTCCTCCCGCAAATAATGCAAACAGAAAAAGGGCGCCGGAAAGAATTATATAAAATATTCCGAAGGTGTTAGTGAAGTTCATATCTCCCTTAGGATTTATAAATCCGGCAAGAGCAGATCCGATAATAAAAGCAACTATAACACCTATAAGACTCCAAAGCAGTAAAAAATCACCTTTTGTAACGGCCAGTGCGATCCTTGTGATATTACCGGTCTGATGAGTTACTAAAAAGGGAGCGTATTGAAGCATAAATTCAACATTCAGCCAACCGCATGCAAATGTGACAAGAAAGCTGAATAATACAAATATATTCAATTTATAATACTCCTTTCAAAGGTATAACAAAAAAACTTACCATAAAAAAAGAAGCGCTAAGCACAATAGAAAGCGTTGCAAAAAGCGCCTGATAAAGTAATGCAATTTAATTCAATAAGTTAAGCCTCAAGTGTAAACCTAACACGTTTTATATAAAAATTCAAGGATTTTTTATTATTACAGAAATAAAAAAAGCAAGTTGTAAAAGGCAGAAAAAAATAGTAAAATGTTTCATAAAAGTTTAAATGACGGAGGCTGTAAAAAAAGAATGAAGGTCGCGGTTTTAGCAGGCGGAACAAGTACAGAGAGAAATGTATCTCTTACCACATCATTAAATGTATATAAGGCTTTAAAAAAGCTTGGACATAAGGTCGGGCTTATAGATGTTTTTTACGGAACAGATGAGTCGGGAGTGTCCTCATTTTTCGAGGGGGATTGTGATATAGACAGTGTTGTTGAAGAGTTGAGGCAATTAAACGATGAAACAGCCGGTCATGCGTCAAAAAGAGAAAAGGACGGTATATCTTTTTTCGGTGAGGGCGTACTTCAGGTTTGTAAGGAAGCTGATATAGTCTTTATGGGGCTTCACGGAGAGAACGGCGAGAACGGAAAGATACAAGCGGTTTTTGATCTTTTAGGTATAAGATACACAGGAC
>CACZTL010000052.1 GCA_902784165.1 uncultured Lachnospiraceae bacterium | reverse complement strand
GGAAAGACCAAAAAGGTTATTACCCGCTTTCCGCCCGAGCCAAACGGATATCTCCATATAGGACATGCAAAATCTATACTTCTGAACCACGGTATCGCAAGGCAGTACGGCGGTCAGTTTAATTTCCGCTTTGACGATACAAATCCCGTGAAGGAAAAAGAAGAATTTGCCGAATCCATTATGGAAGACGTAAAATGGCTCGGTGCAGAGTGGGACGGAGACGTCCTCTACGCTTCTGATTACTTTGATAAAATGTACGAGGCTGCTCTTACCCTGATCAAGGCCGGAAAGGCGTACGTATGCGACCTGACTGCTGAAGAGATCAGGGAAACGCGGGGGACGCTCACCGAGCCGGGAAAGGAAAGTCCGTACAGAAACCGATCCATTGAGGAAAATCTCAAGCTGTTTGAAGAGATGAAGGAAGGCCGGTACGCAGACGGGGAGAAGGTTCTGCGCGCAAAGATCGATATGGCAGCGGGAAATATCAATATGCGTGATCCTGTAATTTACCGTATAGCAAGATTGTCTCACCACAGAACGGGTGATAAATGGTGCATTTATCCGATGTATGATTTTGCGCATCCCTTGGAGGACGCATTTGAAGGCATAACACATTCTCTCTGCACTCTTGAATTTGAGGATCACAGACCTCTTTACGACTGGTTTGTTGAAAATGTGGGCTTTGAGAATCCTCCGCAGCAGATAGAATTTGCAAAGCTTTACATAAAAAATTCGGTGACGGGAAAGAGATATATCAAAAAACTGGTGGACGATGGCGTAGTGGAGAGCTGGAGCGATCCGAGACTTCTTACCATAAGCGGACTCCGCAGAAGAGGATATACACCGGAGGCTATCGCGGCATTTGTAGACATGGTCGGAGTCACCAAGGCGCAAGGCGAGGTTGAACTACCCATGCTTGAGTATGCCATAAGAGAGGATCTTAAACTAAAGACAAAGCGCATCATGGCAGTGCTTGATCCTGTGAAGGTGGTTATAGATAATTACCCGGAGGGAGAGGTTGAGCTCCTTGAGGTTCCAAACAATATGGAAAATGAAGATCTCGGAACACGTCAGGTACCGTTTTCAAGAGAACTCTATATAGAACGGGAGGACTTTATGGAGGAACCGCCCAAAAAATATTTCAGGCTTTTCCCGGGAAATGAAGTGCGTTTTATGAATGCTTATTTCGTAAAATGTACCGGTATCGAGAAGGATGCGGACGGAAAAATAACGGTTATACATTGCGAGTACGACCCTGCCACAAAAGGCGGAAACTCTGAAGAGCGAAAGGTTAAGGGAACGATACACTGGGTAAGCGCCTCAGAGGGCATAAATGCACCGGTAAGGCTTTATGAAAATCTGGTTGATGAAGAGAAGGGCGTTTATGACGAGGAAGGTAACTTAAACCTCAATCCCGCTTCCCTTACCATGGCGGATGCTGCGGTATTTGAGCCGTATATAAAGGAAATAGAGCCGGGTGAAAGGTTCCAGTTTGTGCGAAACGGTTATTTTATGGCAGATGAACAGGATTCAAAGAAGGGCGAGCCCGTTTTTAACAGGATAGTATCATTGAAGAGTTCATACAGACCTTAAAGTAAAAGAGGCGAGGCAGGGAAGTGTGTCAAACGGGGACAGTCCCTTTGTGTCAATCCTGACACAAAGGGACTGTCCCCGTTTGACACACTATAATTTTCGCTGAATAGTAACCAACATCATACTCCAAGTAGAAAAAGTTTACTGCCATGCTTGCATATTTTTTGTCATAGTAGTAAAATCAAAGTGAGTTGGAAGGTTTTATTTACACATTTTGTGTTTTAGGAAGTGATAACGATGAAGAAATTAAAAAAATTAGCCGCAGGATTCATGTTTGCGGGAACAGCCGCTTTTTTAAGTCCCGTGATTGCATTTGCACCGGCAGCGCAGAGCGTGGTTTTTGCAGAGGATGATGCAATACAGACAGTGGAGGGGGAAGCCTTTGAAATAAGCGCTGAGATTCCTTCAGCTGTGCATAATGTGCGTTTTGTCGAGGAAGATGCTGATTTTCAGATATTAAGCGACGATGCTTATACGAGTGAAGACGGTGCTTCGTATACGGCCTATTTCATGGTTGTAATAAATAATCCGGGAACGTATACGCTTATCATAGAAGATGAAAGCGGGGCGGCGGCTAAGAGTGTTTCTGTAAATGTAACGCCCGCGGAAACCGATCCTGCAGATGACAGCGCTACGACGGAAGAAGCACAAAATACCGAGCAGGGAACAGAAGGATCGGCAAACCAAACAGAAGAAAGCGGTTCTGCGCAAAATGAACCAGAGTATATTGCCTTTCTTCCCATATCAAACGGAAAGATTTCAGGAACTACTGAAAGTGGTGAGTTTAAACCCGGTGAGAGGATAACCCTTACGCTTGAACCCAACAAGGGATATGTCCTTTCGAGCTGGAGAGTCATGAGCCTGGACGGTCGAAACGTAACAAATGATCTGAACATAGAAAATAATTCGTTCATTTTGCCGGATTATCCTATAAGGATATCTGCCGAGCTTAATTATAATCTTGTTCATGAGATTGAGCTTCTTGATGTAACGGAAACGCTTAAGCCGGGAGCGCTTACATTTGACGATAAAGGAAAGCCCACTATATTTACAGGTCATGTCAAGGATAATACGGATTCAAGATTTTTCCTCCTTGCCGAGGTGTGGGTCAACGAGTACGACACAAAGGGCATTGCCAGCTATAAAAGCACAAATGACGCTTTAAAAGCAAACGGCGTCACTGTTTTGGATGCTATAGATGCGGGCGATAAGTATAATTATACCGTAATGTTTATGACCACCGAAGGCTATGAGTTTGCGGAGGATGTAAAGCTTTTGTATAACGGTAAAGAGTATAAACCTGCTGATGTTGAAAATGTTGACGGAAAGATGACGGTTGCATTTGCCGGATTCTTAAGCTCAGGAGAGCAGACGAATCCGCGTGAAACAAAGAAGACCACAAAGACCGTTACACGTGAGGAAACCAGGAAGGAAACGGTAACGCAGTACGTGACTAACACATACACGTATACTACATATCAGTATGTGACAAGAGTTGTTCCCGCGCAAAGCGTTGCCGCTGCGGGCACAGTCAGAAAGAGCGTAGCTGCAGCTGCGACCGGTGATACAAATAATACGGCTGTGTGGATCGCTCTTGCCATTGCAGCAGGCGGAGGAGTAGTATCGGGGATATTGGTAGGAAGAAGAAGAAAACGTAACAGATGATTATAGCGGCGGTATTGGAAGCCGGGAGGAGACTCCCGGTTTTTTTATGCAGAAATATGTCAAAATAAGTGAACGTTATACCCGGCTGCTCGATTATGCAAACATGGCTTTGCGGCAAACGTGTATTGACAAGAGGAGTTAGCGGTGGTAAACTTCATGCAGTTAGGCAACGCTAACAGGGGCGCCAAGCAAAGGCAGTATCTGTGTGTCAGTCCTGGCACACAAAAAGAAGCGAAAAACAGTAATTATACATTTACATATAAGGAGATGAACTATGAGTATAGTAATAGTAGGCGGAAACGAGTGCATGGAGCGTAAATACCATGATCTGTGTAAAAAATACAAGTGCAAAGTCAAGACGTTTATAAAGCCGGTCGGATGTCTTAAGAATAAGATAGGGGATCCTGATCTTATGATTTTTTTTACAAACTGTATGTCACATAAGATGGTAAGATGTGCAATGAATGAAATACGGGGTACGGATACAAAGATAGAAAGGGTGCAGAGCGCCTCCATATCTTCATTGGAAAAAGTGCTCGAAAGGTATACAAAGGCGGCGTGAGTATAAACACCTCTCCACGTTTGCGCAGGATTAATTGATAAAAAGCAATAAAAAAAGAAAAAAATTTCAGACCGGTTTCTACTTTATATAGTAGAAAAGCAACATGGTAAAACTATATATTGGGGAAGAATAAAACCATAAAAATTTAATTTAAAAAAACTTTAAAAAAGTTGTTGACAAGGAGTAACCAAAGTGATACTATAGTCAAGCCGCTTCCGAAACAGGCATTTTACGATACTAAGTAATTAGCCTTTAAGAGCGGCAGCACATTGACAACTATACAGCAAGACAACCCTGAAGATTCATTATTGAATTTCAGTTTTTACGGATAAATCCGGTGTATTG
>CACZTL010000051.1 GCA_902784165.1 uncultured Lachnospiraceae bacterium | reverse complement strand
GTAAAGAGATTTCTTGAAGCGCTTCGTGACAGATTATAAAGCTTTGATATAACCGCATCTATACGGGGCGAGGATACTATTATCTTCCTCTCCTCAAATGAAGGTTCAAAAACACAAATCTCGCCGTCGGCCTCCTTACAAACAACAGTTGTGTTTCCTATTCGATCAATATTTGCAATTATATGTTCTGCTATCCTCTCGGCAACAAACACAAAAGCCTCTTTGTCTTTGACGATTATATCTCCTATGGTATCACGCTCAATTCCCAAACTCATCAAGCTTCCCAAAAAATCTCTGTGCGTAAGCTCGCCGGCAAATTTTTTATTAAGAGGAGTAAAATGAAGCGCCTTGATCGGAAAATCAAGCTCATACCCAAGCTCCTCATTATTTCCGAACCTCACCATAACCCGCTCACAGCCTTTAGCTCCGCCCCAGAGCTTAGCCTCCGACGCAGAAGCAATCTCAAAGGCATAAGAAGCCCTCTGCTCCGAAAAAAAATCAGTAAATACAAAACAACTGTTTGTATAGGATTTCCTGTAAAGATCCTCCAGCCTTCTTTTAAATAAATCATCTGTTTCCATATATCTTAATAATCCTTTAGCTAATGTGCTTAAAAATTTATTCTTTCTGTTGATTAAACTCTCTTGTGTATCACTTTAAAGCAATCCTTCGGCAATAATTATACTATAAACCTTTTCATAATTTAAAAAGCCTATAGAAGAAAAAATCCGGCTCTGCAGCCGGATCTTCTTATCAGCACAGTGTGCTTATCTTATCAAATTTATCTTTATTTGCTTCCAACACCCCTGCATTACCTACCGCACAGAAATATCCGTCATCAATAACTGCCTCTACGACCGGCGCCAGCGCTCTTACGGCATCGCTGTCGCACTCAAGAATCTGCACCCTCTCTTCTTTAAGAAGCTCGGTCGTGAAATTCTTAAGGTAGGTATCAAAGGCCCTTGCGCCCTTTGTTGAGGGCGTAAGCGGCGTATCAAGAGCTCCTATAGTGCCGATTATATATTTGTCCATATCCCGGCGCGTTACCTCAAAGCTCTTAACAAATTCCGGTGCCTTTTTAAAAATCTCCTCTGTCTCGGTAAGATTCGGATCCCTGTAGGATACAAAGAATGTATCGCCGCTGCGTCCGAACTCGTTCATGCAGCCGTATGCGCCGCCAAGAACCCTTACATTATTCCAAAGGTATTCATATGCAAATATCGTTTTTAAGACCTTCATTGCACCTGTGTATTCAAAGCCCGCATCCTTAAAGTTTCCGGCACGACACACATAGTTTACCTGTGCCGGCGATGAAAGCCCCACACGCGTTTTAGTCTTTTCAAATACCCTTCCTGCTTCCTTAAGCTCCACCTGAGGAAGAGCCTTAATAAATTCCTTAAGTTGCTCCTCCGCCTTCAGCTTTCCTTCTTTATCGGCCGTTAGATTTATAATCAGGCTTTCCCTGTTAAATATAAGGGCAGTCAGTTCATTAAGCTTGCTTATCGCATCGTCGGCGCGCGACTCAAAATCAGCATCCAGCTCCTTCAGAAACCTGAAAAACTCATATCCGCGTGTCACCGAAGCAAAATGCCTTGAGCTTGAAAACTGTGAAAGCGCAACAGAGCTTGCCGTAGTATGTCCTGCTGCCATCACCGAATCCTCAAGCTGTGAAACGGTTTTGGCAAGTATCTCCTTAAGACGCTTCTTATCGGAAAAATCCGTCTTAAAGATTATTTCTTTTGTAAGACTGACCGCATCACCCAGCTTATCATAAAGACACTTAGCCTTTATATCAAAGAATATACGCATCTCATCGTAATTATTCACATTTCGCCTGATGCTTATATCTGTAAAAATACCGCCCGTATTTTTATTAACAAGACTGTTCAGGTCAGTATAGGAATGATCGGCAGTATCCATAAGACCTGACACTATATTAAGAAGCCCCATATAGGGAAGATATTCATCACTCACATGCTTTGCATCAAACGCAAATGTCAGATAATAAATGGAATTTGTAAATATATCCTCTGTGACATACTCCGTTCCGTCAAGATTACTGACCTCATACTCTATCGGTATAGGATTCCTGTCTATATCATCAAGCGATAACAACGGTATCGTCTCGAGTTCTTCATCAGTTGACGGAGTAGCCTGATAAGCTTTAAGCTCCTGCGTATCCGCCTTTATCTTTTCAAGCTCTTCGGGACTGAGAGTATCCGTATAATCCTTTATACGCTTAACCTCAGCCTCTCTTCTTTTAGCATCAAGCCCGGGATCGGGAACGAGCGTTACGCTTGCAGCCGTTTTATTATCTATAAGATATTTCTTTAATATATCCTTAAAGTAAGACTGCATATCTAAACTCTTAAGCTTTTCAAACACCCTTCCTGACTCCACATGTACAAACGGCAGCTTTTCATCATATATCCAACTGTCAAGCATCGCGAGATTATAAATAAGTCCCTTAGGATAGTGACCGAAATCAGCCTCGCGATACCTAAACTCAAGAGAATTAATACCCGCAAGGAGCATATCCTCATCAAAGCCGTTTTCAAGCACCTCTTTAAGAGTTTCATCTATTATTTTCTTAAAGCGCTCCTCATTTTTTGCATCGGCATTTTTAGCTATCACAGAGTATACCGGCTGGCAAAGAGAGGTTTCAAATGAACTTGATATATCCGTAGCTATTCTTTCATCCAGCAGCTTCTGCTTAAGCACGGCACCGGGCGCTGAAATAAGAACATAATCAAGAACATCGAGCGCTATGCAAAGCTCGTCATCTACCGCCTTTCCCGTAATCCAACTGTAAGAAAGATATGACTTATCTTCCCCTGCCTCATCCGGCAGGACGGCATAGGGGTAGGCATTTGTAACAGGCTTATCAAAAGCCTTTTGCTCAGGCAACGATGTATCATGCGTCAAATCAGCTTTATCGAAAGCGCCTAAGTATTCCTTATCCAGATACTCAAGTCTCTCTTCCACATCCAAATCACCATACATATATATGTATGAATTTGCCGGATGATAGTGCTTTTTGTGATAATCAATGAAATCCTCGTATGTAAGATCCGGTATCACTTCAGGATTACCGCCCGAATCAAAGCGATACGGGCAGTCCGGAAAAAGGGATTCAAATATACCGTTTTGGAGAACGTCATCCGGAGAAGAATATGCCCCCTTCATCTCGTTAAACACTACACCGTTTAATGTCACATCAGTCCCGTCAGACTCGTAATGCCAGCCCTCTTGCTTAAATATCTCCGGTCTTTTATATGTGTTAGGATAAAACACCGCATCCAGATACACATCCGTAAGATTTTTAAAATCGGTCAGGTTGCAGCTTGCCACCGGATAAACTGTCTTGTCCGGATATGTCATAGCGTTTAAAAATGTATTAAGAGACCCCTTTGCAAGTTCAACAAACGGCTCTTTTGCCGGATATTTCCTTGAACCGCAAAGAACGGAGTGCTCCGTAATGTGCTGCACTCCGTTACTTGCTACAGAAGGGGTACGAAACGCTATCGAAAAAACCTTATTGTTATCATCATTTTTTACAAAGATAACTCTTGCTCCCGACTTAATATGACTAAAAACAAGTCCCTCGGAATTAAGATCCTTAAGGTGTTTTCTCTCTATTAATTCGTATGCGTCCATATATACTCCTTAGTTTTTATTTGAATATTCCTTTTTTCTTAGACTTTCCCTTTATTTTTTCCTTTCCCGTAAGCGTAGCCCGATATGCCTCAAGCGCCTTAGTCTGCTCATCCGTAAGCTTTGACGGAATCTCTATGATTATATCTATATAGAGATCACCTCTTGTATTTTTATTCCTTACCGTAGGCATTCCCTTGCCTCTTAAGCGCACTCTCGTGCCCGATACCGTGCCCGGCTTAACGGTATATATAACCTCACCGTCGATGGTCTTTACATTTACATCGCCACCGAGCACAGCTGTAGGATAGTCCACATATACTTCACTGAACAAGTCGTAACCGTCTCTTTCAAACTCTGTATTATTTGAAACGGATACGCCTACAAGAAGGTCACCGCGTTCTCCCCCGTTTACCCCGGGATCACCCTTGCCCTGAAGTCTTACAAACTGTCCGTGATCTATTCCCGGCGGTATGGATATTTCTATCTTTCTCACCGCTGACTTAAAGCCGTTGCCGTGACAATCAGGACACTTTTCCTTTATTATCTTACCGCTCCCGTTACAATCGGGGCATACGCCGACACTCCTCATCATTCCGAGGAAGGACTGCTGTGTAAATACCACCTGTCCTGAACCGCCGCACTTTGAACAAGTCTCAGGAGATGTCCCCTTCTTTGCTCCGGTTCCCTTACAGCTTTCACACTCTTCTTTAAGGTTTACATTTACCTTCTTTGTTGTTCCTGTAAATGCTTCCTCCATAGTTATATTTGTGTGAACCCGTACATCGGCGCCCCTCTGGGGTCCGGCACCGCCGCTGCGGCTGCGTCTCCTTCCTCCGCCGAACATATCGCCGAAGAAGCTTTCCGCAGCACCGCCGAAGCCACCGCTTCCGAAGATATCACTGAAAATATCCCCCATATTGCTGAAGTCAAAGCCCCCTCCGCCCTGTGCTCCGTCAAATGCCGCATGACCGAACCTGTCATACTGCTTTCGCTTTTCCGCATCCGACAAAACAGCATAGGCCTCGGAGGCTTCTTTAAACTTAGCTTCAGCCTTCGGGTCGTCCGAATTGGCATCAGGATGATATTTCTTCGCAAGCTTGCGGTATGCATTTTTAATCTGAGACTCAGTTGCGTCCTTAGACACACCTAAAACCTCATAGTAGTCTCTTTTATCTGCCATTTTCTTTCGTCCTTAATTATTTATTTCTAATACTTCCCTTTTTATGACTAAAGCATAGTTTTTGGGTTACTAAAGCAGGCTTTACCCGCTCCGGCGTTTAGAACGAATATTTGGTATATAACCGATTTTATACTTCCTTATAATCTCCGTCTACAACATCATCGCCGTACGGGCTGCTGCCGTCACCGCTGCCATCTGCAGAACCGCCGGTTGCTCCTGCGTTCGGATCGCCGCCCATATCAGGTCCGGGGCCGCCTGCTGCACCGCCAGCCGCACCGGCATCACCCGTCTGCGCATAGAGCTTTTCAAATACCTTCTGCGAGCTTACCATGAGCTTATCCTTAGCAGCCTTGATGTCATTTATCTGTGCTTCGGAAGGCTCACTGTCGCCAAGTCCTTCAACAAGACCTTTAAGTGCAGATATATCATTCTCTATCTCTGTCTTATCTGCCGGATCAAGCTTATCGCCCGCCTCATCAAGCGCCTTCTGTGTCTGGAAGATGATCGTATCTGCATCATTCTTAGCCTCGATACCTTCCTTACGCTTCTTGTCAGCCGCCTCAAACTCTGCTGCTTCATTTACAGCCTTATTGATATCCTCCTCGGACATGTTGGAGCCGCCTGTGATAGTGATATGCTGCTCCTTACCCGTACCGAGATCCTTTGCGGAAACATTTACAATGCCGTTAGCGTCTATATCAAATGTAACCTCAATCTGAGGCACACCTCTCTTTGCGGGAGGAATGCCGTCAAGTCTGAACTGGCCAAGTGACTTATTATCCTTGGCGAACTCACGCTCACCCTGTACTACGTTGATATCAACGGCTGCCTGATTGTCGGCTGCTGTTGAGAATATCTGACTCTTCTTTGTCGGAATAGTAGTATTTCTCTCGATCATGTGCGTAGCAATTCCACCAAGTGTCTCTATGGAAAGTGTAAGCGGTGTTACGTCAAGAAGAAGCACATCACCTGCTCCTGCGTCACCGGCGAGCTTACCTCCCTGGATAGAAGCACCTGTTGCAACACACTCATCAGGATTAAGTGTTTTGCTGGGCTCCTGCGAGGTGAGCTGCTTAACCTTTTCCTGTACTGCGGGGATACGTGTAGAACCACCTACAAGAAGCACCTTTCCGAGGTCCTTTGCTTCGATACCGGCATCCTTAAGCGCTGTTCTTACGGGCTCAGCTGTTCTCTCAACAAGGTCTGATGTAAGCTCATCAAACTTAGCTCTTGTAAGCTCCATATCGAAATGCTTGGGTCCGTCAGCGCCTGCCGTTATATACGGAAGATTAATAGTGGTCTGAGTAGCGCTTGAAAGCTCCTTCTTAGCATCCTCTGCAGCAACCTTTATTCTCTGGAGAGCCATGGAATCCTTGGAAAGATCAATACCTTCCTTAGACTTGAAGTCCTCGATCATATAATCCATAAGCTTCTTATCAAAGTCATCACCTCCGAGGTGGTTATCACCGGATGTAGCAAGCACCTCGATAACGCCGTCACCGATATCAATGATGGATACGTCAAATGTACCGCCTCCGAGGTCATATACCATAATCTTTTGCTCACCTTCGTTGTCAAGACCGTATGCAAGAGCTGCCGCAGTAGGCTCGTTAATGATTCTCTTAACGTCAAGACCTGCAATCTTACCTGCGTCCTTTGTAGCCTGACGCTGTGCGTCATTAAAGTAAGCGGGAACCGTGATAACTGCTTCAGTTACCTTCTCACCAAGGTAGTTTTCAGCGTCAGTCTTCAGCTTCTGAAGGATCATCGCTGAAATCTCCTGGGGTGAGTAAGCTTTTCCGTCGATGGTTACTTTATAGTCTGTACCCATATGGCGCTTTATGGATGAGATCGTTCTGTCGGCGTTAGTCACTGCCTGACGCTTTGCAGGCTCACCGATAAGTCTCTCTCCCGCCTTTGTAAATGCTACTACAGAGGGAGTTGTTCTCTTTCCCTCAGCACTTGTGATAACTACGGGCTTTCCACCCTCCATAACTGCTACACAAGAGTTTGTTGTTCCTAAGTCTATACCTATTATCTTACCCATGATATTTATCCTCCGTATATTATTATCTGTTTATTATTTAATACCTTGTCACAGGTGTGTCTGCAAAACTGTCCCCGTTGACACACCCGTTTATATCTAATTGGCTACGATGACCATACTATGCCTGAGTACCGTATCACCGTACATATAACCCTTTTCAAATTCCTCTACTACTATGTTCTCCCCTACATCATCCTTTTCAACATGCTGGACGGCATTATGAAACTGCGGATCAAATTCCTTACCTACCGCCTCGATAGGGGTAACCTTGTTGTCCTCAAGCATCTTTATAAGCTGCTTATAAACCATGTCCATACCCACGGCAAACTGGGTTTTTTCTTCACCGTCGGGTATAGTGTTAAATCCCCTCTCAAAATTATCTACAATAGGCAAGAGCTTCTTCAAAATATCCGTAGCTCCCATACCAAACATCTCTGACTTTTCTTTCTCGGTTCTCTTGCGGAAGTTATCAAACTCTGCCATCTGTCTCTGAAGCTTATCATGCATAAGAGCTATGGTCTCATCTCTTTTTGATATCTCCTCCTCAAGGGCATCGATCTGAGATTTCTCATTACCGGTTTCGTTTACGTCCTTCTGATCATCACCTTTGCTTTCATCGCCCGTTTTTTGACCGGCCTCATTCTCGATCTCCGCCGCAGCCTTTGCTGCTTCCTTTGCAGCTGCCTCCTCAGGACTCTCAGCCGCTTCACCGGCTGCCTGTTCCTGCTTAATCTCTTCTTCGGCTGCAGTCGCCTGTTCAGAGTGCTTTTTGTTTTTTCCCATATCGCTACCGCCTTTCATGTATATGTTATTAACTAAGATTTCTTAAAAAGATCATCAAGCCTCATACGTATGTTGTTAAGCGTTTCAACAACCATTTCATAATCCATACGCTTGGGTCCTATAATACCTATGGTACCGCTCACGCCGTCACTTAACTCGTACGTAGCAGTAACCACACTGCAATCCTTCATGCTCTTTACAGGTGTTTCTTCTCCTATATAAAATCTTATGGAACCATCATCCGGGGACACCGGACTTATGAGACTTGAAAGCCCCTTTTTATCCTCAAGCGCCGTAATAAGATCTCTTGCGATCTCGCTGACACAAAGCTCCGGGTATTTAAATATATTTGTAGTACCGCCTGTTACTATCTGCACATCATCAGCATTTCTGACTGTTTCAAATATGATGTCAAGCACCTCGCGCAAGAGAGGCTGTGAACCGTTTTCCCTTTCCAGTCTGACTAGCTGTCTTTCCAGCTCTTCAACCGTAAGCCCCGTAACCGTGGTGTTAAGCATCATATTTAATTTCAAAAGGCTCTCATCCGAAAGTGTCTCACTAATCATAAACACTTTATTTCTGATGATATTATTCTCCATGACTATGACCACAAGAAGCTTGTGCTGCTCAACTCTGGAAAGCTGGACAAACTTTATCTTGTGTCCGCCCCCGACGGAAGATGATATCATAGTCGTGTAGTTAGTATCATTGGCCAGGGTTCTTGCAACAGCCTGCATGACCTCTTCCACCCTGTCCATCTTGGAAGCATACTCTTCCTTTATCTTTGCAAGCTCATTCTCACGTTTCTTTATCAAAGCATCACGACGGCTTATCTCATGCTCCTTCTGCCTTAAAATACTGTCTACATATAGTCGGTATCCTTTATCAGTAGGAATGCGTCCCGCCGAAGTATGAGGCTGGATTATATAGCCCATCTCCTCAAGATCAGCCATCTCGTTACGTATGGTGGCAGAGCTGAGCGCCATGTCAGAATCCTTTGATATAGTCCTTGAGCCTACCGGCTCTCCTGTTTGAAGATAATTTCGGATGACAGCTTCAAGTATCTTAAATTTTCTATCATCCAGTTCCATGCACTCACCTCACTTCTCTGTTAGCACTCAAAACAAATGAGTGCTAACACTTCTTATCCATATATTACACTTTTTTTTTTAAATGTCAATACCTTTTTTCATTTATTATTGCTTGTCTGACATACTTAAAAACATACATATGTACAATAGTACACACTTTTATAACAAATTATTTATAAATTAATCGCAATAAAACCTTATCTTTGTGTATTAATTATAAAGTGAGTGGGGAAATATAAAAAATAAGGAGAATGAACTATGAAACTTAAGAACAAGATCACAGCGATCACACTTTGCTCTGCATTTGCACTGTCAGGACTGGCAGGATGTACAGTTTTCTCAAGCAATAGTGAAACTACTGCTACTGAAACTACTACTGCCGCAGCACAGACAACTGCTGCTACGGAAAGCACAAGCAGCAGCGCTTCTGCCGTATCATCTCACGAGTGGCTTGAAGCTTCAAAGATGGAGGTTGCCGAAAATGCAGCCAACGAGCTTAACGAAGGTAACGCACAGTATCTTGCAGGTACCGCCAGCATGAATGTCAGCTC
The DNA here is from genome assembly GCA_902784165.1 of uncultured Lachnospiraceae bacterium. Lineage (GTDB taxonomy): Bacteria > Bacillota > Clostridia > Lachnospirales > Lachnospiraceae > UBA4285. The sequence continues at coordinate 7,402 of CACZTL010000051.1, read as the reverse complement.
CGCGTTAAGAAACGAGCTTACAAACGGTCAGAAGCCTCATACTGTTGTTATCACCTGCTCTGACTCAAGAGTTCCGCCCGAGCTTATCTTTAACGCTGATCTCGGCGAGCTCTTTACTATACGTACTGCCGGAAATGTAGTCGGTGAGTATGAAGTAGGTAGTGTTGAATACGCTGTTGATCACCTTGGTTCACAACTTGTAGTGGTTATGGGCCATTCAAGCTGCGGTGCAGTAGGTGCAGCTGTTGAGGGTCATGCTGAGGGTAATATCGAAAGCATAGTACATGAAATCACACCTTCCGTTGAAGAAGCTAAAAAATCCGAAACAGATGAGAAGGCTATAGCTTCTAAGGCTGAAGACCTCAACGTTGAAAACACGCTTGCAAAGCTTCGCGAAAGCTCGATCATCAAAGAGCTTGAAGACAGCGGAAAGATCAAGCTTGTAGGCGCCAAGTATGACATTGAGACAGGCGAGGTTAGCTATTTAGGCGAATAATTGTAATCCGTGCCATGAGCTTTAGTCGGCTGTACTTAAAAATCGCTCTTTCCTTAAGACAGCGCAGATTAAAATGCTGAACACGGTTTGCTGCACTTAAGCTTTTAAATATATTTACAAATTATTAAAACGCTTCACTTTTTTGAATTTAAAAAACGGTACATGCAGACAATCTTCATGTACCGTTTTTTTATATTCAATTGTTAGATCATATTTATGGTAAATGTTTAATGTCTTCTGACTCTGAACAATACCAGGCATACTATAGGCGTTATCACTGCAGCGCATATAGCCTCAGGGATACCGTTTGCGGCAATGATGCCGAGTATAACTCCGCCTACCTGGGCTACGGGTATATTGCTCATCGTTGCGTATGCAGTGGAGAACAATCCGTATATCAGTCCCATAACAAGCGCTGTATTGGTAAAGGAGCCTATAACTCCCGATGCAGCCAGCACTCCGGCTTTTGCTCCGTTATTCATGCGCGGCGCCGCCTTTTCTATGGCCATATAAAACAGCCAAGGCGTTATGCCTACAAGAATCCTCGGCGCAAAGCATATGATGATAGCCCAAAAGCTGCCTTGCCCCGTTCCGGGAACAGCCACAGCCGGTGTAAATGCAAATGAAAGCGCGCTGGGGGTTATCGTGTTCTTGATCAGACTGGTCAGTCCGAACAATCCGCCGAAATAAGCTCCGGCTGCCGGACCAAGTACGATCGCTCCGATGATGACAGGCACATGAAGTATCGTCGCTTTAATAAGCGGCAGATTAATAAGCCCTATCGGTGTAAATGCCATGATCAGTATGATTGCCGTAAACATCGCCATCAATACCATGGTCTGCGTCTTGCTGCGTGACCTTTCTCTCGCGTAAATCATAATGGTTACCTCCTTGCTACCGTTCCGCTCCCGAAAGCAAGCTATAATCAAAACTTATACTTTCTTTGTCGGATATAGTGCAAGTTAATTATTACACAAAGTTATTTATGTGTCAAGTTGTGATTTATTTGTGAATAATCGAAATTATGCTTGACATTATTTGATTTTTATGATTTAATCACGCCTTGTGAGTTCACCGCTCACGCAATTTCCTATAATCAACTACATATTGCGTTTACGCAAATACTTAAAGGCACAAATATTTTTCTCCGTTGTGCTTTTTTTGTGTTATAATGCAATGGTGCGTCTGACGCACAAAGACAGATTAATTGTCTATACTAAAAGGCGCGAGGCTTGTGGCTACACTTGCGCCTTTTTTATTCTTTTATTCTTTTATTTTTTTATTCTTTTAGTGCCTGCGCTTACGGCTTTCTGCGGACAGACAAGTACGCATAAATGACATCCGACACATTTTTTTCCGTTTAAGATGACCTTTCTGTCATTATCAAATTCAAGCGCCTGATGGCCGCCGTCAAGACAAGATATCACACATCTTCCGCATCCGACACATTTTTGCCTGTCAAACATAGGAAAGCATACGGTATCACGTTCAAGAACATCTGTAGTGTCGCTTACATATTTCAGAGCAAGCCCCCTTGCTTCATTTACATTTGCAAAGCCTTTATCTGTAATATACCTTTCAAGACCGGTTTTCAGATCATCAATTATACGGTAGCCGTATTTCATAACTGCTGTCGTCACTTGCACGCTTCCTGCTCCGAGGAGTATAAATTCAAGGGCATCTTTCCAAGTCTCGATACCACCCATAGCGCTAACATGCAGATCATTTAACTTATCATTGTGACAAAGCTCTGATATAAAACGAAGTGCGATGGGCTTCACGGCATTTCCGCTGTATCCGCCGACCGCCGACATGCCTGCTACGTCCGGTGACGATACATAAGTTTCGGGGCTTACCCCCATAATGCTTTTTATCGTATTTATCGCAGCAAGACCGTCCGCCCCTCCCCTCATTGCCGCCTCCGCGGCTTCACTCATAGTCGCTACATTCGGAGTAAGCTTAACAAGCACCGGTATATCCGTATTACTCTTTGCTGCGGCTGTAAATTTTTCTACAAGATCAGGTATCTGACCGATATCAGATCCGAGGCCTCCTTCAGCCATATTCGGGCATGAAAAGTTAAGCTCTACAGCATCTGCTCCGCTTTCTTCACAGACAGAAGCCAGCTCTCCCCACTCCCGTTCATTCTGTCCCATATAAGAAACGATAACGGCGTTATCCGGATAGTTTTGTTTCAAGCGCCTTACGGCATCCATATTTTCACTCACGCTTTTATCGGACAGCTGCTCTATATTCTTAAAGCCTATAAAGCTTCCGGTATCACCATTTACTGCACTGAAGCGCGGAGAGGTTTCGTGTATATCAAATGAACAGACCGTTTTAAACACCGCTCCCGCCCATCCGGCTTCAAATGCTCTTGCACACATATCATAATTGCTTGACACCACTGAAGAAGATAAAAGAAACGGATTTTCCAAAGGAATTCCACAGATATCCGTGCGTAGTCTGCTTATTCCTGAATCAGGCAAAATCTCTGCTTCAGGTCTTACTTCTTCATTCAGCCTTATCATAAGTTCCCTTATGGGAACTCTGCCTTTTTTGACACACTGCTCCTCACAAGGTGCTGCGCATTTATAACAGGGCAGTTCATCCGGCAGCCCTGCTGCTGCCTGCACTTCATTATCAAACCATATCGATCGCAGCTTTTTTGCAGGATCTGTTACGGCGCAGGCTGATGAACACGGCGCGTCATGGCACAGCAGACACTCTAATATATCTCTTCGCATGATTCTGTTATCTTTCATATACTATTACTCCTCCCGTATATTGCATGGGGCGAAAGCCGAGGATATATAAAGTGTGTCAAATGGGGACAGTCCCTTTGTGTCAGTCCTGACACAAAGGGACCGTCCCCATTTGACACACTTTACCAACCGTCACCGCCTGACAGCTTCACCTATACCCTCGCAAAATGTAGGATGCGGGAACATCACTTTCTGCATTTCCTCTAAAGTTAAACCGTTTACTATAGCTTCAGTAAATACGCTTATCATATCCGTCGCACGTGCGCACATCATGGACGCACCTATCACACGACCTGTCTCTTCCTCAGCGATTACCTTTATAAATCCGCGTTCCTGGGCCGTAAGAACGGATTTGCCGTTTGCTCCCATTGGATATTTTTTAACGCTTACCGCTCTGCCTTCTTCCTTACATTTGTCAGGGTCAGCACCGACAGAAGCTATTTCCGGACTTGTATAAATGCAGGAAGGAACCGCATTAAGATCAGTACATGGATTTTCATTATTTATGTAGGCCAACAGCGCGCGCCCCTCCGCTGTCGCCACATGAGCAAGCTGTGCGTGCGACGTAAGATTATCTCCCGAAATACAATCACCGATCGCATATATTCCTTCTACGTTAGTGCAAAAATGTTCATCGACCATGATACGACCGCGAGCATCGAGCTCAAGAGCTTTTACGGCTTCGGATGCATTATCCTCGATCAGCCCTGCTGTTTGCGCAAGCCTTCCTTTGGCAAGCAGTATCATTTCCGCTTCTTCTCTCTCTATCGTTTCATCATCCCCTGTTGAATAAACGCAGGCTACTCCTCTGTCAGTTTTTTCAATTCTCTTGATGCTTAGTCCGCTTTTGATCTCAACCCCCCTCTTTTTCATAAGCATCTTAAGGCTTTTGCCAAGCTCCGCATCCATATTGTTAAATATCTTGGAGGACGCCTTAAGTACACTCACCCTGCTTCCCAGAGCATTAAACACACTTGCAAGCTCCATACCGATAACGCCGCCGCCAAGTATCGCCAGACTCTCCGGTACCCTGTCAAGATCAAGGATCTCATCGCTTGTAACAACACCGGGAAGGTCAGTTCCCGGAAGATCCTCTTGCCTGTCCGGCTTAGATCCTGTAGCTATGACGATATGCCTGCCGGTCAATTCATTTACATCATCTCCGTTTTTAACAATCACTTTAGACTTGTCAGCGATACTTCCGGTTCCGTCAAACACGTCCACCTTAGACACCTTCAGAATACGGCTTACCCCCGCTCTGAGATCGGCAACCACCTCATTTTTCCTTTCCTGCAAATGTGACATATCAACAGCTATATCTGTATTCCCTGTAAAACCAAGCAGTTCGCCTTTCAGCTTTATCTCATCATAAAGCTCAGCTGTATGAAGAAATGTTTTTGTCGGAATACATCCCCTGTTAAGACAGGTTCCGCCAAGCTCTCTTTTTTCGATAAGAGCCGTCTTCATGCCGTAACGGGAAGCAGCCTCAGCGGCAGTCTCATATCCGCCGGGACCGGCTCCTATTATTATGATATCATAATCCATTTTCATTTTTCTCCTCTAACGTTTTATGCCCGGTGTGTCAAATGGGGACAGTCCCTTTGTGTCAGTCCTGACACAAAGGGACTGTCCCCATTTGACACACTGCCTACATACGCATAAACTTCCTGGCCACTCCGATCCCCGCCTTAAACGGCAAAGGTCTCAATGCCTTATCGGCTTTTTTCAGCAGCTCTATGATCGGCAAATGCTGCGGACAATGCTTTTCACACGCGCCGCACGCGACACATTTATCCGCAAATCCGGGTTCCTTTTTCAGCGCCATATTCTGGGCAAATTCCACACGCGAATGAAATTTTTTTTCAAGATACATGAGATTATAGTAGTAAAAATTACCGGGAATATCCACTCCGTGCGGGCACGGCATGCAGTATCCGCAGCCTGTGCAGCCCACCTTCTCACGTTCCTTGATTATACTCTTTATGCGTCCGATCAGTTCATGATCCGCAGCCGTCATACATCCTGCATCCGCCTCTGAGGCTATACGCACATTTTCCCTGACCATAGCCTCAGAGTTCATCCCGGATAGCACGCAGGTCACCTCCTGCTGATCCCAAAGCCACCTGAGCGCCAGCTCAGCAGGTGTGTATCCCGTACCGGACTCTTTGAGGAAATGCTTTGCCTTATCCGGTAAATTAACAAGCTTACCTCCGCGAAGCGGCTCCATGATGATCACGGGAATCCCCTTTGCCGCAGCAGCCTGCAGTCCCTTTCGCCCTGCCTGACTGGTCTCGTCCATATAGTTATACTGTATCTGGCAAAAATCCCAGTCATAAGCATCCAGAACCTTTAAAAACATCTCCGTACCGCCATGATACGAAAAACCAATATTTCTGATACTCCCGTCTGCCTTGTGCCGTCTTATCCAATCCTCTATGCCTATATCCAGAAGCCTTTCCCACTCTATTATATCCGTAAACATATGCATCAGATAATAATCTATATAATCGGTGCGCAGCCTGGAGAGCTCTTCTTCAAATATCTTATCGATCTTTTTCTGCGTTTTTGTAAGATACTGGGGAAGCTTTGTTGCTATTTTCACCTTATCCCTGATTTTATTCTCTTCAAATATCCTCCCCATCAGCGCTTCGCTTCCCGTGTAAATGTAAGCCGTATCAAAATAATTCACGCCGCTTTCAACAGCAAGCATGACTTCATGCTGCGCCTTTTCGTAATCTATGGATGTGCCTTTTTTCGTAAAACGCATACACCCGTATCCGAGCTGTGATATAGGGGATCCTTCCCTGTCATTTCTGTATTTCATGAAAACAACTCCGCTGCTGTATCTCAAATGCCTTTATAGTAACCAGGGTTATTTTACCACAATATCTACGTATATACCATTAAGAACCATACTAAGGAAAATATATGTTGCTCTTATTTAAACCGTGCCATCGACAAACTACTCCTTAGTTGCTGTCTCAGCTCTTTTTATTGCTTCATCGACATTTTTTGAAAGATCCATCTTCTGAAAATCAGTATTATCGGATAAACACATCTTGAATCCGTCCGTCACATCATACGAAGCAACTGCATCCTTTATCTGCACTTCTAATACGTGTCCGCCCTTTGTAAGATCTTCGGTTATAAAATGAAAATGCCAGCCAACACTATTTAACCCTTGCATATAATCAGGACAGTACAGACCTATCATAGTTCCGTTTACATCATTAAGATCCAGCTCCACCTGATCAGCGGCAAGAGCTTCGTCAAGCATCCTATAGGGCTTTTCCTGCTTGTATTCACTCCTCACCTTCAGATGTGAAAAATTACCCTTTATCTTTACCATATAAAACATATTCTTGCCGGTTGCATTAACCGTTTCATTTAAAGTCTCCTGAAGCTCTTGCATGCTTCCGATGTTTGACAGCTTTACCTGACCGTCTTCCTCGAAAAATGTAACATTTGAAAACGGGATTTTCTCATCGTCAGCCGGCTTGTTTATAGTACCGTCGCTGAGCGCCTGGTATACCACACCGTCCGACACGATCATTTCACCATTTACTCCTTCAAATGTGCCTATACCCGTATCACCGTATTTTTTGAGCTCTCCCACAGTGATGATCCCGTCATAATACCCCTGAGTCAGCGACTGAAGCAGGGCTACCTGATATAAAGTGTCATTATCCTCTGCAGGAGTTACGGAAGCGGTTGTACTTTGGGTTGCTGCCGTTGTTGCTTTGCTGTCGGTTCCCGCTGCTCCGGTTCCTGCACATCCGGCAATCGAAAAACACGCTGCGCCTGCAATAGCTCCTGCCGTTATAACCTTAAAAAATTTCTTATTCATAATACGCTCTCCTTCACTCTTCAAAAAAACACATACATTTCCAAATATCCGGATGAAATATTAATTCCTCTCGATACGATCTGAATTAATAAAACCCTTATCCGTGTTAACATTATAACAAAACTATGCTGATGGCTCAACTCAATTCACGTTTTTCTATATATCTCATAAATGAATAGAGGCACGTCATGGCTGACACATGTCAAACAGGGACAACACCTTTGTGTCAAAGTGTGTCAGGATGGGGACAGTCCCTTTGTGTCAAAATTGGCTTGCCCATTTTGACACAAAGGG
>CACZTL010000050.1 GCA_902784165.1 uncultured Lachnospiraceae bacterium | reverse complement strand
GTCAGCTTCTTCACCAGATTCACGCAATCCGCCGCGTCCTCCGAATAACCGTCCGCACCTATCTCGTCGGCATACTCTTTAGTAACGGCCGCTCCGCCTATGATGATCTTGGAAGTACAGCCTCTTTCCCTTGCAAGCTCTACAACCTCCTTCATCCTCACCATAGTCGTAGTCATCAAAGCAGACAAACCTATCACATCCGCTTCCGTCTCCATAGCCTTATCTATTATATCACACGCAGGCACGTCCTTACCCATATCAATTACATTAAATCCGTAATTCCTAAGCATAAGAGCCACAAGATTCTTACCGATATCATGCACATCGCCCTCGACAGTTGCGATAACAACTGTGGCTGACTTACCCTCATCACCGGTTTTCTCAATAAGCGGCTCAAGGTATCCTATCGCCGTCTCCATGGCACCTGCTGAAGCGATAAGCTGAGGAAGGAAATAAACCTTTTTCTCAAAAAACTCACCCACCTTATTTATCGCGGGGATCAGCTGTCCGTTTATGATATCACCCGGTTTCTCGCCGCCTGCGACAGCCAACTTGCAAAGCTCCACTATGCCGCCTTTATCTCCTTCTAAGACCGCCTTGAAAACCGGAGGCACATTTTCCTCCTTTTTCACGGAAGCAGCCGCCGCGTCCTTTTTTACCGCACCTCCTACAACAGCAGCAGACGGGTCTGAGCTAACCTTCTCCTCATATGCACTGATCCGGTTTATATAGCGTATATCGCTCCCCACACGATTAAGGAGCATATCGGAAGCAGCCGCCAGGTTCATAAAAAGATCCTGTGTGGGATTTGCTATCGCCATCGTCAGACCGCTTGCAACCGACATCACAAGAAAAGCCGTATTTACAAAAATACGATCAGGAAGTCCGAAGGAAATATTCGACAAGCCGCACACGGTGGCAAGCCCCCGCTCCTTGCACCATGCAAATGTATCAAGACACGAAAGCGCCGCATTCTTATCGGCGCCTACCGTGGCAACGAGAGCATCTACAATTATATCCTCCTCTGTAAATCCGGCATCAAATGCAAGCTTTAGCCCGTTCTCAAGTATCTCGTGCTTTCTTGTTACATTTTCAGGAATACCCTCATCCGAAACAGGAAGCAGTATAAACATCGCACCGTACTTTTTGGCCACCGGGATCAGCGCCTCTATCTTTTCCTTCTCACATGAAATCGAATTTATCAGCGCACGTCCGGGATAGCGTCTTAACGCCGCCTCTATGACCTCCGGATAGCTTGAATCAATGCAAAGCGGCAGATCCGTAACGCCTGTTATCTCCTCAATAGCAGAGAGCATCATCGCCTTTTCATCAATACCGCTCGTCCCCATATTTACATCAAGGATATCGGCTCCGCTCTCCTCCTGCTCTCTTGCGAAACGTCGCACGATATCAAGCCTGCCCTCGCGCAGTTCTGCCTGAAGCGCTTTCTTACCTGTCGGATTTATCCTCTCGCCTATTACCATAAAACGCTCAGCGATATTTATCTCAACAAGCTTTCTTTCAGAGCATAATACTCTTTTTCTTTCCGTCATAGGTTTTAACGGTTCGATATCCTTAACAGCCTCACGCAAAGCCCTTATATGCTCAGGGGTAGAGCCGCAGCATCCGCCAAGCACCCTTGCGCCGTTTAAAACAAGAGCCCTTGCCTCCTTTGCAAACTCCTCCGCCGTCATAGGATAAACAGTTTTTCCATCGATGAGCTGCGGCAGACCATTATTTGGCTTTGCCATGACGGGAAGACTTGTGTAATGGTAAATCGTATCAACAAGCTCACTCATCTTATCCGGACCGGTCGAGCAGTTTACGCCTATGCAGTCGGCGCCGAGCCCCTCAAGCACAGGACCGACACACTCGGGCGGCGTTCCGTAAAGAGTACGTCCGTCCGCTTCAAATGTCATGGACGCCATCACAGGCAGATCGCTTACCTCTCGTATCGCGATAATCGCTGCCCTTGTCTCCTGAAGACTCATCATAGTCTCTACCACATAAAGATCTACGCCCGCTGCTTCAAGCACACGCGCCTGCTCCCTGTAAACCTCGACAAGCTCTTCAAAATCCAGATCGCCCATCGGATAGAGCTGGCGCCCCGTCATAGTAAGATTACCTGCCACAAAGGCATTTTCACCAGCCGCCTCCTTTGATAACTCAACCAGACGTGTATTAATCTCCTCAAGTCTGTCCTCAAGACCGTATTCCTTAAGCTTTATCCTGTTCCCTGTAAATGTAGGCGCATATATGATATCACTCCCTGCATCAACGAACTCCTTTTGCAGGGAAACAAGCACCTGCGGATTATCAAGTATCCACTCCTCCGGGCATACCCCTGTAGGCATACCCGCCATCTGGAGATTTGTTCCTGTTGCGCCGTCAAGGAAAATAATACCTTTGCCGGTCAGTTTTCGAAAATCTTCGCGTGTCATAGTGACTCCTTCTCTTAATTATTAAAAATTCATACACTCTATATATCTTTTTTTAAAATAATCATCCGTCGACAGATCATGTGTCATGATATGTGTGAAAGGTGAAAGTGTGTCAGTCGGGGACAGTCCCTTTGTGTCAAAGTGTGTCAGATGGGGACAGTCCCCATCTGACACACTTTGACACAAAGGGACTGTCCCCGACTGACACACTTTCACCGCCCCACGCAGAGATGTATTCCCTGCGATCACGGCTTTGGCGGCAAGCACTTCCGGAAGAAGCCCTATTGCGCCTGCCTTTTGCATATCAAGAAAGCTGCCGAAATTACCAGACACAATTACAGCATCTACCTCCTCAAAGCTTACCTCCGCCCGCTTCAAAAGCGCCTCGGCGCCGGCGCAAATGGCCGCTTTTGCCATCTGGATCTGCCGGACATCATCCTGGTCGATGCTTATCACGCCGCCCATTACAGACTTTGCCAAAGGAAAGCCTTTTTCGATATATTCCTCTGCAAATGTACCGTACTCATTTATGATCCCTGCTTTTCTAAACTCATACACCGCCTCTATCGCGCCCGTACCGCACAAACCTATAGGCGCAGCATTATCAATTGTTTTGATCGTTATATTATTCAGATACGAATTTTGTGTGTCAGACGGGGGACTGTCCCCGGTCTGACACATTATCTCTACACTGCAGATCGCGCCCGGCACACTTCCCGTGCCGCATTTCATATTCCCACCCTCAAGCGCAGGCCCGGCGGCAGCCGATGCCGTATGCAGTGTATCGCCTTTTTTTAAGACCATCTCGGCGTTCGTTCCGATATCGATGAAAAAAACATTTTCACCCCGATTTGGAATGTCACACGCGAGTAACCCCGACGCTATATCGCCGCCCACAAACGCGCTAAAGCCTTTTACGAGACGGATCCTGCACTCAGGCGACAGGATATTTCTTTTCTCAGTCTCATATACAAAAACATCATCACGCTTAAACTCCTCTCCTCCCAAGCTGACAGGCGTGAAGGGATACCGTGATAATCCCGACACATCATACTCCATCAGAAGATGGTACATAACCGTGTTACCGGAAAGCACTATATCGTTTACGTTAAAATGTGATCTAACGCCCAGCCCTTCTATAAGATCAAGGATATCACTCTCGATGATACGCTTCATATCCTCTGCCTTACCTGACAGGGCTGATTCCATACGAGTCATTACGTCAGCGCCAAATATACTCTGACGGTTCAGAGAAGTAACTGTGCGCAGCTTATCTTTTGTGTTCATATCTATAAGAGTTGCTGCAAGCGTTGTTGTACCGATATCTATAGCTATTGCGTAGCATGAAGTGTCATTTTGACTGATCGTTTTGTCATTGCGGATAAATCCGACAGAGTCAGTTTCATACTCTCCCCTGTCTGTAGCTTGTCCTGCCTCTTCTGATAAAGAAAAAGAAGCATATCCTGCCGCTTCTCTCATTCTTAATGAGGATAGCTGCTTCATATGAGGAACCTCATGCACTGTGATACGTACAGGTGAAATCGGCTTTGCTCTGCAAGCCAGACGCACCCCTGCACTGATCTCTTCCTCCGGCAAAAGAGCTCTGTCGCTTACTCCCACAGGCAGCGTGCCCGCCGCAACTCTTATTTTACATTTGCCGCAGGTACCGTGACCACCGCAAGGCGCAGAAATAAAGACCCCTTTGCTTTGAAGATATTCAAGAACCCCGACGCCGCCGGGGATCATATATTGCTTTTCATCCGACATAATAATTCCTCAATAAGTCTTTATAAAAAATACACGTACATTTTACTATTTACCGTGTGCGTGCGCAAGTGTGTCAAGCGGGGACAGTCCCCATCTGACACACTTGGTCTGTCCCCGCTTAACACACTTACACTCCGCATAAAAAGAGCCGTATTTTTGCATCAAGCAAAATCACGGCTCATATCAATTAGGAAATTACCGAAAAGTAACTTTTTATACAGCTTGCTTAATACGGGAATTATACTCGGAAATCTGTTTTACCGCATTAAGCTCCACACCTGTAATTTCAGAGATTTCCTCAAGTGTAAGCTTGCCGGAGGCGATCATCCTTGCCAAGAGCTTATTCTCACCACGTTCTATTCCTCGCTCTATTCCTTTTTCATAAATCCCTTCACCAAGATTGCACATTTCATTTACCTCCTCTTTCGTTTCTTCTGTCATCGCTATACCCATATGCTCCAATAACTTATGTTTTTCAGATGCGCAAATATTTTCCGCAAACAGAATATCAAGTATCTTTAAAAGTCTGTTTTCTGTTTTTGTATGGTCACCCAGGCCTATCATGATCACTGTCTGCATATCATAGTTTTGCTTAGATATCTTAAAGTTTCCGCAAAGCTGTCTCTCACTCGTATCATATACCGTTATACTGTTTTTCTTTCTGTCACAAACCTCCATAATTATCCATATGGAAATGACTTTACGCAGCTTACCGTAATCAGACTTTCTGAATACCGTCCCCTTCTGTGACGATATCAGTCTTCCTGTATAATAATCGGCCCGCTTCGGTATAGGATACCCGACATTATATTTTTTCTGTGCTTCTATGTTAATAATAGCACACTTTTCCTTTTTCGGGTCAGGTATTTTTACATCAAATATAACGTCATACACCAAGAGTCCTTCCGTTACGGAAGTAAGCTCTGCCGCCCGTCCTCTTATATCTTCAGGCTGTTCATCAGCATCAACCGCCACCTCAGATACCCTTACATCCGCCTCTATGTACTTAGTCTTAATAATTTCCGTATCATATTCTTTAAACTCACTGACACATCCTTTAAGTATATTGGCAAGAATACTTTTGTCGGATAAAACCGACTTCGCCGCAGCATCATACTGCGCTTGTTTACCTGCTATATCTATCTTTTTTGCAAGACGATTCTTCTTTAAAGACATAACTTCTCCCCCTCATGTAACATTTTCATAAAAAAAACCTCCTATATTTAAGTTTTAAAAAATTGAATAATAAAAGCGGCGAAAACCGCAGGTTTAGAATCAATGCCGCAAGAATATACGGCACCGGTCGCATAGGAGAAATTATAATTGATTTACGGAAAAGATGCAAGTGTGTCAAATTGGAACAGAGCAAATGTGTCAATCGGGGACAGTCCCCATCTTGACACACTATAATTATCGCTTAATAGTAACATAGTAACAAAAAACGCACGCGTTTGTTTCGACGTGCGTTGACATTTATTAAATCTGTGTTATTATCTAATTAAAGGGAAAACGATTAACGCCCTTGTTATGAGTCAAAACCGCCTAAGCGCTTTCAACCAATTGGCAAAGGCGGTTTTTTCTTCTCTACTTTTTTCTTATCTTGTAGGGGAGTCCTATTAAAGCGACAATGAAATTACCGCCTGCAATCACAAGATTGCATATCGCGACCATTTCAATCACGCCCATAGGATCACCCCCTTAATCTTTAATCAAGGGGTTAACCGCTTCCCGTGTTGCTATAGTATCAGCTTTTTATACAGGTAGCAACTTTTTTTATTGAATTATATCATTGACTAATACAAATGGTTACTATTTAGTGCTCAATCAATATTAACAAAAAGAGCCGCGATTCTGCTCCAAGCAAAATCACGGCTCTTTCCGCCGGGAAATCCCCTTCGGGAACTTCCCACCTTCTTAATCAAGCAAGTTCCTCTATACAGATTCTCTCACTTTTTAATCATCGTATCTTCTCCTGCGCATAAACACTGCCGCTCCGGCAAGCGCGCCTGCAGCCGCAGCCGCAAGAACGATCCAGAGTGCCGTATTATTGCTGTCGCCGGTAGAAGTACCTCTTGTTACCTGCGCACTGCTTGCAGTAGGTGTAACCACCCTGCGTGTAGTAGTAGGCACAGTTGTCTTTCTGCTTTCTGTAGGCTTTTCAACGTCGGGCTTCTTCTTCTCCTCTTCAGGAGTCTTTGTGGGCGCATCCTTAAGCACGATATGATTACCGTCAAGGACTTCTATCTGTCCGCCGTTGTCCACCTTCGTCGTCACGAGAGTAACCTTACCATCTTCACCGACAGTAAATGTCATCTCCGTAGTTACCTTCTCATAGCCTTCGGGCGCTACCGTCTCGATCATCGTATAGGTTCCCGCAGGAAGCTCGATCATAAATGCGTCCTTGGTTGAAGTCCACTCTTTTATAACCTTACCCTCAGAATCCTTAAGCACGATAGTCGCGCCCTCGATCTCAGTGCCGCCGAGATCCGTCTTGGAAATCAGCACCTGATGCTTCTCTTTATCCTCAGGAGCATCCTCAAGGATCAGATGGTTAGCATCCATCACGCTTATCTTACCGCCGTTATCCACGGTAGTAGTTCCGAGCGTCACCTTACCGTCGTTATCCACGGTAAATGTAATTGCCGTCGTTACCTGCTTGTAGCCTTCAGGCGCCACAGTCTCAACCATGGTATAAGTACCTGCCTTAAGTGTCAGCAAGTGAGGCTCTTTCGCAGAGGTCCACTCAGCAACTTTACTTCTGTCAGCGCCGTAAACCACGATATGCGCACCCTCTATCTCAGTTCCGCCGAGAGAATTCTTAGAAATCTTAACCTCGAACTCTTTCTCACCCGGAACCTCAGGGATATTGGTCGCTGTCATGATACCGACACCGCCCAAAAGATTGGTAACGGTACTTGTAGCCTGCGTATAACCTGCAACCTTAGTCTCAACCGCTCTATACTGAGCCGCAGCTCCGTCGATATTGGCCTCAAGCTCTTCAAATACGCCAATCTGGTCATCCTGTGTAAGAGTAACCGTAACAGGCGCGCCGTAAGGCTCGTAATTTACAAACTCTCCGGAATACTTATCATAATACTGAAGAGTAAACTCAACGCTCATGCCCTTAGGCCAGCTGACCTCATTGCCGTGACCGTCAGTCCACTTCTTCTCAACAGATACGTTAAATGTAAATCTGTCGTGGATCTTCTCTGAGCTGTTAGTCATCTCAACAACATTGTCAGCATCCACAAGACCGTCCGCACCTACCGTAAACGGTATAGGATCAGTTATGATGTATCCTGCAGGTGCCTCAATCTCCGTAAGAGTATAGCTTCCGGGAAGAAGCTCTACAACCACGGGCTCAGTAGAAGATGTGATATTAATAGGTTCTTCGAGATTATCGCCGCTTATAGTAAGCTTAGCGCCCGGAAGCTCATATCCGGAAACAAAATCCTTCTTGGAAATAACAACAGGCTTCTTTGTGTTCTTGGTGTTAGTAAATGTTTTACCATCCGGATAGGAAACTACTGCTGTGAGCTTCTTAGTTACCGTTCCGTCCTGCGCTTCTTCAGCTGCAGTTTCCGTAACCGTAACCACTACCGTATGCACTGTAGTATCGTAGGTCACTCCTGCCTCATTACCCGTAACCTCTGAAATATAATATTCATAGACTCCGGGAGTGTCATATGTAAATGTACCGAAGTCGATGTTACCTGCAGCATCATTACTTACAGTTGCAAGCACTCCGGCGCCTTCTTTTGCTTCGCGTATCTCAAATGAGAACTCGCCTTCTTCAGGTGCTGCATCAGCATCATTTACCTTCAGGCTCTTATCTGCAACAATCTGAGCC
>CACZTL010000049.1 GCA_902784165.1 uncultured Lachnospiraceae bacterium | reverse complement strand
TTGAGGACATAGCTGCGCCCAACAGCCAAAACGCAGCCTGTCCGTAATGATGTTTATCGGGTCACAACTCATTCCTTTGCCCCGTTTTCAATGGCATATTGATATGAAAATGTCAAAGGGGACTGTTCTACTTACACATTCCCCTATCTAACTTTTATAAAAATGTAACGGTATCTTCCAAGGGTTTTCTGCTGAAATGCAGCTTCGGATGCGGTTCTGACTCCTCATCCGGATATCCCATCGAAAACATCATTACAGGTATCATATTTTCCGGCAGATCAAAAGCTTCTGCTACATTTTTGCTGTTAAAACCGCGAAGCCAGACGCTATGCACGCCAAGCTCCTCTGCCTCATACATCATGGTTGCGGCTACGATAGTGGCATCCTGCTCGCCTGAATTATATTCATCATAGTATTCATCCCCGGGATTGCTCCATGCCTCATCGGCATCGTAGCACACCAGAATCATCAACGGCGCATTAAAATGTGAAACACGGATGCTTCTTGCCTTCTCCAGCGCCTCCTCGCTTTGGATCACATAAATATGCTGCGGCTGCAGATTAGCTGCTGTCGGAGAGAGCCTTCCGGCTTCAAGTATCTTATCGATTTTTTCCTGCTCTACCGGTCTCTGATCAAAAAGTCTTTCAGAATAACGGTTCTTAGCTAATTCAAAAAATTCCATTTTAAGATTCCTCCTTCTTTATACATAAATTAATTAAAATGACGGTTAGCATAAATGTGTTTAAAATTATATATTTATTCCCATTTATATTTTATCATATTTCCGTTGATTGGTATAAAAAATTCGGAAGGAATCTGATTTTTTATGCAATACTTTCGGCACTGAGTCAAAAGTGTGTCAAAGGGTGGTATCCCCTTTGTGTCATAAAAAATCGACCTTGACAAGAACTGCCGTTTCCTATAATATCCCAACTACAGCTATTAAATCTATCGAATTCATATCTACAGCGTTCGCTGTTTAACGAGCACTTTCATGCTCAGGATTCCATTAGGATTGCAAGCTTAAATTATTTTTTACGGAGGTATTATTTTAATGAACCACAAAAAAACAAGTCACAAAGGATCTTCAAAAATGTCGCATGATGAATTGCGCAAAAAGATCAGCACAAAGACTCTCATGGACGACGGGTTCATGTCTGCTTTCTTTAATGATTTTCCGGAAGGAGTTGAACTGGTACTTCAGATCATCTTAGAGCGCAAGGATCTTGAGATTTTGAAGGTTGAAACTCAAATGACCATGTCAAATCTCTACGGACGGGATATCAGGATCGATGTATTTGCAAAGGATGATAAAGGCGTTTTTTACAATATAGAGATCCAAAACGCGAGTAAAGGCTCAGGCTTCAAACGCGCAAGATATCACAGCAGCATGCTTGATTCCAACAATCCGGGGGTAATCGGTGAAGATTTTGAAAATTTGCCGAAAACTATTGTTATATTTATATGTGATGGTGATATAATAGGAGCAAATAAACCGCTCTACCGGATAAACCGTGTGATACGTGAAACAGGGGAAGTATTTGAAGACGGGGCAGATATCGTATACGTAAACGGCAAAATCAAGGATGCCGACACCCGGCTTGGGCGACTAATGCAGGATTTCTTTAACCCTGACCCTGATACTATGAATTATGATGTGTTAGCAAAACGATCAAGAATTTTGAAGACAGATGAGGAGGCGTTTGATATGGTAAGGGAATTTCTTACGGAAGAAGAATGGAATGCCGC
The DNA here is from genome assembly GCA_902784165.1 of uncultured Lachnospiraceae bacterium. Classification (GTDB taxonomy): domain Bacteria; phylum Bacillota; class Clostridia; order Lachnospirales; family Lachnospiraceae; genus UBA4285. The sequence continues at coordinate 4,738 of CACZTL010000049.1, read as the reverse complement.
AGTTTCTCAGGGCACTGATATAGGTCTGACCAAGGGCTTGGAGCAAGGCTTGGAACAAGGCATACAGGCTTTTGTACTGGATAACCTTGAAGAAAAAGTACCGGAAGAGCGCATAATCGACAAGCTTAAAAGAAGATTTTCTCTCACGGAAGATGAGGCGCAAAGGAAGTATTTAATTTATGCTAAATAAAACTTAAAATGTGTCAAATGGGGACGGTTCTGCTGACATAGCCGTAGGTTTGTCAGCAGAACCGTCCCCATTTAACACATTTTGACCACTACTCCGACAATTCCATCCACTCTTCCGTATATATCTCCTGCTGCGCTTTTACTTCATCTATTTCCTGCTGCAGCTCTGATAATTTCTCATAATCAGAGCTTATATCGGGATCCTGAAGCTGTGCTTCAAGCGTTTTGATACGTGCGTCACCTTCCTCCATAAGCTCCTCTAACTTTTTGATCCGTTTCTCTTTCTTGCTCTTTTCTTTCAGAGCCGCGTAAGCTTCCTTGCCGGATGATTCCTGAGCGGAGGGCAATGTGTCAGTTCTGGGACAGTCCCTTTGTGTCAGTCCTGACACAAAGGGACTGTCCCCGTCTGACACACTTCCGCGATAATCCGAATTTCTCTCCTCCAGCTCCTCATATCTGCAATTAAAAACACAAGCCTCCCCGCCTTCAAACACCAGCAGCCTGTCTGCTACCTTATTTATCAGATACCTGTCATGCGACACAATAATAAGAGTCCCTTTATACGCGCAAAGCATATCTTCAAGGGTCTCCTTGCCCACGATATCCATATGATTCGTCGGCTCATCAAGTATAAGAACATTGGGACGCCTTTTTAATATTTTACAAAGAGCAAGCCTTACCCTCTCGCCGCCCGACAGATCGTCAACCCTCTTAAACACATCATCGCCCGAAAACAGGAAGCTTCCGAGCGCCGTTCTTACCTGCGTTTCGGTAAGCTTAGGAAACTCATCGTGAAATTCATCCTTAACCGTCTTATTACTTTTAAAATGCGCCATCTGTTGGTCGAAATACCCGATATTTACCTTTTCGCCAAATGTAAAGCTTCCTGAAACAGGCTTTACCTCTCCCATGAGCGTCTTGATAAATGTGGTCTTTCCGCTTCCATTCGCGCCGATCACGCCGAGCTTACCGCCTCTCTCCAGTTCAAATGTCACATTGGCAAGGACATTTTTATAGCCTACAGACAGAGCCTGCACCTCAAGCACTCTTTTTACGCTTTCCGTCTCCGGCTGAAAGTCAGCATGAAAGCTTTTCAGATCATACTTATCAGGCGCATCCGGCTCGCCCATGCGCTCAAGCAATTTAAGCTTAGACTGCACCATGGATGCCTTCGTCGCTTTATATCTGAACCGCTCCGCAAGACGCGCAAGCCTTTCCCTTTCTTTCCTGCGGTACTCATAATCCTTAAGCTGCTTTTGATAATTTTCTTTTTTTTGGCGCTCAAAATCAGAATACGTTCCCTTATACCTGTGCGTTTCTCCGTATTCGATCTCGTAAACCTTATCTGCGATATTTTCAAGAAACATACGGTCATGCGAAACTATTACGACCGCTGATCTGTATGCCTGCAGATATTTCTCCAGCCACTCAACCGTCTCTATATCAAGGTGGTTCGTCGGCTCATCAAGAAGCAGTATATCCGGATGACTCAGAAGCAGCTTCATAAAAGCTATTTTCGTGCGCTGTCCCCCCGAAAACTCATTGACAGGCTTATACTTATCATCCTCAGAAAATCCGAATTTCCTGATCATTACGGAGTATTCTTTTTTATAAGTATACCCTCCCATAAGCTCGAAGCTCTCGGCAAGCGATGTGTACTCGCGGATCACGTCGTCTGTCGGGTTATTTTCCATGCTCACTCGAAGCTCCTCAAGTCTTGCCTCCGTTTTTAATACCGGCTCAAAGCTTTTAAGAAGCTCATCAAGAAGCGTCGCGCCCTCCCCTGCAAATGTAATCTGCTCTAAGTACCCGATCACGGGATTTCCGGTTTTCGCAACACAAAAAGAGCCCTCTCCCGGGCTCTCTTGTACGGTGACCTCACCGGTTATGCATTTAAGAAGCGTAGACTTGCCGGCTCCGTTTCTACCAACTACCGCAATCTTCTCACCGGCATTTATCTCGAAGTTTATATTTTCAAGCACTGCCTCTCCGCCGAGAAAAACAACGCCGTTTGTAATTTTAAATAACATACGAAAACTAACCTTTTAGTGTGTCAGATGAGGACAGTCCCTTTGTGTCAGTCCTGACACAAAGGGACTGTCCCCATCTGACACACTGTCATTCTTCAACAACCTCTATCTCCAATGCGCTAAACTCTGTATCCTCTACAAAGTTATCCTTCCCAAAGCGAGTCTTCGAGTGCGCCCGAAACTCATTTATATTGCTCTCAAGCCAGATAGGCTCTGCCAGATCAAGCTCGAGGCAACCCTTTGAAAGAGCTGTAAGTACCTTTTTTGTGCGGTTTGTATCCGAGGAGTCTTCTATAGTTACCTCGGAAATTATACCTGATTTTTCGTTTAATGTTTTACACCAAAGTCTGAACAACGCGATATCCTCAATTTTCCTCATACCCGGGTTTCCCGAGCAGCCGGAACATATTCCTCTTATAATACTCTACGCCCGGCTGGTCAAAGGGATTGACCCCGAGCATATATCCGCTGACACCGCAGGCAAACTCAAAGAAATAAAACAGCTGCCCGAGTGTAAATTCATTTTTCTTGTTATATCTGATCAGGAGGCTCGGAGTGCCGCCTACCTCATGGGCGCGGGCGGTTCCTCTCATGGCACATTTGTTTACAAAGGCAAGCGTCTTGCCGGCTAGGTAATTGAGTCCATCTGCGTCTTCCTCGTCCTCTTCGATGACTATCCTGTTATTGGAATTCTCCGCATAAAGGATTGTCTCAAACATCACCCTGCTGCCGTCCTGGATAAACTGCCCTATCGAGTGGAGATCCGTAGAGTACGTAACTCCGGTAGGAAAAAGACCTTTGCCGTCCTTACCCTCTGACTCGCCGTAGAGCTGCTGCCACCAGCCTGCAAATGAGCGCACACTGGGATTATAGATACACAAAACCTCTACGGACTTTTCGCGCTCCATCATAAGATGTCTGTAAGCGGCATACTGAAGAGCCGGATTCTCCCTGAACCCGTCTTCTGCGCAGATAGCCATCATCTTTGCCGCGCCCTGCATGATCATGTCTATATCTGCGCCGCTTACCGCGATGGGCAGAAGCCCCACTGCCGACAATACGGAAAAACGCCCTCCTATATCGTCCGGTATGGTAAATGTCGTATATCCGTTTTTATCCGCCATACCCTTTAGCGCCCCCTTCTTAGCATCGGTGGTGGCATATATCCGCTTTGCCGCGCCTTCCTTGCCGTACTTTTCCTCAAGAAGCTTTTTAAAAATACGGAATGCGATAGCCGTTTCCGTAGTCGTACCCGACTTGGAAATAACATTTACAGAGAAATCACGGTCTCCTATCGCTTCGATGATGCTTATCATGCTGTCGGTGCTGAAATTATTCCCGGTATAATAAATATCGGGTACGCCCGGGCGCTGTACGGTGCCCGACAGAAAATCGATCGCCGCATGCGCGCCAAGATATGAGCCTCCGATTCCTATAACCACAAAGGCTTCAGAGTCGCTTCTTATCTTTCCTGCTGCCGCTTTTATGCGCGCAAATTCCTTTTTATCATACTCAAGCGGCAGTCGCAGCCAGCCTAAAAAGTCGTTTCCGGCTCCCGTGCCCTCTAAAAGAGTCTTTCGCGCTTCGTAAGCTCTCTCCTTAAACCGCTCAAGCTCGTCTATAGTCGTCCCGCTGTGAGAAAAATCAGGTGTAACCTCTGACATAGCAACCTCCGTTATATTTTCAAAACAAATGCCTTGATTATCTTCACCGCATTTGCGATAGCTTTCTTCTCAAACTCCGGATAATCCATGCTCGCGGAGTCGTCGGCCTTATCCGATATAGTCCTGATAACAACAAAGGGTATGTTGTTAAGATATGCCGTCTGCGCTATCGCCGCGCCCTCCATCTCTGTGCAGAAGCCTTCAAAATCCTCTACTATCTGAGCCTTTCTCCCCTTATCGGATATGAACTGGTCTCCGCTCACAACTCGCCCCAAATGCACGCCGATCTCGGGAGCTGCCTCAGCGCAGGCAGTCTTTGCCGCCTCGATAAGCCCTTTATCCGCTTCAAATGAAAGCACTTCCATCCTCGGTATCTGTCCCTTCGGATACCCGAATCCCGTAGCATCCATATCATGGTGCAGCACGTCTTTGGAAATAACGACATCTGCTATGTCGATCTCCGCGCGCAGCGAGCCGGCTATGCCAGTGTTTACTACCGCGCTGACACCGAAGTCATCAACAAGTATCTGTGTGCAGACTGCCGCATTTACCTTGCCGATTCCGCTGCGCACGATGGTCACCGGCACGCCCTCAAGTGTACCGGAGTAAAATACCATACCAGCTTTTTCCTCTGTTTTTTCAACCTCCATGGCCGCGCGGAGCTGTTCAACCTCCTCCTCCATGGCGCCTATTATTCCGAGCATAATAATACCCCCTTGTATTTTGATATATTCATTTGATTATACCAAATAAGGGAGAGCTTATCAAATTGTGTCAAGTGTGTCAGGCGTGTCAAGATGGGGACAGTCCCTTTGTGTCAAAATGGGCAAGCCCATTTTGACACAAAGGGACTGT
>CACZTL010000048.1 GCA_902784165.1 uncultured Lachnospiraceae bacterium | reverse complement strand
TCCTCATCTGACACACTTAGAAACACTAAGGAGTTTTTAGTTTGAGAGTGTGGATAATACTCGGTGTGCTGGCGGCACTTATAATTTTAGGTGTGATCAGCTCGAGCCGAAACAAAAAACATGACGGCTATTCAAAGCTTGAAAAACAGTGGGGGCATCTTCAGTCCAAAAAATATGATTCCGATGATTACGAGAATATTTCTCATTACGCAAAGCTGGTAAAGAACAAAGGCTTTTACATAGATGACATAACATGGAATGATCTGGAGCTTGACCGTGTGTTTCAGGCTATGGACATTGCTAATTCCTCTATAGGCAGAGAGAACCTTTATAAGACTCTCAGAATGCCGGAAACCGATCCCGGCAAGATAAAAACGAAAGACGAAGCCATCAGATGGTTTTCAGATGATGAAGAAAAGAGAGTGCGTGTACAGACAAAGCTTTCAAAGCTTGGATTTGTACACAATTTTTCTTTTTCGAATTATATCGACTCCATACAGGGTCTTAAGTCTGTAGGAAGCGGTATTTCCATACTGCTTGACATACTCCTTGCTGCCGCAATACTCTTTTCGATTTTTGTAAATGCAGCGATAGGTATCATATTTGTAGTTGCGGTAGTTCTTACTGCAACAGCTGTATATTTTAAGAAAAAGCCTTCTATAGAGCCTTATTTTACATGCTTAAGCCAGGTTTCACGCATGGTTCGTGCAGGTATGGATTTTGAGGAATTAAAGGATGATTTAAATGATGCGCCTGATAGTATTAAGCAAAGATTTGATGATATCAGCAGATGTACTGATATTTTGAGTCCCTGTATTAAAAATGATTTTCTGATTGCGGATTGCGCCTCCGTCGGATCGCCGGCAGAGGTTTTCATGAATTATGTTCGTATGTTTACCCATGTAGATATAATTCATTACAACAAGGCAATAAAGATGATGCAGGGAAATCAGGAATCGATCATGCAGCTTATGGAAAATTTGGGATATATAGAGACCTGCATTTGCGCAGCTTCCTTCAGAGAAGCAGTAGGTAAATGGAGTGTTCCCGAGATTATTGATATATCCGATGCAGACACAGACATCAAGATACTTGAACTTGATGATGTTATACATCCACTTGTTAAGGATTGCGTACCAAATTCGGTGATAGTTCCTTTTGAAGGGTTAAACAGCGTACTTTTAACCGGTTCAAATGCTTCGGGTAAGTCAACCTTTCTAAAGGCTGTCGCTATCAATACACTGCTTTCGCAGGCGATATCGACCTCTTTATCGTACCGGTACAGAGCACCGGTGTATAGGCTTTTCTCTTCCATGTCACTCAGAGATGATCTGAAAAACTCAGGAAGCTATTATATGGTCGAGATAAAGTCTTTAAAAAGGATTATGGATGCTGCGGCTATTCAGGATGACATTCCCGTGCTTTGCTTTGTTGATGAGGTGCTGCGAGGGACCAATACGATAGAAAGAATTGCGGCATCAAGCTCTATTCTTGAGAAATTAAGCTGCATGAATGCCGTGACATTTGCAGCTACACATGATATAGAACTTACAGGATTACTGAATAACAGATATGCTAATTATCATCTCAAAGAAGATATGATAGATGACGGAATATCTTTTTCTTATAAATTGTTTGACGGACCGGCTACTACTCGAAATGCTATTGCACTGCTTAAGAATCTCGGGTATGATAGTGAAATAATACAAGCTGCCTCAAAAAGGGCAGAGGAGTTCATGCGTACGGGTGTGTGGAGGTAAGATGGGCACACCACCGTCCCGCGCGGAGCATTGCGTGATCGGGGGCAAAATGTAAAAAAGATTTAGGAGGTTACTATGGGAAAGGAAGTAAAGTTTAAAGGAGTGAATGAGCTTAGAGAAATGTTTCTGAGCTTTTTTGAAAGTAAGGAGCATCTCAGGCTGAAGAGCTTTTCTTTGGTTCCGCATAATGATAAAAGCCTCCTTCTTATCAATTCCGGCATGGCGCCTTTAAAGCCTTTTTTCACCGGACAGGAGATTCCGCCCAAAAGAAGGATTACAACATGTCAGAAGTGTATAAGAACGGGTGATATAGAAAACGTAGGAAAAACAGCAAGACACGGTACGTTTTTTGAAATGCTCGGAAACTTTTCATTCGGTGATTATTTTAAAACGGAGGCTATACACTGGTCATGGGAGTTTCTTACGGAAGTCGTAGGGCTTGATCCGGACAGATTATATCCGTCTGTATATACAGATGATGATGAGGCCTTTGGCATATGGGAAAGAGAGATAGGCATTGCTCCTGAGAGGATTTTCCGTTTCGGGAAAGAGGATAATTTCTGGGAGCATGGCGCGGGTCCGTGCGGTCCGTGTTCTGAAATTTATTATGACCGTGGTGAAAAATACGGCTGCGGTAAGCCGGACTGCACGGTAGGGTGCGAGTGTGACCGTTATATGGAAATCTGGAACAATGTATTTACCCAGTTTGAGAATGACGGAAATAATAATTACACAGAACTTGAACAAAAAAATATAGATACAGGTATGGGGCTTGAACGTCTTGCGGTAGTTGTACAGGATGTTGACTCTATATTTGATGTAGACACCTTATATGCACTGCGCACGCATGTAAGTAAGCTTTGCGGCAAAGAGTATAAAGATGACGAACAAACTGATATTTCCATGAGAGTAATAACAGATCATATACGATCCGTTACTTTTATGGTAAGTGACGGTATTATGCCGTCTAATGAAGGAAGAGGCTATGTGCTCAGGCGTCTGCTAAGGCGCGCTGCCCGCCACGGAAGACTTCTCGGTATAGATGGTAAGTTTTTATCTGAGCTTGCTACAACCGTTATCGAAGGGTCAAAGGACGGGTATCCTGAGCTTGATGAAAAAAGAAAGTTTATCCTTGAGGTTATCGAGCGTGAAGAGGATAACTTTAACAATACAATTGACCAAGGGCTTTCTATCCTTAAGGAAATGCAGACCGGACTTGAAACGAGCGGCTCAAAGGTGCTTAGCGGAACAGATACCTTTAAGCTTTATGACACGTACGGATTTCCTATAGATCTTACAAAAGAGATTCTTGAGGACGCAGGTCTTAGTGTGGATGAGGACGGCTTTAAAAAAGAAATGGAGATTCAGAGACAGAAAGCTCGCGAGGCCCGTAAAGGTACTAATTATATGGGTGCCGATGCTACTGTTTTTGATGAGATCGACCCGGCTATTTCATCGGAATTTATAGGATATGATTCGCTGGAAGGTGATTCTGTCGTTTCGGTTATGACGCTTGCCCGAAAGGATGATGAAGAAGATGTGTATGTAGATACAGAGATTACCGATGCTTTGACTGAAGGCGATCACGGAACTATTATTATGCCCGTTACTCCTTTTTACGCTACTATGGGCGGTCAGGAAGGTGATACGGGAGTGATTACCGGAACAGACGGAGAGTTTCGTGTTACCGCGACTATTCCTTTAAAGGGCGGCAAGGTAGGTCATGTAGGTTACATATCAAACGGTATGATAAAAAAAGGCGATAATGTTCATCTGAGTGTAGATCCTGAGCTCAGAAGTGATACATGCAAGAATCATTCCGCAACACACCTTCTTCATGCAGCTCTTAAAAATGTACTTGGTTCTCATGTAGAACAGCACGGATCTCTTGTAACTCCTGACAGACTGAGATTTGATTTCTCACATTTTCAGGCTATGACGCCTGAAGAGATTGCTGCAGCTGAAAAACAGGTAAATGATGAGATTTTAAAAAATTCTGATGTCTGTACTGATGTCATGAGTATAGATGAAGCCAGAAAGACAGGAGCGACGGCTCTTTTCGGTGAAAAATACGGCGATAAGGTTCGTGTTGTTACTATGGGAGATACGTCAAAGGAATTTTGCGGCGGTACACATGTAAAGAATACAGGAAATATCTCTATGTTCAAGATTATTTCCGAGTCAGGTATAGCTGCCGGAGTCAGACGTATAGAGGCGCTGACAGGAAACGCACTGAAGCATTATTATGACAGCTTAGAGCAGGAAATAAAAGATGCTTCTGCTGCTGCAAAAAGTGAGCCTTCTAATCTTGTATCAAAGATTGAAAGCTTACAGGAGGAATTAAAGAAATTAAGATCTGAAAATGAAAGTATCAAAGCAAAGCTTGCAGGTCAGGCACTCGGTGACTCCGGCGAAGAGACTGATGTGAAGGGTATTAAGCTTATGACGGCCCGTGTTGACGGAGTAGATGGAGATGCCCTTATGAGTCTCGGTGATAAGCTTAAGGCAAAGATAGGCTCAGGAGTTGTTATTATAGCTTCTGCGCAGGAGGGCGGTAAGGTAGGTCTTCTTGCTATGGCTACAGATGATGTTATTAAAAAGGGTGCTCATGCCGGTAATCTGATAAAAGCTCTTGCACCATTGGTCGGCGGAGGCGGAGGCGGAAAACCGGCTATGGCGAGGGCCGGCGGAAAGGACGCTTCCGGGATAGATAAGCTGCTTGGTGAGGCGGCTGCGGAGCTGGAAAAGCAGATTTGATCTTAAAAACAAAAAGGGAAGTGTGTCAAAACGGGGACAGTCCCTTTGTGTCAGTACTGACACAAAGGGACTGTCCCCGTTTTGACACACTTCCCTTT
>CACZTL010000047.1 GCA_902784165.1 uncultured Lachnospiraceae bacterium | reverse complement strand
GGTGAACCGGCCAAAGGGATCAAGATTAAAGCAAAATATAAAGTAAAGTCCGGTGAAGAAGGACAAGAGGAAAAAGAAAGAGATGTATATGAATCTATGATATATATTTTCAGGGGTTCATACAGTGGTTGTGTAACTGCCTCATCTTTTGATGAAGATAAAACTTCTGATGTATTGGAGATGTTTTCCAAGCTTCAGTGATCAGTTATATTAAATGATATTTATTCCGCAGTTTTCTGTGGAATTTTATTTTTTCATGTTTGGAGGGAATGATGAAAGATTGTATAAATCCGGAAAATAAAAATGATGAAGAACTAATTAATGATGAAGTAAAAATATTGAAAGATCTGTTGCGCAAATGTACGGAACGTATAGCAGGGAAAGTGGCTTTTGCAAAAACTGAAAAACTATTGGAACTTAGTGAAAACGGGTTATATTCTGAATTGGAACAGGAGATATCAGGACTTACTACTGAAGAAATGGATATCGTTTCCAGAGTGTTTTCCATAATGCCGTTGTTGATAAATATAACCGAGGATGTTGACCTTGCTTTTGGTGTAAATGTCAGAAATAATACGCACAAGGATTATATGGGGAAATTATCCGGTGCTGTAAAAGCAGCTTCAAAAAGTAATAAAGGAAGAGAGATACTTGAGAATATAAATGTTGTTCCCGTATTAACAGCACATCCTACACAGGTACAGCGTAAAACTATGCTTGATATTACCGACAGGATCCATACGTTATTGAGAAAATACAGGGATGTTCGTTTGGGGCAGCTTGATGAAGAACGATGGTATGATGATCTTCACAGAAATATTGAGTTGATAATGCAGACTGATATTATCAGAGAGAAGAAGATCAAGGTAAAAAATGAAATTACAAATGTTACGGAATATTACAATACATCTCTGATAAAGGCTATCACGCGTCTGGTCATTAATTACAAAAAACTTGCAAAAGAAGAGGGGATAGATTTAAAAAAAGCACATCCTATAAATATGGGAATGTGGATAGGAGGGGACAGGGATGGTAATCCTTTTGTTACCGCAGAAACACTTAATCTTTCCGCTACAACACAATGTGATGTCATATTGAGTTATTATATAGACATGATCTCTGTATTAAATGGTGATTATTCCATTTCTTCAGCATTGGCAAATGTTTCAGAGGATGTCAGGGAAATGGCTTTAAAATCCGGTGATACATCAGAATTCAGGGAAAAGGAGTTATACAGACAGGCATTCCTGTATGTTAAGAACAGACTTATCGAAACAAAAGCTTTTCTGATAGAAGGGAAGGACTATGATAACAGGTATAAGACGGCTGAAGAATTTAAGGAAGACTTGGATAAGATAAGAGAATCCATACTGACTTATAATGATGAAATACTGGTAGGTGGTGACTTTGAAGAGCTGTATGAGGCAGTAGATATTTTCGGTTTTTATCTGGCCAGTATAGATATGAGGCAGGATTCAGGTGTTATTGAGGAATGCGTTAAAGAACTTCTTAAAAATGCAGGGATAGAGGATGATTACAGTGCTTTGTCTGAGGAAGAAAAGTGCGATCTGTTATTGAAAGAGATAAATGAAGATCTTCGTCCGTTATCAGCAGCGTTTACAACAAGATCGGAAATGCTGGAATCTGAACTTTCAATCTTTAAGACTGCTGCATGTCTTAAAGATAAGATCGGTGATAACGTCATAAAACAACATATCATCTCACATACAGAAGATGTTTCTGATATGTTGGAACTTGCGATCATGCTTAAAGAGGCAGGTATGTTGGACAAAAGCAAATGCCGTATACATATCGTTCCTTTGTTTGAGACCATTACTGATCTTGATAATGCTCCGGACATTATGACAAGATATTTCGATATAGAAACAGTTAAAAAATGGATAAAAGAAAACCGCGGCTATCAGGAGATCATGCTTGGGTATTCCGATTCTAACAAAGACGGAGGTTATCTTGCTTCAGTATGGACATTATATAAAGCACAAAAGGCTTTGACAGCAGCCGGTGATGAAAAGAACGTAAATGTTACTTTTTTCCACGGCCGTGGCGGTACTGTAGGAAGAGGCGGCGGTCCATCTTATAATGCCATAACCTCACAGCCCTTTGGTACGGTAAGAGACAGGATCAGGATAACTGAACAGGGGGAGGTGATCGGATATAAATACGGTAATCCCGATGCTGCTTATTACAATCTTGAAATGCTTGTTTCTGCGACATTGAACCGCATGGTAAAAAATGTTCTGCCGGATAAGGATGAACTGGGCGGATATATTGAGATCATGGAAAATATTGTATCGGACAGCTATAATATTTACAGAGAACTTGTTTTTGATAACCCGAAGTTTTATGATTTCTTCTTTTCTGCAAGTCCTATCCGTGAAGTTTCAAGTCTGAACATCGGATCAAGACCTGCAGCACGTAAGACAATAACAGATATCAATGGTTTAAGAGCCATTCCCTGGGTGTTTTCATGGTCACAGAACAGAATAATGTTTCCAGGGTGGTATGCAGTAGGCAGTGCATTTAAAAGATTTATTGACAAAGATAAGGATAATCTTGATAAATTAAGAGAAATGTATAAAAAATGGCCTTTCTTTAATTCTCTTTTATCAAATGTAGATATGGTCCTTTCAAAATCAAATATGTACATAGCTGCAAAATATACGCAGATGTGTGATAATGAAGAAGAACGAAAGATTTTTGATATAATAAAAGCTGAAAGAAAACTTACAAAAGAGATTGTGCTAATGATAGAAGAACACGATGACTTACTGGAAGATTTACCTGAACTAAAATATAGTCTTGATCATCGCCTTCCTTATTTTAATGTTCTTAATTATGCACAGATAGAACTGATAAAACGTCAGAGAGACGGCAGATTGGATGACGAAGACAAAAAACTGGTACACATAACAATAAACGGTATAGCTACAGGACTGAGAAATTCGGGTTGATGAGTTATGTTTTTTGTTATACCGGAAAAGGAGATTTTATGAATAAGACACATCATACTGTTAAACGTTTAAAAAATCATTTAAGAAGATATACTGACAATTCGATCATGATCAGACATGTCCTTGATACTTTAGGAAATGAGCATAACTGGCAGAGAATGGTAGATTACATAGAGTATGCAGAAAGGATAAGTGAAAAGCTGGATATCAAAAGAATACTTGCACGAGCAGCGATTTACGGATTAAGACGTGCGCCTTACGTATTGCGTACTGTAAAAAGGGAATTGAATCTTTGATATTAAGAACTGATATTTGGAATTAGTTTAGTTACTTTTCTGTGACTGATCATTTGACAGACTAAAAAAATAATTAAAGAAAAAATATGATAAAAAATACAATAAAGAAATCCTCGTTCTTAATTATGTTTTTTTTGTCGGTACTGTTGTTTTTAACGGGTATTTCCGATCATTCCTTACACGCACAAGATGTATCAGACAAAAAAGAAACGATAATACAAGATCAGTATGGGGGCAGCGGGGAAATGATCGAGGGTATGGCACCGGCTTCGGGAAAAGCTAAAGTGTTAGCGATAAGAGTCGGTTTTTCGGACATGCCTTTATCAGATGACCCTTCGGATGAAAATATCACAACTGATGAAATACGTTGTTTTTTTGAAGGAAATAACATATCGGATTTTCCTTATGAAAGCATATCGGAATATTATAAAAGATCATCATACGGACAATTGGAATTGAGTCTGGGTGAGATAACGGATGTTGAACTGCCGCAGAAAAGGAGTGAATATTCCGGGAAAAGCGGTGGTGAAGCCGAATACAAACTTATAGACGAGATCATAAGCCAGCCGGGTATTGAAGCGAAATTTTCCGAATATGACTATAATGGCGACGGGGCTCCCGACTATGTTTATTTTTTTTGTAATGGTAAGAAAGATGAAAAAAAATCTGTATGGTGGCCGCATCATCATAATGAGATAAATGATCATTTTAAAAACCGGGGATCTGTTTTACGTGATTATATCCTTACATGTAAAGAAAATATTAATGTTATGATACATGAAACAGGTCATTTTTTTGATATACCTGATTACTATGATTATCAGGATCATTATAAATTTGATTTTTCAGTATCTGATATGATGAATGATAACCATGGTGATCATAATGGGCTTTCAAAATGGCTGGCAGGCTGGATCAATGAAAATGATATTGTATTTGCCGATCGTGAAAGCGTAGGAGAAAACGGTTTAACTATTGCTCTTGATCCGCTAGATTCTCCAGAAAAAAAAGGGAAAAAGATTGCTGTTATCGCTCCTGAAACAGATGGTATATATGATGAATACTATATTGTAGAATATATTAGCGGCACCGGTAATATGACAATGTTTGACGGAAGAAGAAATTATCCCGTCGCATTCAGGATCATTCATGTTTATTATAATACTGATGATGGAAGATTCTATGCTGATGCAGTTACAAAAGATAATGCTACAGGTGCTGATTTTGGAGTTTTCGGCGGGAATGATTCCCTTACTCCGTTTACTATACCGTCAACTGATTTTTTAAGTGAAGGAGAACTTAATGTTTTTACCGGTATAAGTATGACTGATTTCGTTACCGGAGATGATCCGCATTTTCATGTGAGCTTTGTAGAAGATGAAAAAACTGATAATAATGTAATATTTGAGTACAGCAGCGGTAACCTTTCAAATATGCTTGAACTGACAATCAATTCTGACCGGCCCCTGGATCTTATAAAAAATGATCATGTGGGAAAAAATGTAAGACTGGAAAGAGACGGTGTTATATATCCTTTGGTAATTAAAGAGGATGAATACAACGCAACAAAATTTTATCTGGAATACAGAGAATTAAGAACCCCCTTATTACCGGATTCGGAATATACTCTTGTAATTCCGAAAGGTACCTTTACCACAGAGACAGGAGGTGTTGTAAATGAGATAAAACTTAATATTAAAACAGGAAAATTTACTAAACTGGAAAACATTGAAAGTGCAGATGTTTTGAATGATACTCTTATCAGATCTGATCTGATCAACTTTGACGGAGCAAGTGTTTATGCAGGACTGACAGGTAATAACAGCAAGAAAGGAACAGGCTTCAGATTTGTAAGTTATGATAACGGGAAAGTAAAGAAAGAAGACGAATTTTTCATAGATCTTCCGGTAAACAATAAAGAAATAAGAAATATTAATATATTAAAAACTGATGAAGATAATATTCTGTTGATAATATATACAGATAAAGATACATATCTTCAAAAAATATCCTATTACGGAGAAACCTTATCTGATTTGTTTTATGTGCCTGAACTGGTAGATGTGATAAAAACAGGAGGCGGTTTTAAAGGGCTTTCCACCGGTGTTTCTACATATGTATCAGAGGGTGAGCTCATATCAGAAGGTGAATTTTCCGGTAGTATATGGACATTCGATCTTAAAAATGATCCTAAAAGAAAGACTTACAAATATGATGCTTATATATCCGGTGGTTTTATAGGTTTAGATGATGGGTATTATGCAATATCAGGTTATGATAAAAACGCATTTGCTTATTATATAGATATTTATGATAATAATGATATTTTTATAAACAGAATAAGCTTATCGGAAAACCTTCCACTTTCTTTTTGCGCGGATAGTGGTAAAATAACAGTTGCTGAAATATCATTTGATAAGGAAACAGGACAGGAATATTTTTTGATAAATGTTTATGATTACTTTAGTGATACTGTGTATAAAAAACGGATTGATGGAGAAAATCTGGATGAGATCTATTTGTCAGGTGTAAAGCTTTTCCGTTCGAAATACGGATACGTTTTATTTTACAGATATTCCGGAAAAACCAATAATTCACTTTCTAAACTTATGATCCTTTCTGAAAATTTTGAACTATCGGGCTCTTTAACCTTACCGGGCGGAGCTGATTGCATACCGGATTCAGACAGAGTAGTAGTATTATGGGAAGATCCTGAAGGCAGGAGTATGGCATGGACGGAGGTTCTTTTATCACAGGATGAAAAAGATGAAAAGAAACAGGAAAAACAGTTATCTGAAGACGAAACGCCTATCACAAAGAAAGCATCGGAAAATGATATAAGGAAATCAGCAACTTCGGTTACTAATAAGGAATCTGATACTTATCTGACAGAAAAACACAATGTATCCATTGTAACTGCTGAAGATACCGGTGTAAGAGATGATTCGGCTTTTTGGATTATCACTGCCGTGTTATCATCCGCTGCAATAGCAATTCTTCTATCATTGTTTGTAAGAAAAAAACACATTAAAGACTGAACGTAAAACGGAGAACAGAAAAATGGAAATAGAAAATGAGATAATAGGTGTACAGGATGCTTTAACAAATGCACAAAAAAGCGCTTCTGTAAGTGACTATGAAAACGCAAAAAAGATACTTGAGAGTGTTATTGAGAAACTTGAAGGTTCAGAAATATATAATGATTCAGGAACAGAATATCATACATTTGCTTCGCCGATAGAACAGGTGTTGTTCCTTAATACACACGATAAAAACAAACAGTTTCTTGTTGCTGATGAAGCATTTGCTACATTGTATCTAACATATGCGAATCTTTTATTGGGGCTTGATGATAAAGATGGTGCACAAAAAGCGCTTGAAAAAGCTATGGTATGGAATCCGGTAAATCCTAATCTAAGGCTGGAATATGCAGATGTTTTCAGGGCTAAAGGTGATACAGAGGGTTTTTTTGAAAAAACTAAAGAAGTCCACAAAACAGCATATTCTAAAATATATCTTGGGCGCATATATCGTAATATCGGATATTATTTTATAGAAAAAGGATTATGGACAGAAGCTATGGCTGCTTATGTCCTGAGTCTTAATTATGACAGTAAATCTGAAGATGCGGCGAAAGAAATTGATTTTATCCAGGATAAAACAGATGGAAATACAAAGATACCATCTTCTGAAGAGATAAAAGCAATTGCTAAAGATCATGGGTTTTCAACAGAACCGGATGAAACCATCATAGGGACTGCTGCATTTTACGGTCACAAAGCCCTTGATGACGGCAGAAAAGATGTAGCCAAATACTTTTTGTCTATAGCTTATGAACTGACCGCTGATTCAAATATAGGTGCTATTTTAGATGATATAAACAAAGAAGATGAAAAGATTTCAGAATAAAAGATCATTTGGTTTGTTTATCAGATGAAAGCAGGAATGACCAATACTTGATCAAGTCAAAAATCCTCTTGACATTATCATCTGTGGTGTATATAATAGCAAGGCGTTCATAAAAGACGCACGTATGGGGTCTTAGCTCAGCTGGGAGAGCATCTGCCTTACAAGCAGAGGGTCATAGGTTCGAGCCCTATAGGCCCCATATTATATGGCGGGATAGCTCAGTTGGCTAGAGCACACGGTTCATACCCGTGGTGTCGGGAGTTCAAGTCTCCCTCCCGCTATTTTTTTGTTGTTATTTAAAGTGTGTCAGACGCAAGACGGTTTGTGATGTTGGGTTTTTTTATAAGATATGTTATAATCACACGGTATGATGTGGGATAAGTGTGTCAGAGTATTGCACGCTCCACGATAAACAGCGAGGTAAAAATATGCGGATAGGCATGGGATATGATGTACATAAATTAGGCTTGGGCGAGGATCTCATAATAGGCGGCGTGAAGATTCCTTATGAGTACGGCCTCATAGGGCACTCCGATGCTGATGTATTGCTGCATGCCATTACAGACGCGGTGCTGGGCGCGGCGGCACTTGGTGATATAGGTTTACATTTTCCTGATACGGATGATGCTTATAAAGGCGCCGACAGCGGTAAGCTTTTTGAGATTGCCGTGGGAAAGGTCAGAGAGCTTGGATTTGAGATAGAAAACATAGATTCATGTATTATCGCACAGGCTCCGAAGATGCGTCCTTACATAGATCAGATGCGGGCAAATATCGCACGTTTATCAGGTATAGATATCAGCTGTATAAATGTCAAAGCCACTACCGAGGAAGGGCTTGGTTTTACCGGAAAAAAAGAAGGGATAAGCGCACAGGCAGTATGCCTGTTAAGATAAAGGGAAGAGAGATGAAAAAAAAGTCATTTGAAGAATATAAAGCAGAGCAGTTTGAGCTTATAAAAAAAAGGGATCCGGCAATTAAGATAATCGAAGAGGTAGAGCTTTATCCGAGCTTTTGGGCTGTTTGGGAGTATATGAAGGCTCATGAGCTTTTTAAAAAAGGTGAGTTTTATGAAGCAAGAAAGATTTCTCAAAAGGCGGCCCGTGAAACTGGTATCGAGATTCATCCGGGTGCTGAGATAGGAGAGCATTTTTTTGTGGATCACGGGCATGGTGTTGTGATAGGCGAGACAACAATAATCGGCGATTGTGTTACGCTTTACCAGGGCGTCACACTGGGCGGAACCGGTAAAGAGCACGGAAAACGCCATCCGACAGTCGGAAATAATGTTCTTATAGGGGCAGGGGCAAAGGTTTTGGGATCGATCACCATAGGAGATAATGTAAAGGTCGGTGCCGGAAGCGTTGTTATTAACGATATTCCGTCAAATACCACAGTTGTCGGTGTACCGGGAAGAATCGTAAGGTGTGAGAATGTCAGGGTAGAAGTAGAGAATCTTGACCAGGTTGATATCCCGGATCCGATAGAGGTAGAAATCGAAGAACTTCGCAAAGAGAATGAGGAGTTAAAAAGACGCATTGCTGCGCTTGAAAAGCATTTTATGTAAAATAAAATATGTGTCAGTAGAACCGTCACCGTTGACACACTTAACGTAGTCGATAAAATTAAGCATTAAGGAGCCGAAAATAATGAAGATATACAATACTCTCACTCGTCAAAAAGAAGAGTTTATACCGACAGAGCCCGGCAAGGCGAAGATATATGTCTGCGGGCCTACCGTTTATAATCTTATACATATCGGAAATGCGCGTCCGATGGTTGTATTTGATACCCTAAGGCGCTATCTGACATATAAAGGTTATGAGGTGAACTATGTATCAAACTTTACAGATATCGATGATAAGATCATAAAAAGGTCTTTAGAAGAGGGGATAAGCGCTGCAGAGGTATCTTCAAAGTATATCCGTGAATGCGAAAAGGATATGGAAGGCTTAAATATCGGCGCACAGATGCAGCATCCTCTGGCTACGCAGGTTATTCCCGAGATGATAGATATGATAAAAGCTCTTATAGATAAAGGCTTTGCGTATGAGAGTAACGGTACAGTTTATTACAGGGTAAGGAAGTTTAAGGTTTACGGGAAGCTTTCGGGTAAGAACATAGATGACTTGGAAGCAGGTCACAGATCCATCAAGGTGGCAGGTGAAGAAAATAAAGAGGATCAGCTTGATTTTGTTCTCTGGAAGCCTAAAAAGGAGGGCGAACCGGCCTGGGATTCGCCATGGGGTGAGGGACGTCCCGGATGGCATATAGAATGCTCCGTTATGGCGAAAAAATATTTAGGGGATGAGATCGATATCCATGCAGGCGGTGAGGATCTTATTTTTCCTCATCATGAAAATGAGATAGCACAGTCAGAGGCAGCCAACGGCGTACCCTTTGCAAAGTACTGGATGCATAACGGCTTTCTTAAGATAAATGATGAAAAGATGTCAAAATCCCTGGGGAATTTTCTTACGGTTAGGGATATCAGTTCAAAATACGATCTTAGTGTACTCAGGTTTTTTATGCTCGGAGCCCATTATCGAAATCCCGTAAATTTCAGTGATGAGCTTATGGAATCGTCTAAAAACGGTCTCGACAGAATAAAAACCTGCATGCATAATCTGTCGGATATTATCGACAGAGCACAGGGTAACGAACTAAAGCCGGAGGAATCCGGCATGATAAAACAGGTCGAGGGATTAATAAGTGCTTTTGAAACCGCGATGGATGATGATCTTAATACCGCCGACGCTATCGCTTGCGTTTTTGATTTGGTAAAGTTTATTAATTCCAACACATCATCCGATAACAGCCCGGCTTTTCTTAATCGCCTGCGTGACGTTCTTCTTAAGCTCACTGACTGCTTAGGACTTGAAATAGATAAGACTGCGGCAGAAGATGAAGAGGATGCTGCTTGGATAGAGGAGCTTATTGAGGAAAGAACCATGGCAAAGAAATCTAAAGATTTCAAACGTGCTGATGAGATAAGAGACGAGCTTCTGGCAAAGGGTATAGTTCTTGAGGATACAAGAGATGGAGTCAGATGGAAAAGAAAATAATATACTCAGTTCAGATATGATCACGGAGAGGCTGCTTGACGGTGATGATAAAAATAAAGATCCGCGTCTTGTTTCGCCTCTTCTTCTTGCATTTATCGGAGACAGCGTTTATGACCTGTGTATCAGAACGGCATTGGTGAAACGGGGTAACAGGCAGGTGCAGAAGGTGCATGCTAAAGCAACGGATTTTGTAAGCGCAAGGGCGCAGTCTGAGGCGGCGAAACGGCTTAAGACGTGTTTTACGAATGAAGAGACAGAAATCTTTAAGCGCGGAAGGAATGCTAAATTTCATACCAAGGCAAAAAATGCGAGTACAGTTGAGTATAAAGCTGCAACCGGGTTTGAAGCGGTATTTGGGTATTTGTTTCTTAAGGGTGAGCATGACAGGATTTTGGAGCTTGCGGCTTTGTCTGTAGGAGATGATCCGTCAGCATTGTTAAAATGACTTACCTGTAATTATGTAGTAGACAGTAATTAAAAGCTGAAGCAAGGAACGAAATTAAGATGTGTAAGCATGACAGTATTTCAGATAAAGACAAGAAATCGCTATCGGACGATAACTTCCCTGATCAAATAGAGGGCAGAAATCCGGTTCTTGAGGCGTTAAAGAGTACGCGAACAGTAAATAAGCTGTTTATATCCGACAAAGCCGGAGATAAGTCTATACAAAAAATAATAGATACAGCAAAAGAACTCGGAATTCCTTATGTGTTTACTGACAGACATAAGCTTGATGAGATCAGTGTAACAGGACATCATCAAGGAGTGATAGCAAAGGCTTCACTTGCAAGTTATTCGGACATGGACGACATTTTTAAATTTGCTGAGGAAAAGGGAGAAGAGCCTTTTGTATTTGTACTCGACGGAATACAGGATCCTCACAATACCGGTGCAATCATAAGGACGGCTCATGAATGCGGAGCGCATGGTGTTATTATTTCAAAAAGGAATAGCGCGGGAATTACGCCCGTTGCAGCAAGGGCAGCTGCCGGTGCAAGTAATCATATACATATAGTCCGCGTTGCCAATATTGCGCAAACCATAGACAGACTCAAGGAAAAAGGGTTGTGGTTTGTGTGTGCGGATATGGACGGAGAGATAATGTACAGGCAGGATCTTAAAGGAGCTGTAGGTCTTGTTATAGGAAATGAAGGAAAAGGTGTTTCTGCTCTTGTAAAAAAGAAATGTGATTTTGTAACATCAATTCCTATGTTCGGAAAGGTGGGGTCATTAAATGCTTCTGTGGCGGCAGGTGTTCTTGCATATGAAATAGTACGTCAGAGAAAATACGGGGAGGTCTGATTTATGATCGATTACAGCAGTATGCCAGACAATGAGCTTGTTAAGCTCCATCACCTTGGTGATCGCTGGGCATTTGAGGAGATAGCAGGGCGCTACAAGGACACTGTGAGGTTCCATGCCAGATTTTTTTTTCTTACGGGGGGAGATTCAGATGACCTTTTGCAGGAAGGAATGATAGGCCTTTTTGAGGCGGCAGATACCTTTAAGGATGACAGAAATGCCGCATTTGCCACATTTGCGGACAGATGCATCCGTAGCAGGATGATCAAAGCCGTTAAATCAGATAATAAAAAAAGCAACCGACCGCTGAATACATCGCTGCCGATTGACGGTGATAATGAAAAGTCGGATGACGGAGAAAAGTCTATGAGCTTAGGTGGTCTTGATTCAGACGGAGGAATCGGAAATCCTGAAGACATAGTGATAAATAAAGAGCTTTACAGACTAAAGGTTGAAAAAATAAACAGTAATTTATCCGACTTTGAAAAAAAGGTTTTTTTTCTTTATCTTGCCGGTAAATCTATTAGTGAAATAGCTGATGAAATGCACAGTTCTTATAAGTCGGCAGATAATGCGTTGTCACGAATTAAAACGAAAGTTAAGAATATGAGCAATGATATATGGTCGGAATAAGGAGTTGTCATGCGATTAAGAAATATTCCCGGAGCAAGAGAAGCGCTGGAAAAGGATGATTTTGTATTTGTTGAGACAGATTTAAAAAAAGGTCATTGGGATGAGGTGTTTCCGAAAAAAGGACCTCTGCACATAGAGATAGGAACCGGAAAAGGGCGATTTATCAATGAGCTGGCGCTCAAGAATCCTGATATTAACTATTTGGGCCTTGAAAAATATTCCAGTGTTCTGATAAAAGCGATGAAGAAGCTCAGTGATAAATCGAAAGATAATCTCAGGCTTATACGTATAGATGCGACTGACATTACAGAGTGCTTTGAGCGCGGCGAGGTTTCAAAGATTTACCTCAATTTTTCCGATCCCTGGCCTAAAGACAGGTATGCCAAAAGGCGTCTTACATCTGATAGGTTTTTAAATCGTTATGAACAGATTCTTCCTAAAGGAAGCTGCATAGAGTTTAAGACCGATAATAACGATCTGTTTGAGTATTCGGTTGAATCCGTTAAAGAAAAAGGCTGGGAGATAGTGTATCTTACACGGGATCTTTATTCTGACAGCAAAGAGCTTGAAAGTAACATACCTACAGAGTATGAACTGAAATTTACCCGCGCTGGAAATAACATCAATAAACTTATAGCAAGATTTATTTGAATTAGTTGTTTATTTTTTTGTAAAAATGTTATATCATACCTTTGTTATCCGAATACTTTTGAATTACGGAAGGGTTTTTGATGTCCGAAAAAAAAGATAGTAAATTATCGGTTTTAAAAAAAGGAAACAAGATCAGTGTTCTTTTGATTGCTGTAATACTTGCAACTGTGGCTGCATCTGTGATAATCGGTGCTGTCGGAAATGCCGTAGACGGAGCCCGGAAAAAAAGAGAGCAGGAAGAATATATTGCAGGAAACGATATCAGGGATATGTTTGCAAAAAAGCTTACATTTACAGATGATGATCCTGATACGGACAGTATTCAGTATTTTCTGACAGACAGTCCTAATTATAAAGAAACCGGTCGCATTGAAGTTAAAGGGTTTATGCTTCACTCCATAGGTGCTGCATTTACAAACGGTAAAGCCATGGCGGATCAGTTCGGGACTTCTGACTTCAGATATGCAGGAGTACACGGATTTATTGATTCGGAGACAGGAGTTTTTTATCATACGCTTCCGTGGGATCAGCAGGCATGGCATGCCGGTGACGGAGCTTCGGATTATATCGGCATAGAGATGTGTGAATCAGATGCAGGCTACTACACTGATGATTACGTTTTTCATCCCGAGGATATTGAAAAAGCCCGTGAACATACGAGAATAGTCTATGAGGCAGCTGTTAAGCTGTTTGCAAAGCTGTGCCTGAAATATGAGTTCGATCCTATGAAAGACGGTGTTATAGTGTCACATAAGGAAGGAGCTAACCGCGGTATAGCAACCAGACACGGCGACCCCGATGAGTATTGGGAGAATGTAAAGATCGGATATACCATGGATGGCTTTCGCAAGGATGTTAAGGATTATATAAACACGAAAATAGTGGCAAACTTGAAATATACACCGATAAAGCAGATACTAAAGAAGTATATAATTCACGAAAAAGCTTGACAGTATACATTTTATGCACTATAATCGATGATTGTGGTGTGCTTTATAACACTGCGCTTCCCGGCGGTCATCCGGAAGATATGTGCCCACAAGCCCCGGTCACATTTTCAGGATAGGCTTACGGATATTTGAAAATAAGATTATTCTTGACAGATATATTTCGGAGGAGTATTTATGAAAACAACTATGGCTAATGCTTCGACCGTAAGCAGAAAATGGTATGTGGTCGATGCATCAAAGTATACCCTCGGACGTCTCGCGTCTCAGGTTGCAGCTGTTTTAAGAGGTAAGCATAAGCCTGATTACACACCTCATGTTGACTGCGGTGACTATGTAATAGTGGTAAATGCAAAGGATTTCAAGCTTACCGGTAACAAGATGGAGCAAAAGACTTATTTCCGTCACACGGGTTATATCGGAGGAGCTAAGTTTATTCCTATCAAGGAGGTTCTTGAAAAGCATCCCGAGCGAGTATTTGAGCACGCTGTAAAGGGTATGCTTCCTAAGGGAGCTCTCGGAGAGAAGATGTATAAGAAGCTTCATGTATACGCAGGACCTGAACATGAACAGCAGGCACAGCAGCCTGAAGAGTGGAAGTTTTGATTAGGAGGTAAGTGAGATTGGCTAAGACAGCAAACGGCGCGTTCTACGGAACAGGCAGAAGAAAGAGTAGTGTAGCAAGAGTTTATCTTACCCCCGGTACAGGTAAGATAATTGTAAATAAGCGTGAGCTTGATGAGTATTTCGGACCCGAAACACTTAAGGTCATCATCAATCAGCCCTTCAAGGTTACAAATACCGAGGGAAAGTACGATGTTAAGGTTAATGTAAAGGGAGGCGGAACTACAGGTCAGGCAGGTGCGATCCGCCACGGTATTGCCAGAGCCCTTCTTGAGGCTGACTCTGACGAATTCCGTCCGCTCCTTAAGTCAGCAGGATATCTTACCAGAGATCCCCGTTCTAAGGAGAGAAAGAAGTACGGTCTTAAAAAGGCTCGTAAGGCACCTCAGTTCAGTAAGAGATAATTTCGATATATATTCATTAAAAAAAGAAATCCGGATAACGGATTTCTTTTTTTGTCAGTTTTGATACAGAGGAACAGTACCAAACGGACACTAAGAGGAAAAATTTGCTATTTATATATTATCAATACGGTCATCTTTATCTATTACTCCCTGACCTATGCTGTTTATTCTGGAAAGAAGCTCTTTGTCGTTATTTACAACGATATCAGTAATACAGTTTTCAAATTTTTGCAATTTTTCCTTTATATTATCAGGAAGTCTGTTTTCTATGTTTTCAAAGGTAACCTTCTTTGAAGTCTCAGTTAGTTTGTCTATGTTCTCACCTTTAAAAACACCGGCGCCCTTATATTCCTCATATACGGCACGGGCAAGGTGATCAATCTCCGAATTATTATCGAAATCGGCAGAGCTTGCGATGGTAAGTATCTGTTCATTGATAAAATTTCGAACCTTTTTGTTTTCTGGTATGATAAAGTAATCTTCTCTTGTCATAATAATCTCCTTTTGATGAATCTGCCCCCGTTAGGCATACTACAAACGACAGCCTTTTTAAGATGATCATAGAAATGTAAAAAAATTCGGGGTTTATAATCTTTGATTTTTATTATATAATATTTTGGTGTTTACTACAATTATGAAAGGGGATGTTTTTAAATGAAACTGCTTCCTGCGATTGATATGAAGGGCGGACAGGCTGTCCGGCTGAAAAAAGGTGATTTTAATGATGTAACGGTTTATTCAGATGATCCGTTGGAATTTGCATTGGAGTTTGAGAGGGCAGGTGCCGGTTTTATACATCTCGTGGATCTTGACGGCGCGCTTAAAGGTAGCTCGGTAAATGAAGATGCTGTAAAAAGGATAACCTCGACGGTTTCCGTTCCGTGCGAATTGGGAGGCGGCATAAGAAATATCGAGGCTATCAGATATATTTTGGGTTTGGGCGTAAGCAGAGTAATACTTGGGACAAGCGCAGTACAAAACCCTGATTTTGTTTCTGAAGCTGTCGATACATTTGGCGATGACAGAATAGTAGTAGGGATTGATGCAAAGAAGGGTATGGTGGCAACTCACGGCTGGGAGAAGGTTAGTGAGCTTTCTGCAGCTGATCTTGCTATGGATATGAAGTCCCGCGGAGTAAAAACAATTATATATACTGATATATCCAGGGACGGAATGCTTACGGGACCTAATGTGTCACAAACAAAAAAGCTTTCCGACCATACAGGGCTTGACGTTATAGCTTCCGGAGGCGTATCAAGTATGGATGATCTTGAAGAGCTTGCAGAAGCCGGCATTTACGGAGCGATAATAGGCAAGGCGTACTACGAAGGGAAAATTGATATCCGCGATGCTGTTAAGCGTTTCGGTTAAGCACAAGACTTTCTGTCAGTGTGTCAATGGGGGCGTATCTCTTTGACAAACCGTACCCTTATGACACTCTCAAATTGAGATATTTATAGCAAATAAAAAAATAAAAAAAGGAATGACGATGAATAAATTATTTTTACCGAACATATATGCAAAGAATAGTCTTTTTTACTTTGATGAAGCTTGTAAAAATGAGATTTCACAAGAGAATGAATTATTTAAGCTTGGTCAGACTTTCGAGGAAGCCGGAGCTGACGGAATCATCGTATATGATCTTTCAGATGATGACATCTCACATGAGAAGTTTATTTTGTCATTAAGGAAACTCACGAAAAGTGTTGATATTCCATTATATGCGGGCGGACATATCAACCGTTTGGAGGATGTTAAGAAATATCTTTATGCAGGTGCTAAGGTTTGCATTATAGATGACGGCGCAAAGGATTCTCTGACAGGAAGTGAAATAATTTCGGATGCTGTTGAGCGTTTCGGTGATGATAAAACTGCTGTCAGGGACGCAGCCGGTCGTATTGCGCTTAATTGCGGTATAATTAAGCCGGTGTTTTCAGCAGAGGATATTATGCCGGTGCTTACGGAACAGCTCACGGCCGGTGTTACCGGAGAAGCTGTAAGCAGCCCGGACTTCGCATTTTACAAGGTCAAGTCTGAATGTATCAAAAATGATATCCCTGTAAATGCATTTACACCGACCATTCCGTTTTCCGAACTAAAGGTAAATGATTCGGGTCTTATACCTGTAATAGTTCAGGATTACAAAACTGATGAAGTTCTTATGATGGCCTGGATGAATGAGGCTGCTTTTAATACGACTGCCGAAACCGGTATGATGACATATTTTTCAAGAAGCAGAAATGAGCTTTGGGTAAAGGGCGAGACATCCGGTCATTACCAGTATGTCAGGAGCATATCTGTTGATTGTGATAATGATACTTTGCTTGCTAAGGTTAAACAGGTTGGCGCAGCGTGTCATACAGGTGAGAGAAGCTGTTTTTATCGTGAACTTTACTCTAAAGAAACAAACGCTAAAAATCCGCTTAAGGTATTTTCCGAAGTTATGGATGTAATAAACGACAGGAAGGAGCATCCGAAAGAAGGTTCATATACTACATATCTTTTTGAACAGGGACTTGACAAGGTTTTGAAAAAATGCGGTGAAGAGGCTTCTGAGGTTATAATAGCGGCAAAAAACGCCGATCCGGAAGAAATAAAGTATGAGATGGCAGATTTCCTTTATCATGCTATGGTTCTTATGAGTATAAAAGGCGTAACATGGGAGGATATTACAAAAGAACTGGCTAACAGATAAACAACAGGAACAGGTGGCACATTGGAAAGATTTGAAAAATTCTTTTTTGAAAAAAGATATCCTTTAATCACAAAATTATTAAAAAGACATAAATTTATTCTTGCATGCTTTAAGCTGCTTTATTACGGTCTGCCGATAATTACGGCGCTCGGATATATTGCTTATGTGATACATAGGTACAGGGCATATGGCAAACGTACGCTTTTGAAAACTGTCGGGGTTCCCGCAGCAGCGTTTATCGGCCTTTCAGTGTTCAGAAAAATATTTAATTTTAAAAGACCATATGAGAAATATGATTTTTTACCGGTCATGGGCAGGCTCAAAAAAGGAAAGAGCATGCCGTCCAGACATACTTTCTCTGCCGGTGTCATAAGTGCTGTTATATCATCCGATTATCCGATACTGGCTCCGTTTTTATGGATTTTAACAGGTCTTGTGGGACTGACCAGACTTCTTGCGGGTGTACATCATATAAGAGACCTTTTGGTATCGGTCGGTTTAGCGGTAGCCGTAAGGATTATGATAAGAATACCTACTGGAAGATAATGCTTGACATGTTTTTAAAAAGCATGATATTTTTAAAACCGTGAGTCGTACAGGCGATCGCTGCATTTTGCAGAGGAAAGTCCGGGCTTCACAGGGCAGGGCGCCGGATAACGTCCGGTGGAGGTGACTCCAAGGAAAGTGCAACAGAAAAGAAACCGCCTGCATTTGCAGGTAAGGGTGGAATGGCG
>CACZTL010000046.1 GCA_902784165.1 uncultured Lachnospiraceae bacterium | reverse complement strand
GATGCCAGAGGATCTTATCTACAAGATGGTAAATATGCAGATATCCGATCCGAGCGAGTGGACGATAGAGTCTTATGCAGTGGTCGGAGAAGGTGATTCCAGAACTACATATTCTCACCCTAACAGTGCTGCATATGTAACCATACCTGATAAGGATTCCGTATTTGAAGCACGCGATATGATAGAAGAAGTAAAAAATGAACAATAAAAAAAACGCCTTAAGGGCGTTTTTTTTTATTGTTCATCCATCCTTGCCTGACATTCCTTAAGCTTTGCAAATGTAGTGTCACTTATCACATGCTCGACCCTGCACGCATCAGCTTCGGCTGTATCGGGATCCACGCCGATACGCTCAAGAAGGTCGGTCAGTATGAGATGGCGCTCATAGATCTTCTCGGCAATAGCCTTTCCCGACTCGGTAAGAGTAAGGAAGCCTGAGTCATCCATAATAACATGTCCGTCTTCTTTGAGTATGCCCACACCCCTGCTTACGCTGGGCTTGGAGTATTTCATGTGATTAGCCACATCTATAGATCTGACATGCGGCAGTTTTTTAGAGAGAACAAGTATTGTCTCCAGATACATTTCACCTGATTCCTGTATTTCGTGCATGGTCGTCTCCTTTCGAATTCAAGTATTATGAAGATTATATCTCATTAAAATTAATTGTCAACAGGTTACTATTTAGCGACCGGCCAATAGTGTGTCAAACGGGGACAGTCCCTTTGTGTCAATACTGACACAAAGGGACTGTCCCCATCTTGACACACTATAATTATCGCTGAATAGTAACGTCAACAGCCGTGTTCGATATATGCAATTGACGAAATATGCATTTACATATAGAATAGCTATATATGTATAATTTGTGAAGTAATGAAAGGGAAGCCCTATGAGCAGTGCGTTTCGCCAGGATGAGCACAAACGAAAGGATCTGAAAAAACTGTATAATTCTATTGCGCTCAGGATGATCTTTCTGGCGGATGTAATCGCCATGATTCTTCCTTTTCTTTTTATAGCAAGATTTTATTATGAAGACAGGATTTACGACACCTATAATTTCCGCGGAAATTGGCTTGTGATCCTGCTTTTTATTGTTATATACCTGCTTGCGGCGTCTGCCTATCAGGTTTTCCAGATTCAGATATTGCGTATTCAGGAGGTAGTTTATTCGCAGGCGTTGGCGCTTGCGGTTACCGACTTTGTCATGTTTATCCTTATCTGGCTTATTAATCTTGAGTTTCCGAACATTTTGCCCATGCTTCTTGTTTATGCCCTGCAAATGTGTCTGGCCGTCCTATGGGCGTATCTTGCGCATAAATGGTATTTTGTAAGATTTAAGCCGGCAAAGACCATGGTTATCTATGATATGCGAAAGGGAGAGGTTGATAAGCTCTTAAAAAGGGATGGTCTGGAAATACGATTTGACGTGGTATCGATTCGTCATATCAGTGAATTTGAGGGAAAAAATATAAAAAGCATGTTTAAGGGGATCGAGACGGTTTTCTTAAGCGGCGTGCACTCCCATGACAGAAACCAGATACTAAAATTCTGCACGGAGTATGATATCACCACATACGTGATTCCGCGTATCGGCGATGTAATCTTGAGCGGAGCGCAGCGCATTTACATGATAAATCTGCCCATGATGAAGGTATCACGGTATAATCCGGCACATGAGTACAGATTTTTCAAGCGTGTGATCGATGTTGTATTTTCATGTATTATTATCGGCGTAACATCTCCGCTGATGCTCGTCGTGGCGATCCTTATAAAAAGGACGGACGGAGGCAGTGTGTTTTATAAGCAGACGCGGATCACGATGCACGGCAGAAGATTTCAGATACTGAAGTTCAGAAGTATGCGTCCCGACGCAGAGAAAAACGGGGCGCAGCTTTCGAGTGGTCATGATGACGTCCGGGTGACGAAGATAGGGCGGTTTATCAGGAGGTTCCGTATAGACGAGTTGCCGCAGTTTTTAAATGTTATAAAGGGGGATATGTCCATAGTCGGACCACGCCCGGAGAGACCGGAAATCGCGCGTATTTACGAAAATAAGCTGCCGGAATTTGCCCTAAGGCTTCAGGTGCGTGCAGGAATAACGGGTTATGCGCAGGTGTACGGAAAATATAACACATCTCCGTATGACAAGCTGCTTCTTGATCTTATGTATATATCAAAGCCGAATCTCGGCGGAGATCTGAGGATCATGCTTGCGACGCTTAAGACAGTGTTCCTCAGGGAGAGCACGGACGGAATCGGAGATACGACGCTTAATACAGAAGATATCAGCGATATCAATGAGTTTTTCCGGAAGGAGCCGGAGCTGGAAGAAGATGATTAGAGAAATCCTTGTTGCTCATGAAAGTGACGAAAGAACATACTAAAGCTCTCGAGCATATATTTTTGCCGTGAAGGTTGTGATGAGGTTTGTACGGCAAGGCAAAAATAAAATGCCTTCGAGCTTTGTATGTTCTTTCTGACACACGTCGCTTAATACCGAGGATATCAGCGATATCAATGAGTTTTTCAGGAAAGAGCCGGAGCTGGAGGAAAATGATTAGAGAAAACCTTCTGTCAGGCAACAAAATGAGGATAGAGTGAGAGTAGTTTTTTTACGGAGGTTTTTATATCCTTGCTCCCGACAATCCCCGTGACAAGGCAGGCGCACTTTGCGCCGTGGGCGTAGACTTCGGATAGGTTATGCTCCTTGATCCCGCCGATGGCTACAAAGGGGATATCGACATGGGCAGCTGCGTAGTCGAGGTAAGTCAGACCCACGGGAGCGCAGACATTTTTCTTGGTATGAGTTTCAAATATGGGGCCGACGCCTATATAGTCGGCTCCTCTTTTTATTGCGTCACGGGCCTGCTCGGGCGAATGCGTCGAGAGCCCTATAAAGAGCTTGTCACCGGCAATGCGTCTTACAGCTTCTATGGGCAGATCATCTTGTCCTATGTGTACCCCGTCGGCTTCCACGGCAAGCGCCAGGTCAACAAAGTCGTCGATAATAAAAAGCGCGCCGGCTGCACGCGTCATTTCGCGAAGTTTGACGCACTGGGCGTACATCTCCTTGCCGGTCTTTTCCTTCTCGCGGTACTGAATGATCTTTATACCGGCGTCAAGCATATCACGGACATCGGATATATTGTCGTGTGAAAATGAGAGATCCTCGGCGGTCATGCCGTAGAGGGGGGTTGAGAAGTATTCCTGTAATTTATTCATAATGTATTCCTTTTTTTTGTTTAGTGTGTCAGACGGTGACAGTCCAAGTGTGTCAAACGGGGACAGTCCCTTTGTGTCAGTCCTGACACAAAGGGACTGTCCCCGTTTGACACACTTTATGCCAGTGCAATCGCAAGTACCAGATCCGCCTGCTTGGCTGCGGCTACATTTACACGGGGTGAGAGGGGAGGCATATCTGAAACATCGCTTTTACCGTCACCTACAAGGTAGAGATTCGCTCCGCGCTTTCTTACGATGATATCGTCGGTATCTCCGTAACCCGCGATTCCAGAGGCTGAGATGACAGGCTTCCCTGTCGGAACTGCGCCGGAAACAAATACCGCTTTGGACTCGGGACGGTCAAAGGCCTCCACGAGTATATCACAATCCTCGGTAAGAGCTGCAACTTCATAAGGACTATCCAGGCGTCCGTTTATAAGAGTCAGCTCAAGCCCGGGATTTAGCCTTGTGAGATTCTCGGCCAGCGCCTGCGTTTTTTTTACGCCGACCTGATCCGGAAAATAAAACTGACGGTTAAGATTGCTTTCCTCAACGGTGTCGTGGTCAAGCAGGGTAAATTTAACAAAACCGCTACGCACCAGCATATGGGCGATATTTGAGCCAAGTCCCCCGCAGCCGGCAATAAAGAGATGAGTGTTTTCTATTTTGTCTAAATCATCATCGATGAAATATTTTTTTAAAATATCTCGCATATTATTCATGTAGATAGCTCCTGTGTCGGATTTTATTAGCGCCCGGTCAATAGAAAATATTATATAATAACTGTTGATAAATTTCCATAAAATTGTTATTCTCTGTTTATAAAGATAAAAAATATGAAAAAAATGCGAGAGGACAATTATGACGATATTTGACTGGTTTGCATTCTTAGGCGGGATCGCCATGTTCTTATACGGTATGCATGTGATGGGCGAGGGTCTGTCAAATGCATCCGGCGGAAAGATGGAATCACTCCTTGAACGATTTACTTCACATCCTATAAAAGCAGTTTTGCTGGGCGCGGGAGTTACGGCCGTGATCCAGTCATCATCTGCGACCACCGTCATGGTTGTCGGTTTTGTTAACTCAGGCATTATGCAGCTGTCGCAGGCGGTCGGCGTTATCATGGGGGCCAATGTCGGAACGACCGCGACTTCATGGATCCTTTCACTTACAAGTGTAGGCGGCGAGAATTTCTTCATGCGCCTGCTGCAGCCCGCTTCCTTTGCACCGTTGTTTGCATTTGCAGGCGTGATATTTGTTACATTTATAAAAAAGGAGAGATCAAAGGATCTGGGGCAGATACTTTTCGGGTTCGGTCTGCTCATGATAGGTATGGAATTCATGAGCGATGCGGTGCATCCTCTTGCCGAATCTCCGGAATTTGCCGGATTCCTTACGATGTTCTCTAATCCGATACTCGGTATACTTGCGGGGCTTGCATTTACCGCGGCAGTGCAGTCTTCATCTGCATCTCTTGGTATCCTCCAGGCGCTGATAGCAGCAGGAAGCATAAGCTTCGGAAGCGTGCTTCCCATCATCATGGGCCAGAATATCGGAACCTGCGTGACTGCGCTTATATCGAGTGCCGGAACGACCAAAAACGCTAAGAGAACGGCATTTATCCACCTGTTCTTTAATGTGATCGGAACGGTTATATTTGCAGTCGTATTCTATACGATAAATGCCATCAGACCCTTTGAGTTTTTAAATGCGCCCGCTACTACGGTCGGGATAGCGATATTCCATACCTTCTTTAACATATTGACCACGCTGATACTTCTGCCTAACAGAAAGCTTCTGCTTAAGCTTGTTTATGCGGTGGTACGCGGTGAGGATGAGAAAGAAGATGAGACGGATGAGGAGCAGAGGCAGCACCTTGCGCGTCTGGACGAGCGCTTTCTTCGTAATCCCGGACTTGCGCTGGAGCAGGCAAGCTACGTTGTTGCGCAGATGGCCGTGGATGCGAAGGAGAGCATACGTCTGGCGACAGAGCTATTGTGGAATTATACCAAGGAAAATGCAGACCTTGTTGATAAGCTCGAAAAGCGTGTGGACGTTTATGAGGACAGAATAGGGTCGTATCTGCTGAGGATAAACTCCAAGGACATGACCGTCAAGGAGGTAGATACCCACGGTCTGCTGCTGAAGTGTATCGGCGATCTGGAGCGGATGAGCGATCATGCACAAAATATCATGGAGGCCGCCCGTGAGAAGCATGAAAAGGGCGAGACATTTTCCGCGGCAGTATCCGCAGAGCTGCGCGTATTTGTTGATGCGGTTCAGGATATAGTGGATGTGGCAACCGGGGCTCTCAGTACAAGGGATACGGCGCTTGCCCATACGATAGAGCCGCTTGAGGAGGCGGTGGACTCGATAAGCGACCAGATGAAGGAGCGCAGGGTGCTTTACCTTGCAAGTGGAGAGTGCACGCCGGTTATCGGCTTTATACTGTCTGATCTGAATGTCGATCTTGAGCGTATAGGCGACCACTGTTCAAATATCGGCGCGACCCTTATCGAGGTCGGCAGAAATGATTTCGATATGCACGAGTATCTGGATCATGAGCTTAAGGAGGATAATAACGAAGAGTTTAAGCGTATGGTGGCGGAAGCAAAGGCAAAGTATACACTTCCCGAGGCTGCCGTAAGAAAGCCTAAGCGAAGCTCACAGGTGCCGACGAGGGCGGATACGTATGAGTATGAGGGGAACGGCGACGACAGGGCATATGTAAAGCCTGAAAAGAAGTCGGATGAGCCTAAGCTTACTGATGACGATTTAGACATTCCCGAGATACATGACTGATAAATGTGTCAAGACGGGGACAGTCCCTTTGTGTCAAAATGGGAATGCCCATTTTGACACAAAGGGACTGTCCCCGTCTTGACACATTTTTTAAAAGGTGAGACAGATGAAAGACATTTTAATTATATTTACCGGCGGAACGATAGGCAGTACCGAAAAAAACGGGGTAATAGCCCCGGATGAAAGCGCAAAAGCTGAGCTTTTAGACGGCTATGAAAGAGAATACGGCGGCAGGGAAAGATTTGAGACGATGAGTCCGTTTTCAATCCTTTCCGAAAATGTAAGCGCCTCCGAGCTTGCCGCGCTTTGCCGCTTAGTTGAGGAGTATAATAAAAGCTATAAGGGCATAATAATCACCTACGGATCCGATACGCTCTCCTTTGCAACGGCTTTTCTTGGCATGGCATTTAAGGACAGACTACAGTGCCCTGTTGTTTTTGTTGCGGCAAATAAGCCTCTTTCGGACCGGGAGAGTAACGGCTTTTTAAACTTTTCGGGCGCCGTATGGCTTATAGATTACCTTTCAAGATCCGGATTTTATAATGACGTCTATGCGGTATGGCATGACGGATCAGCCTTTAATGCGTACAGAGGAGTCGAGCTTACAGAGGCTGACGCCGGAAGCCATAACCACAGTGTATTCGGAGGGGAGCCGTTTGCCGAGTTTTACCCGGAAGGCTTAAATAACACGGGGGATGGCTATATTTGGAGAACCGTAATAAATGATAAGCACGAGGACAGGTGCGGCGGCTATCCTGATGAAGAGAGACGCGAGAAATTTGCAAAAAAAGGATTTGAGGCAGATGAAGACAGAGTTGCGGCGATACGCATGTATCCCGGGATAAATTTTGACAGGATCGGGCTTGAAGGGGTGAAGGCGGTTCTGGCTTACGGATATCACAGCGGGACATTTCCGTGCGGGGAGGGCGCGAAGAATTTTTATGCATTTGCAGATAGGCTGAAGGAGCTTGGCATAAGGCTTTACGCGGCACCTTTTAAGAGGGATGCGACGGCTGTTTATGAGAGCGCGAAGGATATGGGGGAGTTTGTGATACGGCTTGAGGAGATGTCGTTTGAGGCGGCGTATGCGTATGTGCTGGTGTGTGAAGGGGGAGTTACTATTCAGCGATAATTATAGTGTGTCAAATGGGGACAGTCCCTTTGTGTCAGGACTGACACAAAGGGACTGTCCCCGGTTGACACACTATTGACGGCGCTAAATAGTAACTATCTTCCGTGACATATGCAAAAAAATATGCTATCATGAAAAGAACGTAAAAAAAGAGAGGTGAGTCCGGTGGCTGAATTGACCGAGATATTAGGAAGAGAAGAAATGACAAAGCATTTGCGTGAGGCAATAGTGAAGGAAAAGGTGTCTCACGCCTATATATTCAGCGGGGAGCCCGGAACGGGCAAGAAAACGGTCGCTAAGGTATTTGCGCAGACGCTTTTGTGCGAGGGCATAGACAAGCATATGCACAAGATCGGCGATGCGACGCAGGAGAAGGCTTATGCCTGCGGAGTGTGCAAGTCATGTAAGATGGCTCTTTCAAACACTCATCCTGATATTATATTCATAGAGCGGGACAAAGAGAAAAAAACCATCTCCGTAGACGACATACGCGAGAAGCTTATTGAAGATGCGCACACAAAGCCCTACAGCGGACGATACAAGATATACATAATAAAAGAAGCTCAGGAGCTTTCAGTTGAAGCACAGTCGGCGCTCCTTAAGACGCTTGAAGAGCCGCCGGAGTATGTGGTGGTCATGCTTTTGGTATCATCTGCCGATATGCTGCTTCACACGATACGGTCACGTGCGGAGCACATAGAGGTTCCGGTGCTTTCCAACGAAATAGTTGAAAGGTTCCTCAGAGAATCAACGGAGAATGACAGCTCTGTTACGGAGGACGATATAAAATTTGCCGTAGCATTTGCAGAAGGAAAGATCGGTCGGGGCATGGCGTGCTTTAAAAATGAGCACTTCAAGAGCCTTAAGGAAGACGTGTTAAATGTTGTGTTAAATATCAAAAACATGAGTATCCCCGAAATGACGGCCTGTGTGCGAAAGGCAGAGGACTACAAGGATCTGCTCCTTGATTATTATTTCGAGCTTATGACCTTATGGTACAGAGATATACTGATCTTTGAGAGCACCAGGGACGCAAACGGAGTGGTCTACAAGGATTACATAACGCAGATAAGCAAGCAGTCACAGGTAATTACATTTGAAGGACTGGAAAACATAACAGAAGCGATCCGTAAAGCAAGGCAGCGCATCGGAGCCAATGTCAGCTTTGAGATAACCATGGAGCTTTTGCTTACAACTATTTGTGAAAATGTGCAGGGGTAATGCAGGTGAACAGGATTATAGGCGTCAGATTTGAGAAATGCGGACGTATATATTATTTTTTTACCGGCGCTGAGGAAGTAAGTGTCGGCGACAAGGTCATTGCAGAGAGTGATATGGGGCTTGAGATGGGTGATGTCGTGCAGGACGACATTGAAGAAAGCAGCATAAAGACCTCGGATCCGGTGAAGGCGATACTCAGGGCAGCCGTGGAGGATGACTTTGAGAAAAGCGCGGAAAATGAAGCACTGGCAGAAGAGGCGGGGGAGATTTTTAAAGAAAAAACGGCATTTCACGGGCTTCCTATGAAGCTCATAAGGGTTAAGTATCTTTTTGACCGCAAAAAGATACTGTTTTATTATTATGCTGACGACAGGGTGGATTTCAGGGCGTTGGTGCGTGATCTGGCTTCTGTTTTCCATACGCGAATTGAGCTTAGGCAGATAGGTGTGCGCGACGTAGCCCGAATCGTAGGAGGCATGGGCGTTTGCGGCCGCCCGGCGTGCTGTGCTTCACACATGTCCATAAGATCCAATGTAAATATAAAAATGGCCAAGGAACAGGGCATAGCGCTTAATCCGGCCGGTCTTTCCGGCGCCTGCGGACGCCTTATGTGCTGTCTGGAGCACGAGAGCGCGGCTTATGCAGAGCTTAGGCAGGGGATGCCCTCAAACGGCGATCTTGTGGCTGATAAAAAGGATAAAGCAAGAGCCGGTAAGGTAATCGGCGGGAATGTACTGCTTCGCAAGTGCAAGGTGTTGTTTGAAGGCGATGACGGCGAGAGCGAGGTAGAGTATATATCGGCAGATGAGCTTGAGATTGTTAAGAAGCGAAAGGCTGAGGACCGGCGAGCCGGCAGGTACGAAGGCGGTGAGTTTGACGAGAAGAAGCTGCAGGAGCTGGCAGGGGAGTGAAAGTGTGTATGGACAAAAAAAACATAAACAACTACATACACCCCGGCGAGCGCCTTGATGACCTCCAAAGGAACGGATATGTCCTGATACAGGATCCGTCCCTTTTTTGTTTCGGCATGGACGCCGTGCTTTTAGCGGATTTCGCAAAGGCAGGAAAAAACGATCACGTCCTCGACCTGTGCACGGGAAACGGCGTAATTCCCTTACTTATGGCCGCAAGAGGAAAGGGCGGGTTCTATACGGGGATAGAGCTGCAGGAAAGAAGCGCGGATCTTGCGACAAGAAATGCTCTCGTTAATAATATGGAGGACGCTTTTAAAGTTATACAGGGTGATATATGCAACACACGCGAGCTTTTAAAGGAAAATGCGCGCCTGCCGGCTGATGTCGTTACCTGCAATCCGCCGTATATGGCGGGGGGCGACGGGCTTGTAAATCCCGGAGATGAGAAGGCGCTCGCCCGCCATGAGATAAGCTGTACATTTGCAGATATAGCAGGGCAGGCAGCGGGTTCGCTAAGGGACGGAGGGCATTTTTTTCTGGTGCACAGACCGAGACGGCTTGTGGAGATAATGCGCGAGCTGGAAGGTAAAGAGCTTGAGCCTAAGCGTATGCGTTTTGTTCACTCGTTTGCCGGAAAGGAGGCCACGATGGTGCTTATCGACGCAGTAAAGAGGGGAGGCGCGCAGATGATCGTGGAGCCGCCGCTTATTATTTATGAGGAGGGCGGGGGGTATACTGCTGAGGTCAGGGGGATGTATTAAAGAAAGTGTGTCAAGATGGGGACAGTCCCTTTGTGTCAGGACTGACACAAAGGGACTGTCCCCATCTTGACACACTTTTAGAAATATAAGGTTTTAAAAGGAATACAAATCATGAATAAAGAAGGAACGCTATATCTATGCGCAACTCCTATAGGCAACCTTGAGGACATCACACTGCGCGTGATCAGATGCCTTAAGGAGGTCGACCTGATAGCGGCTGAGGATACGCGAAACAGCATAAAGCTTCTGAATCACTTTGAGATCAGCACACCGATGACGGCTTATCATGAGCATAACAAGTATGATAAAGGGCGTGAGCTTGTGAGGCTTTTGCTTGAAGGCAAGGATATCGCGCTGATCACAGACGCCGGTACGCCCGGTATTTCAGATCCCGGAGAAGAGCTTGTGCGGATGTGTGTTGATGCCGGGGTTTTAGTAACATCGCTTCCGGGAGCTGCCGCGTGCATTACGGCGCTTACGATAAGCGGACTGTCTACGAGGAGATTTGCATTTGAAGCTTTTTTGCCGGCTGATAAAAATGAAAGAAAGAAGATACTTGCGGATCTGCAAAAAGAATTCCGTACGATAGTCATATATGAAGCTCCCCACAGGTTAAAAACGACCTTTGGCGAGCTTCGTGACGCGCTCGGAGGAGAGCGCAGGGTCAGTATAGTAAAAGAGCTGACCAAGCTGCATGAGTCGGTAAGACGTATGACGCTTGATGAGGCTGTCCTTCTTACGGAATCCGAGCCGCCGCGCGGCGAGTATGTTCTTGTGATAGAAGGCCTCTCCCGCGCGAAGTGCGAAGAAAAGGAGCGGGAGGCGTTTCTTTCAATGACGCTGGAGGAGCACATGAAGTTGTATCTTGACGAGGGGATGGATCGTAAAGCTGCGATGAAGGCCGTAGCAAAGGATCGCGGGGTATCAAAAAGTGAGGTGTACAGGGAGTTATTGCAGGATTAATGCTTAGCGCTCAGTCAATAGTGTGTCAAACGGGGACAGTCCCTTTGTGTCAAGACTGACACACTACAATTATCGTTGAATAGTAAAATGGAGAACTGTCCCTGTTTGACACATATATGTGATTAGTGTTAGAATTATAAACAGAAAAGGTACTGCCATTTAACTTGGTCAGTCCTTTCGGAAAAATTTGCGTTTACCGCCTAGTCTTCCGGGGACAAGGCGGTTATTTTTTTGCCTTTGATTTGCCCAAAGCGAATCCGAGACTGAAAGCAGTCAGGCACAGACTCACTATGCTGATAAACGT
>CACZTL010000045.1 GCA_902784165.1 uncultured Lachnospiraceae bacterium | reverse complement strand
TTTCTTCCCGCTCTTTCCAAACCTTGTCATGTATAACCGTGCATGTATTCGCTATGCTTAAGGCCATACACGTAACCCAGTCATTGAAGAGCTCATAAGGCGAATTACTACCGGAAAGAGAATGTAACATTTTTATAATCTCATCCGCTTCTCTATCCATCGTCATACTCCTCTCCACACAATTTTCTTTTTGCGTGCTTTTTAATTTCTGTCAGCATTATGTTCAAAGAATCTCTACTGTTAAATGATTCATCTGTGGCTTTAGCGTCTAAGATTGATCTGCCCAGATAATTCCCTATTCCCTGACAAATGGTTTGGGATCTGCCCAGAGCAGTCAAATATCCTATTTCTCCATTTTTTCGCTTTGTGATCTGAAGAACGCACTCATACATATCGTTTAATCTGTCAATCTCCTCTCGGGAAAGTTCGGACTCTAAAAATTCAACATCCTCCATATGGTCTCACCTCACTAATTCATTGATTGATTTTAAATCAAACAGTGGGTAAAAAAATTTCGTCAACAGTGACATCAAAATACATCGCCATTTTCCAGACCTGGCCGAAAGGAACTTTCGACACGTCTTTTTCCCAGGCGTTATAAGTGGGTTGCGATATACCTAATTCAGCACTAACTTCAGCTTGTGTCTTATCTTTACGTGCTCGCAATTCCTTTAATGTATATTGCTTTTTCATTATGCGTCACCTCCTTATTGATTTAAAATCAAGTTTAATTTATCTGATTTTAAATCAAATGTCAACAACTTTTTTGATTTTTTATTAAATATATTTATTGTTTTATAAAATATGATTGATTTTTAATCAAATATATTTTATTATAAAAGCGCACTGAAAGGAGGTGTTAAAAATGTACTTAGCTGAAAATTTACGATATTTAAGAACTCGCAGGGGGCTTTCTTTATCTGATATTGCTGAGCTTCTTGGATATAAATCGCTGACTACTGTGTCAAAGTGGGAGTCCGGTACAAATGAACCCCCTTTTGGTATAGTAAAAAAATTATCTGATTATTACGGAGTATCTATGCAAACTTTGGCCACTGTTGATCTTGCGGCTGGACAGCCGCATCATGTATTGGTTGAATTGTCACCGTTTGAAAATATGCTTATAAAAACATATCGAAATTCCGACGATGTTACGCAATTGATGGTTTGCAGAAGTTTAGGAATTGACGAAGAGTTTGAAAAAAGAAAATCAGAGCAAAATTTCGCATAGTAAGGTAAAAAGGGGAATAAGTATGGCGGTGAGCTTATGCAGAATTATGAAAATAAAAACTTTTTAAAAGAACTTGGGCAAAGGGTTAAAAGCCGCAGACTTGACCTTGGGTTATCTCAGGAAGAGCTTGCACAGAGATGTAATTATGCTGCGAGATCATCTATAAATCGTTTAGAACAGGGTTTATTAGACATACCTCAATCCAAGGTAATGGCTGTAGCTAAAGCGCTTGACGTCACACCTGCTTTTCTAATGGGTTGGGAAAGTGAGTTCAATAATCCTTTAAAAGTTGTTAAAGATGATATGCGGCTAACAGGAATAGAGAAGATTGTAATAGCTGCGTTCCGTGAAGCCGACGAGTATACTCAGGGGCTGGTGATCCGCAGTCTTGGATTAGATAAAGAGATTGAAGAATGCAAAAAAGAGATATCATAAAAAAGTTTCGCATTGTTAAATAAGGAGGATAAAGATGGGTTTATTTATGAGCAAAGAAGAGAAGGAAGCTATTAAAGCTGAAAAGGACGCTAAGCTAATGGCTAAGTATGGTCTTGAAAATATACAGGACCCGAAAGACATAGCTTCAGTTAGAAAAATAATTAGTGAATTAGTCGGCACCGGTGCAATGGAAACAGGCATGAGTCTTAGTGCAATTGGCAAGAGTGCAGAAGATATTTTGCCCGTATATTACCAGCGCGCTATCTTAGAGCAGAATTGGATCATAATAAGGCAGCTCGATCGGATCGCGTCACGATTAGAGATTTTAGATAGATAAGGGAGGTTTAGCATGAAGAAAAGATTATTATTAAGCGCTGTCGGTCTTATCGGAGCAGCTGCTATCTTTGCGGGATGTGGTGCTTCAGGTGCCACAAACGAAAGTGTGGCGCAAAAATTTTTAGATACAGATGCAAAGCCGGTGTATGACCAAATATCAGTATCTCACGAAAGTCATTTTTATACAAAAGACGAATATAATAAGGCACAGACTGACACGTTGGTTAATTATGAAAAATCTGATAAGGACGTAATTATTTCGGTGTTGCGAGATGATACTTTTAATGGACTCTATGATGATGCAGAATCAATAAAAGATAATTCAGACTTTAGATATTCATGGAATAATTATGTTGATATGTTTAATCAGATTCAAGCTGGATTAGATGCTCAACTCAGGCAGCGATTAACAGAAAACGGATTAGATCCGAATAGCATTGATTACTACGTTGGAATCTCAGAAGACACAGGGGATAATACTTATAAAATGTTAATGGCCGCAAGTAATGGAAAGCTCTCTGTTAATGTATTCGACTTGTATGAATAAAAAAAGAACGTTGCCCGTTTGCAAAAACAACGTTCTTTGTCGCAAAAACAACTTTCAACTTCTACGCAAGGTAGATGATTCATTTTGCCTCCCGTCTCAGTGGGTACATCTGGACAGGAGTGCTTTAATATTATATCAAATCATCTGCCTGAATACAATTAAAAAAGGAGATGATCATTATGAAACGAAAGAAAAATTTAAAACTACCTAACGGCTTTGGATCAGTCAGTTATATCGGTGATGGCCGCCGCAAGCCCTACCGTGCAAGAAAGACTGAGAAACTTATACTGGTGGACAAGACCACAGGTGAGGTGTGGCCGGCAAAAAAGTCAATTCCTCCTGAGAAGTTCAAAGATATAATTTACAAGCCAAAGTATATCAATATCGGAACCTTTGAGACTTACCAGGATGCTATTGTCGCGCTGCATCAGTACAACGAAAATCCTTACGATACGGAAGCTGACAAAATCACGTTAAATACTATTATTGATAGATGGGAAAAGAGCGTGTTGCCAACTTTTGCAAAGCCCACTCAAAAGACTCATGCGAATAACCTTCGGAGGATCCCCGACGATCTTTGCAGCATGAAGATCCGCAACATAAGGGTTTCTGATATGGAAAAAGCACTCTCGGAAATCAATACAACAAAAAATTGTCTAAATGGCCTGCGGACGCTTCTGCGTCACTTATTCGCTTATGCAGTGAAGCATGAATACTGCGATAAGAATTACGCCGATTTTATTGATCTTAAAGCTGTCTCGCAAAAAGAAGGCTATAAAAATACCCACGAGCCGCTTAACACAGATGAAATCGGAATCGCTTTAACTATGGATCACCGGCTGTCCGACATTCTTCATGTGGCTCTGTATACCGGTATGAGACCCAATGAGCTTTTAACACTCAAAAAAGAGCATATATTTCTTAGTGAGGGATATATACGCCACGGCTCAAAAACAAAGGCAGGTCGGGACAGGATAATCCCCATCCATGATGGCATAGCTCATCTTATCAAGAAACTTATGGATAGCAGCTGCACGGGTTTTTTATTCGAAAACGAGTACGGCGGAAAAGTCAGACCGCTCACTTATGATAGATACCGACAA
The DNA here is from genome assembly GCA_902784165.1 of uncultured Lachnospiraceae bacterium. GTDB lineage: Bacteria > Bacillota > Clostridia > Lachnospirales > Lachnospiraceae > UBA4285. The sequence continues at coordinate 16,306 of CACZTL010000045.1, read as the reverse complement.
ATACTAAAAACCATACTTCCCGGGCACACCCCGCACGATACGCGGCATACTTTTATAACACAGTGGCGTTTCACTTTAGGTCTTGACGATTCAATACTTCACCTGATTGTCGGGCACGATTCCGGAGATATTTCCGAAACGGTGTATACTCACCGCCCTGTATCAGCTCTTATTGCGGAAATGAGCCGATTCGGATATAAGGGAAAAAGCCTCGCATTGTTCAAAACTGCTTGACAAGGCTTGTGTATAACCCGTGTATAATAGGGTTAAAAAAGGGTGTATTCTTTACGGATGTCTAAAATTAAAAAACCAGTAAATGTGCGGTTTTGAGCCGTTTGTGTCGTGCGTAATGGCTTTTATATGAAATCTGAAAGTTTTGCAAATTCTTCAAGAGTCAGAACCTCCCCCCTTACAGATTCCCCTCGGTCTATGGCAGCTAATGCGTCCCGCAAAACACTTTTATCAACATTCAACACACCTGATACACTGTTTATAAATGTTTTGCGCCTTTGGGCAAATGCTGCTTTTATCAGTCTAAAAAGCTTTTTTTCGTCTTTAACATCAACCGGTGGCTCTTTTAATATCTCAAGACCGATAACCGCTGAATCAACACCGGGTCTCGGCATAAATACATTTGCCGGTACATTCATAAGAAAGGAAGGCTTTGTATAATACTCAACCGCAAGTGACAATACACCGTATTCCTTTGTTCCCGGCTTTGCAGTTATCCTCTCTGCAACTTCTTTTTGTATCATCACGGTAATACTGCTTAAAAGTTTTTTATTCTGAACTGCATTTTCCTCTAAAAGCCCCATAATTATGGGGGTCGTGATGTAATATGGCAGATTGGCAACAACTTTAAACGGCTTTTCTGAATTATAACTATCCGAAAGCTCTTTTAATTTACACTTTAAAATGTCATTATTTATAACAGTGACGTTCGGACAGTCGGCAAGAGTAAATTCAAGAACCGGAATGAGCTTAGTATCAATTTCAACTGCTAATACATTACCGGCTTCCTCAGCAAGTATTTGCGTCATCGTACCGATTCCGGGACCTATTTCAAGGACTGTATCATCTACCGTAACTCCGGATATACGGACTATCTTTCGGACTACATTCTCATCGATCAAAAAATTTTGACCGAATTTCTTTTTAAAAGAAAAACCGAATCGATCTAATATTTCTTTTGTACTTGATGGTGTTGCAATTATATTCATGAATAAAACTCTCCGTTAAATGTAATATAATCTAACGTCGTATATATAGCAAATCAAAGCCGGGTATTTAAGTGTGTCAAGTCTTCATAATTTATGAATCAGTCATTAGTGTGTCAGATGGGGCCACATTACAGCTGCCACTAAATAGTAAATAATAAAAAAGACTGCGAAATACGCAGCCTTAAACCAATTATTATATATAAGCAATGCGGATGGTGGGATTTGAACCCACACGATGTTGCCACCGGCAGATTTTGAGTCTGCTGCGTCTGCCGTTCCGCCACATCCGCACAACTTAGATATACTATCATATTAATTATAAAAATGCAACAAAAAATGTGTAAGCCGGGTACAGTGTACCCGGCTTACACATTTTAGTTAAGCGCAACTCCGTTAGGCCACACCCAACCTATATAACCTCTGTGTCCCTGACATGTAGCAGTAGCGCTTCTGTCAAATGAATCAATAGACTCTATCTTAACGCCGCCTATATTACTTGCAACCATGCCGTTGCCGAGATATATTCCTATATGACCGTATGTAGCAGCAAGCACTCCGGCACCGGAACTTATAACCGCTGCTCCTACAGGTATATTTGACTTACTTGTGCTGCCTGAATAGCTCCATTTATTCCAATAATCTATAGCATTACCGTAAGGTCTTCCGGCTCCGGACTGTGCATATATTCCGGCTACCCACTGGGCGCACATACCTGCCGCTGCGGGGTACCATCCGTTATTATTTCGTGCATTTGTAGCTATAGTCTGCGCAAGACCGCTTGTCGAGTTAGTTGTTACTGTCGGAGTGTAGCTTGACTCATACGACGAACTGCTTGAGGAAGAGCCTGAACTACCCGAATAGCTGTCTGATGAACTTGAACTTGCGCTTGCTGATCTTGAAGCAGCAGCGGCAGCTGCTGCCGCTCTGTCTCTTTCAGCCTGCTCCGCCGCTCTTCTTGCCGCCTCTTCAGCTGCCGCTTTCCGAGCTGCTTCTTCAGCTGCCTTACGTCTTGCTTCCTCTTCCGCTCTGATACGGGCTTCTTCTGCCGCCGCCTTATTTGCTTCTTCCACAAGCTGCTTTTCCTGTGCTGCAAGACGCGCTTCTTCCTCTTCCGCCTTTTTCCTTGCCTCAGCGGCTTCGGCAGCGGCTTTGGCTGCCGTAGCAATACGCGAATCAAGCTGTGATATATCAGCCTCCTTGGAGCTAACGAGATCATTAATCTCATTCTCCTTGGCATACATCTGCTTCTGAACCTCTTCGACCTCAGCCAGTTCGATATTAAGCTTTTCCGTAAGCTCTTCAATCTTCTTTATAGTCTGGGCTATTTCTTCGAGCTTTTCCCTGTCGTAATCATATATCTTCTGATAATAATCCGCAGCATTAAGAAACTCACTCATATCCTCCGAGGACACAAGAGACTCCTTAATAGAAGCAGTCTGATTCTCGTACATATACTGGATACGCAGCTTCATATCCTGATACTGAATCTCGGAATTCTGCTGCTGGGTCTCAAGCTCAGCATTCGCCTTTCCTATATCAACAACAAGAGCATCAGCCTTTTTGTTGATTTCTTCAAGTTCGGCAAGAAGCTGGTCTAACTGCCTTTCTAACTCATCTACCTCAGCCTGTGTCTTGTTCTTTTCGGAATTTAACTCATCCTGCTTGCTGTTCTGAGACTTTTCTTCTTCGGATAAAGCATCCTGCTTTTTATTAAGATCCTGCTGTTGCTGCTGCAGTGCTTCCTGCTGCTTTTTAAGCTCTTCTTGTTTTTTCTGTAGTTCTTCTATAGTTTCAGCCTGAACAGGAGTATATAAATTAAACGCTGCTCCCGCAAAAGAAGCAATGCTTGCAGCAATTAAGCTGCCGCATATCAAACGTTTTATAAACGATTTCTTTCTCATATGTATATCCCTCGAAAATAAATTGCTGTATATCAAAACTGCCCTTGTATGTCAATGGGGACGGTTCTGCTTAATACATAAACCGCACCGGTTAACGCACAACCGGCTCATATCATACAACACGTCTTACAGTCGTCACCGGCTTACCCATATTCGTTGCTGAAGTTATCTCCACTGACCTGCCAGGATACGGCGCATGTATTACATTACCGCCGCCTATATAAATAGCTACATGACCCGCATAGCATACGATATCACCCGGCTGCGCTGCCGATAATGACACTCCGTATCCGACACCGGCCTGTGAGCCTGATGTTCTGGGCAGCGAAATACCGTTTTGTATGTATACGTACTGAACAAGCCCGGAACAGTCAAATCCTGAAGGGGAAGTTCCGCCCCATACATACGGAACACCTAAATAATTATAAGCCGTACTTACTATAGCCGCTCCGGTCGCAGAACCGGATGAAGCCGGAGCAGACGCAGGCTCGTTATATGAAGATGAGGATGACGAGCTGCCGGAGTTTGTGCCGGATGAACCTGACGAGCCTGAATTTCCGGAACTACTGCTTGTTTGCGAATATGACCCGGACGAATTATTATTGCTGCTCTGATAGGTTTGCTGCGCCTGTGTAGTCTGAGCCTGCGCAGCAGGAGCCTGTGTACTCGTGCTTTGCTGCGCCTGTGCCCTTTGCGCTTCCTGCGCTGCGGCGACACGCTTAGCCTCTTCCTCCGCAGCCTTACGTCTCGCCTCTTCTTCAGCTGCTTTACGCTTAGCCTCTTCTTCAGCAGCCTTACGCGCCTCTTCTTCAGCTTCCTTCTTAGCAATCTCGCTTTGGGCTTTAGCTATCCTGTCTGACAGATCACTGATCTCATCCTTCTTGGATTCCAAAAGAAGATCAAGCTCATTTCTTTTACCTACAGCCTCCTCCTGAGACTTTGCAAGCCTATCATAGTCACCGGCAAGCTTATCGCTTATATCCGATATCTCCTGTGTAGTTTTAGCAAGAGCTTCAAGCTCGTTTCTGTCGTAATCATAAATCTTTTGGACATACTCAACTTTAGAAAGACAATCACTCATATCCTCGGCAGAAAGAATAGCCTCCTCGGCTGTCGCAGTCTGATTCTCGTACATATACTGAACGCGAAGCTTCATATCTGCGTACTGCTTTGACTGCTTTTCCTTCGCTGACTCAAGATCGATCTTATTTTGTTCTATTTGCTCATTAAGGGCTACGGCCTCAAGCTCCATCCTGTCGATATCGGTAAGAATCTGTGTAAGCTTGGTATCAAGCTCATCAGCCTCTGATGAGGCTTGATTCTTTTCCTGCTCAAGCTCTTTCTTTTCTTCTTCTATCTTATTCTTCTCGTTTTCGATCCTAACCTTTTCTTCCTGAAAATGTGAAAGATCCTCTGCCATTACCGGCGTAGTGCAGCCGATAGCTGCCGCCACAGCAGTAACGGCAAATATATTAAAAGCCTTATTTCTTCTTTTATTTTTTCGCATAAATACCTCAAAAAATATTACAGAAAAGTTACATAAATTTTACTTTTCCTGCCTATTATATGTGGTACTACGCTAAAAAGCAAGAGAAAATAAGGCTTTTAGGCATAAAATTAATGAAATTTTCATAAAAAGAAAATAAGGACGGACAACGGCTTAATTAATTTCTTCGGTTACTACATTCATGTACGGATAAGGTATCTCGATACCGTTCTTAATAAGAGCATCGCGAACTCTTGTGTTTATCTCATTCATAACTATCTCTGTTGCATGTGTGTTTTCAAAATAAACAGTGATACCCAGAAACAGACAGCTCTCTCCGAACTCTATAAAATATACCTTACCGTAAGGATCGTCAGCATCTTTACTCTTTACGGGTCTTGGTAACGAATATTCACTTTCCTTTACTGCATCAAGTATGACCTTTTTGGCAAAATTTACATCGCAGCCGTAGCCTACACGAAATTTCAGATAGACAGACCGTATTTGGGAATTAAAATTATGATTTTTAATCCGCATAGTATTAATCTGACTGTTAGGTATGATTACCCGTGCTATATCAATGCCGACAAGTTCAACGTGACGCATATTCATTTTTTTTACTATTCCTGCAGTACCGTCATCTAAAATAATCCTGTCACCGATATCAAAGGGTTTATGAATACTGAGTATCATACCGGCAAGAACATTTTTTAGTGTATCCTGAGCCGCCAGACCTGCAACGGCACTGATTACTGCAGTACTGCCCAGTACACTCTTCCATATGTTATCTGTTCCTGCAAACATAGATATCAAGCTGACTATAAAACAAATTATTATAGCTGCTGTTATAAGCTTTTCGATATACATATAATGCAGAGAATTATTTTTCTTTCGTATTCTCTTGAATATAAACTTGTTTATTCGTAAAGCTAATACCATCGCCCCTATCAGTATGGCAGCAAATATAAGCCAAGTAATAATAATTATACCCGTATCCATTTTAAAACCTTCCTATACGTTCTTATATTTCTTTGCCAGCTCTATCATCTCAGCAGCGCTCTTCTCAACGGTTTCGGTGATCTTATCACCCCCAAGCAGCCTGGAAAGCTCTGTAATCCTATCCGTATCTTCAAGCGCTTTTATATCTGTAATACTCCTGTCATCGGCAACTGACTTAAGAATCAGAAAATGATGATCACCCATGGCCGCTATCTGAGGCAAATGTGTTATACAGATTATTTGCTTTGACTTTGCTACATTTGCCATCTTTGCGGCAACCATCTGGGCAGTACGACCGCTGATACCGGTGTCTATCTCATCAAATATCAGGGTCTGTGTTCCGTCTGTATCAGCTGTAATAGTCTTAAATGCAAGCATAATCCTTGAAAGCTCACCGCCTGAAGCCACGTCTTTAAGAGGTTTTAGCTCCTCACCCGGATTCGTAGAGATTAAAAAGCAGACCTTATTATCCCCAAGAGAAGTAAACTCACCGGTGCTTGTAATCTGTGCTTTAAAGCGAAGATCATTAAAATTAAGATCTTTTGCCGCATTTACCAGTTTTTCGGAAAGAACTTCTGCTGCAGCCTCTCTCTTTGAGGTAAGCTTCTCACAGATCCGTGTCATTTCCTCTTCGAGTTCCTTACATTGCTGAGTATATTGTAAAACAAGCTCTTTAGCATTTTCAAGCTCTGAAATGCGCTTTTGTTTTTCCTCAAGAAGCGCAAGTATTCCATCCGTATCCGTACGGTATTTGTCTTTTAGCTTATTGTAAATATTCAGACGCTCCGTTACAAGAGCAAATTCCTCTTCATCTGCATCTATTCCGTCAGCATAGCGGTTAAGCTCACCCAAACAGTCTGATATAATGCTGTCAGCATCATAAAGCATGTCCTTAATATTTTCTATATCGTTATCGGACGAAAGCTCTGTTATATCATTTACAGCCTTTATAGCCGCCGAAAGCAAAGACGAAATTCCGGAGCCGTCACCACTTATAGCTTCGACTGCAGTAAACGCAGCCTCCTTGATTTTTCCTGCGTTTTCGCCTTTGGAAAACTTCGCCTCAAGCTCTTCATCCTCACCATGCTTAAGACCGGCTTCTTCAATCTCTTCTGCTTCAAACCGTAAAAGATCAAGCTCTCTCAATCTTGCAGCTTCATCATCTCCCAAAGCTTCAAGCTTTTCCTTGATAAGCTTATAACCGGAAAGCTTGTCATTCATTTCTTCCAACAAACTCCTCAGATCATCTCCGGCTATTGAATCAACAAGATCCAGCTGTTCACTTTCTTTAAGCAGCCTTAAATTATCTCTTTGTGCATGAAGATCAAGTAAAAAGGGCGCTAAACATTTTACCTGAGCAGCGCTTATATCACAGCCGTTGATCTTAAAACGAGAACGACCTCCGGAAAATGTCCTGCGAATAATAAACTCACCTTCGTCAGGTATATCGATATCGTACAGCTTGAATATTTCCGACATTTTTTTATCGTCAAAATAAAAGCTAAGCTGCGCAACAGCTTCTTTACTTTCGTCTCTTACTATATCTCCGGACACCTTCATTCCGAGAGCTATCGAAATTGCTCCCAGTATTATTGATTTACCGGCGCCTGTTTCTCCCGTAAGTACCGTAAGCCCCTCTTCAAGATCAATATTTATCTCATCAATAAGCGCGAGGTTTTTAACATATAAATTAGTCAGCATATCTCCCCCTTAAATAAAATGTTGCCTGTATCCGGAAACTGACACATTAAATCTACACCACAAACTTACTAAGCTTCGTAAGAAGGCGCTTTGCCTGCTCTTCTCCCGCCGTTGCTGCCATGATCGTATCATCGCCCGCTATAGTACCTATTATCTCGTCAATTTCAAGAGCATCCACCGCAGCACACACCGCCATAGCCATTCCCGGCACAGTTTTAATTACAAGCAGATTGCACGCACACTCCATAGAAACAAAGCCTTCTCTCAATACGTGTACATATTTCTCATTTGAAACACTATCTTTGTTTTCGGGAATCACATACCTGCGCTGATTCCCGTCCGTTGAAGCCTTAAAAAGCTTAAGCTCCTTTATATCCCTGGAAACAGTAGCCTGTGTGACGTCAAATCCGGCACATTTGAGAGCCTCCGCAAGCTCATCCTGCGTCTCTATATCGTTATCTCTTATTAACTCTTTTATTTTTTCATGTCTTTCATATTTCATAACAACCTCTTTAAACAGTGTTATGCGAAGCTCTTCCTGATCTTTTGAAGAAAGCTTATCCTGTTAGTTTTTATAAACAGTGCAACCTCAGGAAAACGCCTGATATAAATCTTATCACCCTTTTGAAGCTTAAAGCTTGTTTCTCCGTCAAATGTAATCTCGCGATCCTCACCGATCATCTTATGGTCTGTCATCTCTATCATTATCTCATCATCTGCATCCAGTACTATACTTCTCGTATTTATCGTATGAGGACATATAGGTGAGATAATAAGCACCTTGGCGTTTGGCTGTATGATAGGTCCGCCGGCTGAAAGCGAGTACGCAGTTGATCCCGTAGCTGTTGAAAATATAACACCGTCCGCAAAATAAGTATTAATATATTCATTATTGACAAACACCTCAAAGTCAATAACCTTAAGACCGCCCCGCCTGTTGATAACGGCATCATTTAAGGCGTAGTTTTCATAGACCTTCTCACCGTCACGAATAACCTCACCTGTAATCATCATACGCTTATCAATTTCAAAATCCTCGCTAAGATACTTATCAAGAGCTTCAAAGACACTGCATTTATCACAGTCAGTCAGAAATCCCAGCGTTCCGATATTGACTCCGAGAATCGGGATTCTTAGATGATGAAGATCCCTTGAAGCCTGTAATATGGTTCCGTCACCTCCGAGAGCAATTATGCAGTCAGTATCATCCGGTACATCATCGGCATTCGTATACAGATATCGGTTATTCTTAAGCTCCTGATGCTTGGAGCTTTTAAAAACCTCCATCCCCTTTCTCTCAAGATATTCCTTAATACCGTCAGTAACAATACCGTCAGGATCCTTATAATTGTTTGTAAGAATATAAAATCTCTTTTTCTCCATGGTAAAACTCCGTAATCTGCAAATTCAGTATATAAGACGGGGGAAAGTGTGTCAGGATGGTGACACACTTCAACCGAGCATCTCATGTGCGTTATCAACCACCGTCTGCACATTCACCTCTTCAAATCTTAAGCCTCCGATGTCATCTTTTTTAATATACATCAGATACTCGATATTCCCTTCCGGTCCCTTAATCGGACTGAAATCAAGCCCAATCACCTCAAATCCGTTATCTGCGGCGAATCCGGTAACCGATTGTATAACCTGCTTGTGAACTTTTTTATCCCTCACGACGCCATGCTTTCCGACCTGGTCTCTGCCGGCTTCAAACTGCGGTTTTATAAGACACACCATAAAAGCGTCTTCTGAAAGCACCTCCCTTACAGGAAGCAATATCTTCGTTAAAGAAATAAACGAAACATCAGCGCTTGCAAACTCAGGACTCTCGTCTATCATATCGGGCGTAATATATCTTACGTTTGTCTTCTCCATACAAACTACACGCTCATCGTTTCTTAAGCCCCAGTCAAGCTGACCGTGACCGACATCGATACTGTAAACCTTCTTTGCACCGTTTTGAAGCATACAGTCGGTAAAGCCTCCTGTAGACGCTCCGATATCCATACATATCTTCCCGTCAAGATCGATACCGAAGGATTGAATCGCTCTTTCAAGCTTAAACCCGCCTCTGCTGACATACGGCATCTTTTCGGCTCTCACCTCTATTTCCGAATCAACAGGAAATTCATGTCCGGCTTTATCTTCTTTCTGCCCGTCTACATATACATCTCCTGCCATAATAAAAGCCTTAGCCTTCTCACGGGAAGGCGCCAGCCCCCGTTTGACCAATAAACTATCCAAACGTTCCTTAAGCATTTTTAACTCCGTTTTCTTTAGCACAGTCAACTATCCTTTTAAAAACGCTGTCAGGATCAATCCCCGTTTCTTTCCAGAGAAGCTTAACATTTCCGTGCTCGATATATTTGTCGGGAAGCGCTATGGAAAGCACAGCTGTTTTCATTAGATTGCCCTGTGCAAAAGCCGCAACAGCTTCACCAAATCCGCCTCTTGCAACATTTTCCTCTATAGTTACGAAAAGCTTATGATCCTTTGAAAGCTTTTTCAGCAGTTCCGTATCAAAAGGCTTGACAAATCTCATGTTTATAAGACTTACCTTATAACCCTGTTCTTTTAACATATCTCTTACAGCCGCGGCAGTTTCTGTCATCCGCCCGACCGCAAGCAGACAGATATCCTTCTCTTTATACAAAACCTCTGCTTTACCGTAACAAACCGGCTCCATCCTGTCTGATAAAAAATCCGAAGCTGTGCCGCTCGGATACCTTAATGCTATAGGACCCTGCGCTTCGTTTACGGCATATTCAAGACAAGCCTCAAGCTCTTTACCGTTTTTCGGAGCCAGTACGGTCATGCCGGGAATAGAAGAAAGATATGAAATATCAAAAATCCCCTGATGTGTCTCTCCGTCATTACCGACAAGCCCCGCATGATCTATTGCAAATATAACTTTCAGATTCTGTATACATACATCATGAAGTATCTGATCATACCCACGCTGAAGGAACGATGAATAGACAGCAAATACCGGTATGAGACCGGTAACTGCAAGCCCGGCTGCAAATGTCGTCGCATGAGCTTCAGCAATACCAACATCAAAATATCTGTTCGGAAATCTTGCGGAAAACTCCTTGAGTCCTACACCGTCCGGCATGGCAGCAGTTATACCGACTATTTTTTCATTGTTTCCGGCGAGCTCACATATCTTCTTGGAAAACACTCCGGCATAAGACGGTCTGTCCGACTTTCCCACTGCCTTGCCCGTTTCAAGATCAAAAGGCGATACACCATGGTAGGAATCGGGATACTCTTCTGCGTGAGCGTATCCTTTGCCCTTTTTCGTTAATACATGCACTACGACAGGACCTTTGATCTGCTTTGCGAGCCTGAAAGTCTTTATCATCTTTTGGATGTCATGCCCGTCTATAGGACCGAAATAGTCTATACCGAGACTGTTAACGATCTGTCCGGGCATAAGGCGACCCTTTAGATTGTCTTTTACCTGCTTTATCTTTTTTGCTATCCTACGACCGTCGGGAAGATGCGATATGTTTCTTGCTATTCTTTCTTTTAGATCTTTATATCTGTCGGAAACACGAAAATCATTCAATAGATCTGAAATCGCACCGACATTAGGCGCAATGGACATCTCATTATCATTTAAAACAATGATAAAGTTACCTTTTATCTTTGAAGCATTATTAAAAGCCTCATACGCCATGCCGCCGGTAATAGACCCGTCGCCGATTACCGATACAACCTTAAATCGTTTTTTTAAGATATCTCTTGCAGTAGCTATCCCAAGACCTGCCGAAACGGAAGTAGAACTGTGACCGGTGTCAAAAGCATCATAATCACTCTCACATCGTTTCGGGAAGCCGCTCATTCCCCCAAATGTACGAAGAGAGTCAAAGCCTTCCTTTCTACCGGTAAGCAGCTTGTGTGTATAGGATTGATGACCTACATCCCATATGATCTTATCTTTTGGCAAATTAAAAGAAAGATGCAAAGCCATAGTAAGCTCAACTACTCCGAGATTTGAGGACAGGTGTCCGCCGGTTTTGGATATCTTTTCTATCAAAAATTTTCTTATCTCTGAAGCGAGAATAGGATATTCATTCGGATCTATATTTTTTATATCATTTGGTTTGTTAATCTTGTCAAGAATCATAATCAAGACCCCTTTTATTTTGTCCTCGAAGCCATATACTCTATGAGTTCAAACAAAAACGGATTTTCTCCGATTTGTTTAAGGCTTCCTTTTGCGGACTCGGTATATTTATCAACATCTTCTTTTGCTTTTTCAAGACCGTAAAGACTTACATAAGTAGTTTTATTGTTGCGTTCATCAGAGCCGACAGGCTTTCCTATCTCCTCCTCCGAGCCGATACAGTCTAAGATATCATCCCTGATCTGAAAAGCAAGACCTATTGCATTACCGGCATCGCCTAAAAGCCCCAACACCTTCTCATCAGCTCCGGCAAGATGTCCTCCTGCCGTCAATGACGCCGTCAGCAGAGCTCCTGTTTTGTATCTGAAAATAAAATCAATATCATCTTTATTTATCTCTTTGCCTGTCAGTTCCACATCAAGACACTGCCCGCCTACCATTCCGAAAATTCCGGCATTATCGGCAATTACCTTTGCCGCACGTGCAAAGCGCATATCACATGAGGTAGATATCTTGTCAAGCATTATTTCGTAAGCAGAGTTCAGAAGCGCGTCACCGGCAAGTATTCCGAAATCCTCTCCGAATTTTGCATGCGTTGTAGGAAGCCCTCGTCTGAGAAGATCATTGTCCATAGCCGGTAAATCATCATGGACAAGGGAATACGTGTGGATCAGCTCCAAAGCCGACATAAACGGATGTATATCTGTTTCGTCGTATTTGTCATGTCCCTTGCAAAGTCTGAATATTTCCTGTAAAAGAAGCGGTCTTAAACGCTTTCCGCCCGCTTTAACACTGTAGCTAACAGCCTCGCATATTTTTTTAAACCGTCCGTCCTCATCGGGAGTATACAGCAGGAGAATATCATTTATATGACCGACCTTTTCCTCAAGCATTTGATTAAATTCCATCACTGACCGTCCTTTGTACTCTCATCTTCTATAACTTTAATCTCTTTTTCAACCTTGTCTATGCTTTCATTACATGCAGACACGAGACCGACTCCCTCTTTATAAAGCTTAAAGCTTTCTTCGAGCGAAAGCTCACCCTGCTCCATTTTTTCAATTATTTCATCAAGTCTTTTGAAGCTGTTCTCCAACAGATCCTTCTGTTCCATAAATTTTCTCCTTAATAAGCGCCTTGACATGTCCGTCCGTAAAATAAATCTTTACGATTTCGTCTTCCCTGATATCATCAATGCCCGAAACCCTGTGACCGTCCGTTGTTTCAAGATAGCCGTAACCGCGCGAAAGCGACTTTAGCGGCGACAAAAGCTCAAGCTTTGATACAGCGTTCCTTAGCCTGAAGCGTTCCTTCTCAAGCACGGTATTCATCACGGATGTCAGACGAAGACTGCGGCTTTTTAAGTCAAATCTGCATCTTTCACACCTTGTCCTTAAAAGATTATCAAGCTTTCTTCGGCTCTCCGAAAGAGCGAGCTTTTTTTTATCCAGCCTGTGACGCGGACTGTTTAGGGAAAGCTTAAGCCCGTATGATTTGAGCTTTTGCTTCAGGTCTTCAGCTTTTTTTAAGGCAAATGTTTTAAGAGTTGTCCGGTATCGCAACAAATGCTCAAAAACAGCATTTATATCACAAACTGCTATACGGGCAGCATCCGAAGGTGTTGCCGCTCTGACGTCTGCAATAAGATCAGTTATAGTATCATCAGTCTCATGTCCGACAGCCGAGACAACAGGTGTTTCACAGGCAAATACCGCTTCTGCCACTATTTCTTCATTAAATGCCCATAAATCCTCTATAGAACCGCCGCCCCTGCCTATGATAATCACATCAAGCCCTTTCTTATCAAGTGTTTCTATACCGCGAACTATACTTTCCGCGGCTCCTGTTCCCTGGACAAGAGCATTATATAAAACAATCTCGACATAAGGGTTTTTATCGACAGCTATATGATAAATATCACGTATGGCCGCACCTGTCTTTGCTGTTACTACACCGATACGGGTTGAAAACGGTGATATTTTTTTCTTATACTGCGGTGCAAAATATCCCATTTCGGAATACATTTTTTTCAGCATATCAAGCTTAAGATATAGTTCACCAAGTCCGGAGCGTTTGACCTCCCGGACATTTACCTGGTAATAACCGCCGAACTCATATACACTGACCTGCCCCTGCACGAGTATCTCAAGCCCGTCTTCAAGCCTGAAATCCGGACGGGGCACGCTTTTCCACATGACGGCGCGTATGGCAGACCTTTCATCCTTAAGAGTAAAATAAATATGTCCGTTAGTGTGATATTTGCAGTTAGAAATCTCTCCTTTTATGCAAATGTTTCTTAAAGCAAAATCATCGGCTATAACGGACTTAATATGGGTATTTATTTCAGTTACACTGTATTCTTTCATATGTTTTCTTTTACGACTGATGACAATATCCCGTTAATAAACCCGGGCGCCTGCTCATCACCGTAAGCCTTGGCAAGCTCAACCGCTTCATTTATGGCGACATTTTGAGGAATACTCTCATCGTATTTTATTTCAAATATCGACAACCTAAGTATAGCAAGCTCCGCTTTGCCCAGCCTTGAAAAGGACCATCCTTTGGCATATCCGGAAATAAGAGAGTCAATTTCCTCTCTCATCATAATAACCTGCCTGCTTTTATCACTTATATATCTGATATCAGATTCGCTTAATTGTTTTTTGTTGTCATCAGAATCCGTTATACTTTCAAAGTATATCGGTATATAATCATCAAAATCTTCACCATGCCTGAAAGCAGATGAAAAAACTATTTTAAAAATATGCTCCCTCAGGGCACTTCTTGAAAGTGATGCCATTATTACCTCCGGTTATCAGGATTTGTCTTTTTCAAGTGCTATGCCCGCAACCTTGACATTCACCGATGAAACCTTCAAAGCCGTCATCGTTTCTATGGCAGAAAGTATCTTTTCCTGCACACTGCGGCACGTATCCGGTATATCACATCCCTCTTTTACATTTATAACAACACTTACATCTACCTCTCCCTGGTGAACCTTAAGCTTGACCGCTTTTGAAAGCTTTCCGTTTCCTGCTTTGCTTACGGTATTTTTCTTGATGTTGCCTAAAAGATAAGCCACTCCCTCAACTTCAGTCGCAGCAAGCGCTGAAATCATAACGACAACATCATCGGAAATACGCACCTCTCCTATGTTTACATTCTCTCTTATGGGATAGTTTATGTTTTTTACTGCTTTACTTGCCATTTTTTTCTCCTTAAGACCACAGATTTTTATGATTATATCATTTTTTTACATAAATATAAAGACTCTTTGCTATTGCAATAATTATTAATTTTTTTTATAATCTTAAGGATTATTTACCGGGATCTGCTTTTTGATTTTTCAAAATGTGTTAAACCGACAAATAAGCTGAATTCCGGTAAATAATATAGTATAGATAATCCGAAAAAAATCGTATAAAAGGAGTAAAAAGATGTCATACGTAGATGATGTACTCTCACAGGTTAGTGAAAGATATTCTGATCAGCCCGAGTTTATTCAGGCGGTTACAGAGGTATTAAACACTTTAAGACCTGTTGTAGAGGCCAATGAAGAAGTTTATAAGAGAGACGCTATATTAGAGAGGCTTACTGAGCCTGACAGAGCGGTAATCTTCCGGGTTCCCTGGGTAGACGACAACGGAAATGCACAGGTAAACAGAGGTTACCGTGTTCAGTTTAATAATTCTATAGGTCCTTATAAAGGCGGTCTGCGTTTCCACCCTTCCGTTAATTTAAGTATCATCAAATTCCTCGGATTTGAACAGATATTTAAGAATTCTCTTACTTCCCTTCCTATGGGCGGCGGTAAAGGCGGTGCGGATTTTGATCCTAAGGGTAAATCAGACCGTGAGATTATGGCTTTTTGCCAGAGCTTTATGAATGAGCTCTATAAGCATATCGGAGCTGATACCGACGTACCGGCCGGAGATATCGGAGTAGGTGCAAGAGAGATCGGTTATATGTTCGGAGAGTACCGCAAGATCAGAGGGGTTTATGAAGGCGTTCTTACCGGCAAAGGTCTTTCTTTCGGCGGTTCTCTTGTGAGAAAGCAGGCTACCGGCTACGGACTTCTCTACATTACCAATGAACTTTTAAAGAAGCACGGTGAGAGTTTAGAAGGTAAAACTGTAGTTGTTTCCGGCTCGGGTAACGTAGCTACATATGCAATCGAGAAAGCCATACAACTCGGCGCAAAGGTTGTAACATGTTCTGATTCTTCAGGCTGGATTCACGATCCCGAGGGTATTGATGTGGAGCTTCTTAAAGACATTAAGGAGGTAAGACGCGCACGCCTTACCGAGTATGCTAAAGAACGCCCTTCAGCCGAGTATCATGAAGGAAGAGGCGTATGGAGCATCCCTTGTGATGTAGCTCTTCCATGCGCTACCCAAAACGAGCTTCTTATTGATGATGCTAAACAGCTTGTTGAAAACGGCTGCAAGTACGTTTGTGAAGGCGCCAATATGCCTACTTCTCTTGAGGCTACTGAGTATCTTCAGGAGAATGTTAAGTTCATCCCGGGAAAAGCTTCAAACGCCGGCGGCGTTGCAACATCCGGTCTTGAGATGAGCCAGAACTCCGAAAGACTTTCATGGTCAGCTGAGGAGGTAGATGAAAAGCTTCAGGGAATCATGGCAAATATTTTTAAGAATATTGATGAGGCAGCTGCAAAATACGGCATGGAAGGTGATTATGTAGCAGGCGCTAACATAGCAGGATTTGAGAAGGTTGTGGATGCCATGCTTGCACAGGGCGTGGTATAAAACATTTCAATAAAAGGGAAGTGTGTCAAAACGGGGACAGTCCCTTTGTGTCAGTACTGACACAAAGGGACTGTCCCCGTTTTGACACACTTCCCTTT
>CACZTL010000044.1 GCA_902784165.1 uncultured Lachnospiraceae bacterium | reverse complement strand
GTAGAGGCTGTTGTTTCCCACGGTGACGGTACTCCTCCCCAGCTCGTTGAGGACAGACACGGACTTATCCTTGAGGCAAACAACACAGACAAGGCGCCTAATTGCAAGAATTCAACACAGACATGCGCATTCTCACACTATAATAATATAGGCGCACAGTTCGGTATTGACGTTGCTACAGGCGAGCTCGTAGCAGGCGGCGCAGGCGCTGAGGCTAAGCAGGCACTTGCCAACATCAAGGCTATTATTGAGAGCGTTGACCACAAGATTGAGGATACAGTTAAGGTAAATATCTACCTCAAGGACATGGCAGATCTTGCGGCTGTTGATGAAGCTTATAAGGAATTCTTCCCCGACGGAACTCCTGCAAGAAGAGTTGTGGGTGTAGCTGATATCCTTAAGGGAGCTTCTGTAATGATCGATGCAGTTGTTTCAAACGCAGAAGGAACACCTCCGATCGTTTAATTAAATATTAATCCATTTATTGTAACAGCTTCGGAATCGCTTTAGCGGTTTCGGGGCTGTTTTTTTTCAGAAAAAAAAGACCGTAAAAACACGGTCTTCTTTCGGGAAAGGCATTACATGGAGAGAACGAACTGTTGCAACGAAGAAGCTCCGATGCAGGCAATATTTACAGCCCGTGTATGTACCTTTCCCGGTTAGGAAGTACGTTTATAAAGAACTTCCTTTACAACGGGCAAATATATAATAACACTCTCTATAATCTATATAAGCCCCCTCGGGGGATATTTTTTTAAAAAAATTTATTATATACAAATGTTCACTATTATACATTAAACCTAAACAGGATAACGTCTCCGTCCTGTACCACATAGTCCTTGCCTTCCATACGCACAAGCCCTTTTTCTTTTGCGGCATGAAGCGATCCGCTCTCTAAAAGCTCCTTCCAGTTTACGACCTCTGCCTTAATAAAGCCTCTTTCAAAATCTGTATGAATCTTTCCTGCTGCCTGAGGAGCTTTTGTTCCCCGTGTGATAGTCCAGGCGCGCGTCTCGGTTTCACCGGCTGTAAGATAGCTGATAAGACCCAGGAGATGATAGCTTGCGGCGATCATCTTATCAAGACCGGACTGAGAAACTCCCAGATCCTCTAAGAAAAGCTTTTTGTCTTCATCACTCATGTCTGACAGCTCTGCCTCTATCTGGGCGCAGACAACATATACTTCACTGTCAGTTTCCTGCGCATATTTTCTGACCTTTGCTACATTTTCATTTGAGGCGCCGTCATCGGAGAGGTCCTCATCCGTTACATTGGCAGCGTAGATCACAGGCTTAGCCGTGAGAAGATTGTATTCTCTTATCATCTCCTCTGTTTCGTCGTCAAGGGGATAATTCTTTGCAAGAGAGCCGTTCTCAAGGTGCTCAAGCAGCTTGCCTATAAACTCGACTTCCTTTTTTGCCTCTTTATTTGACATGGCAAGCTTTTTCTGCTTCGCAAGACGCTTTTCCAGAACCTCCATATCTGAAAATATAAGCTCCATATTTATGGTCTCGATATCACGCAACGGATCTATAGATCCGTCTACATGTACTATATTACTGTCCTCAAAGCAGCGCACCACATGTACGATGGCATCTACCTCACGGATGTTTCCCAAAAACTGGTTTCCGAGCCCCTCACCCTTTGAGGCTCCCTTTACAAGACCCGCTATATCTACAAACTCTATAACAGCGGGAGTTACCTTTGCCGAATTATAAAGAGCAGCCAGCTTATCAAGACGCTCATCCGGCACAGGTACCACTCCTACATTGGGATCTATGGTACAAAAGGGGTAATTGGCCGCATCAGCGCCGGCTTTCGTTAAAGAATTAAAAAGTGTGCTTTTACCGACATTCGGCAGTCCTACTATTCCGAGTTTCATGTTTTTCTCCTTAATTTCAGTTTATCTGTTTACTCTCAGACGTTTTCCGCCCTGTTTATATCCTTCATTATATGCAGCCGAGATAAATGTGATGTCAAGGCGCCGCTTATTTTATAAGACTAACAAAAGCCTTTGTCTTCTCCGCCACGTCTCCACCAAACACAGCTGAGCCCGCTACTATGACATCCGTTCCGGCTTTTACTATATCAACGACATTTTCAAGGTTGATACCACCGTCTATTTCTATCAGCACGTCCAAACCACGTTCATCAATAATCTTACGAAGCTGTCTTACCTTGTCAACAGTCTCCGGTATCAGCTTCTGCCCTCCGAAGCCCGGCTCCACGCTCATGACAAGCAGCATATCTATGAGAGGCAGGTACTCCTCAATCTCTGAAACGGGTGTTTTAGGCTTTATGGACAGCGCAGGCCTCATGCCTGCTTTCTTTATCTCTTCAAGAGTTGCCTTGGTGTCTGAACAGGCTTCCACGTGTACGGTAAGTATATCCGCACCTGCTTCTTTAAATTCTTTTATATACCTTATCGGTTCATTTATCATCAAATGTACATCAAACGGCTTATCAGTCGTTTTTCTTATGGATTTTATGACAGGCATGCCAAATGAAATACTGGGTACAAACAGTCCGTCCATAACGTCTACATGTATCCAGTCTGCTCCGGACTCTGCCGTCGTTTTTATATCGTTGCCGAGATCGGCGAAATCCGCCGACAGTATAGATGGTGCAAGTAATGCCATTTTTTCCTCCTTAAACATCTGTAAGTTATGACACATTTATTTCAAAGCGCTATAGAATTCCTTATATATCTCATACCGGCCCTCATCTATCTCCCCCGACTCAAGCGCCTCTTTCACGGCGCAGCCGGGTTCATGGATGTGTGTGCACATATCAAAACGGCACTTTCCTTCAAAGGGTGCAAATTCGTTATAGTAAAACTTTAATCTGTCAGGCTCAATTGAGGGTATATCAAGCGAAGTAAATCCGGGCGTATCAGCAACATATGTATCAGGCGCTATCCTGAAAAGCTCTGTGTGTCTGGTTGTATGACGTCCTCTTCCGATTTTGGATACATCACCTGTCTCCATAGCCGCACCGGGAAACATCTCATTTACAAGGGATGACTTTCCGGTTCCGGAAGGACCTGTCAGTATAACTGTCTTTCCTGATAAATGTTTTTTTAGTTCATCAACTCCGGCTCCGGTTACCGCGCTTGTACAAATAAGCCTAACGCCGCTTTTTGCATACCGTATCCTCACTTCATTTATAACAGATGCATCCGCCTCGTCTGTTTTATTCAGGCAAATGCATACAGGTATTTCATAATACTCAAAAAATAAAAGTATCTTATCAAGCAGCATATATTTTATAGCAGGCCTAGTTGCGGACACAACTATGACAGCCCCGTCTATATTGGCACACGCCGGCCTTATGATGGAGTTCTTTCTCGGAAGTATTTCTTCTACATTTCCCTCCATATCCGATTCGTCAGTTATCCTGAATCTGCATACATCTCCGACCAGCGGCTTTATCCCGAGACCGCGAAAAAGACCTTTCGCTTTGCACGCAAAAAGGCCTTTTCCCTCAGATTGCACATAGTAAAAGCCGGCAATCCCTTTTATTATCTTTCCTGTTAATAACTCATCCATGCTTTATACTTACTTTAAAGTGTGTCAAACGGGGACAGTCCCTTTGTGTCAGTACTGACACAAAGGGACTGTCCCCGTTTGACACACTTTATCTGTCCCCGTTTGACACACTGTCCCCATCTGACACACAGAATAACTTAGACCAAATTACTCTGACGATGAATCCCCGCCGGAAGCTGCTGTTGTTTCGGGAGCTGACTTAACAGCGATCTCTACCGAGCTTCCTTTTTCAACAACTTCACCGGAATAAGGCTTCTGGTATACTACATTACCAATCGTCCCATCTGCTTCCGATGTATATCTCACAGTGTAGCTTAAGCCTGCCTCTGAAAGCGCGCTTATAGCTTCAGACTCTGACATACCTACAAGTCTGGGTACCGTGGAAGCATTCTCATTAGAGGATGTTGTCCAGTCTGAAGATGTGGTTGTCGGCGCTGTTGTCGGCGGAGCTGTCGTGGTAGTAGTCGCCTCTGTAGTATACTCACCGCGGCTTATGGTAAGGTTAATAGTACGTCCGTCCTTAACCTCTTCATCAGCCTTCGGAGACATATCAATAACATTACCGAACGGTGCATCATTATACTCATAGTTGATCTTGTAATTAAGCTCGTATCCGTCCTCGGTAAGCTCATTTATCTTAGCGATAGCCTCGTCCTCTGAAAGTCCGATAAGATTAGGAATCTTCTTTGACTTTGCTTCAGCAGTAGTAGGCTTTACAAGCTCTATCCTTACAGTTGAACCCTTGTCTACCACTGAGTTCGCTGCTGGATTCTGGGAGCCGATCTCTCCGCTCTCAGCATTGCTCTTAACGATAAAGCCTGCCTCCTCAAGAGTCTTAGTCGCCTCTTCAACAGTCTTACCAACTACATCGGGAACCCTTACCTGCTCTATAGTCGCCTCTGTTGATTCTGTAGTCTGCGGAGTTCCAAATATCGACCCCGTCTGCGCGTATCTGACAGCGAAAAATATGATAACAAGCGCCAGAGCCGCAGCTATACCTATACCGATCCACTTAAGGATACTGTCAAGTCTGGGATTTCTCTCATCACTGATATCCTCGATATCCTCTTCAAGACCGTCACCCTCAACAGCGTCCGTTTCTTTTGCCTGTACATTTTCAGCTTTACCGGCCCCGACGGGAGGTATAGTCACAAAATCCCCTTCAGGATCCTGGAGCGCTTTCTTAAGATCTGCTATAAGCTCTCCTGCACTTTGATATCTCTGGTCTGTTTTCTTTCTTGTACACTTCTGTACGATCTTATCAACGCTTGACGGAATGCCGTTCATCTTTTCCGACGGAGGCATGATCTCATCCTGGATATGATGAACAGCAACCGCAACTGTCGTATCCCCGTCAAAAGGCACATCTCCGGTAAGCATCTCAAAAAGTGTTATACCGAATGAATAAATGTCACTTCGCTCATCGGAGTATCCGCCCCTTGCCTGCTCGGGAGACATATAATGCACAGATCCCATAGCAGATGTGCTGACAGTAGTCGTAGAACTTGCTGCCTTTGCGATTCCGAAATCGGTAACCTTTACCTTACCTTCTTTTGAAATGATAATATTCTGCGGCTTTATATCCCGGTGAACTATATGGTGGGCATGCGCTGCCTCCATACCGTTTGCCACCTGAATAGCAATGCTTAGCGCCTCCTTATATGGGAGATGCCCTTTCTTTTCTATATATTTCTTAAGCGATATACCCTCAACAAGCTCAAGAACAATGAACTGGATATCTCCGTCGTTTCCGACATCGTATACTCCCACTACATTAGGATGCGAAAGTCCGGCAACAGAACGCGCTTCCTGACGGAACTTTGTCACAAACTGCTCGTCTTCTCTGTATTCTCTCTTTAATACCTTTATCGCCACATAACGGTTAAGCTTAGAATCCATCGCGCGGTACACATCCGCCATACCGCCCGTTCCGATTCTTTCAATTATCTCATACCTGCCCGTTAGTACAGTTCCTTTGTTTAACATATGATTACCTTCCTATCTCGGGATCTATAAGCAACGCAGTTACATTATCCTTGCCGCCGGCATTATTAGCGGCAGCTATCAGCTCGGTTACTGCTTCATCGACGGAGGCTGATTCATTTATAAGCCTCTCTATCTTTTTGTCTTCGACCATATTAGTCAGACCGTCGCTGCACATGAGTATCTTTACCCCCGGACCCAAATCCGCCGAAAAGATTTCCGGAGTTACCGTCTCACCTGCGCCTATAGCTCTGGTGATGATATTCTTATTAACGTGAGTCTTTGCTTCTTCTTTTTCAAGCTGTCCGCGAAGAACCATTTCCTCAACGAGAGAATGATCGCGCGTAACCTGGCAAATGTCATCACTCACCAAATAAAGGCGGCTGTCCCCTACGTTAGCTACCTTCAGGGTGTTGCCGTCTATAGTGGCTGCTACCAGCGTGGTTCCCATACCCTCATAGTCTTCGGACTCCCCGGCTTTTTTCAGAAGCAGGGAATTTACCTGTGTGACTGCTTCGGTAAGTAAGGTCACCGTATCCGTATATTCATATCCGCTTATAAGTTTCACAAATGTCTCTACCGTAAATCGGGAAGCCATATCACCCGCCCTGTGGCCGCCCATACCGTCAGCCACAAGAAAGAGGTTTTTTAAATTCCCTACCGGCTCGGCGGAAAAGAAGAAATAATCCTGATTATCACTTCTTACCATCCCGACATCCGTTTTAGCTTGTACTTTCATATAAAGGAAATCTCCTCCTTAATTGTCCGCAGGCGCCGTCTATATCCTGCCCCAGCACTCTCCTAATAGTAACATTTATACGATTTTTTTCAAGTTTTTTTCTAAATTTATCTGCCTTTTCCTGTGAGGTTTTCTTAAAATCCGTTTCATCAACCGGATTTATGTTTATAAGATTGACATGGCAGTGTAAATGTCCGATCCTCTCTGCCAGCTCTGCTGCGGCTTCTTCAGAGTCATTTACTCCCGACATAAGGGCATACTCAAAGGAAATGCGCCGCCCCGTTTCTTTAAAATACTCATCACATGCAGCAAGCAGCTCCCCGTAAGGATAACGCCTTGCCACAGGCATAATCTTTTTTCTGATTTCATCGTTAGGCGCATGGAGCGAAACCGCAAGAGTCATCGGAAGCTTCAGTTTTGAAAGCTTTTGCATCTGCGGTATGATTCCGCAGGTTGAAACGGTTATATTTCTTAGGCTTATGTTTAACCCGTCCTTATGATTGATAAGCTCAAAAAAGCGGCATACATTTTCAAGATTCATTAGCGGCTCTCCTGTGCCCATAATCGTAACATTATCGACACGCTCCCCTGTTTCCGACTGTATACGGTATATCTGATCGAGCATCTCTGCCGCCGTCAGATTCCTGTCAAGCCCCCCTATCGCAGATGCGCAAAATGTACAACCCATGGCACATCCGGCCTGAGACGAGATACACACGGCATTCCCGTGGTGATATCTCATAAAAACACTCTCGATCCTGTTGCCGTCTGCAAGCTCCCACAGGTATTTACGGGTTCCGTCACTTTTTGAAACCTGCTCCCTCACCTTCTTTAAAACAGTCAGCGTTGTCTCCGACTTGAGTTTTCCCCGAAATGCTTTGGACAGATCACTCATCTCATCGAAGTCTTTTGCAAGCCTCATATGCAGCCATTTAAAAAGCTGCTTTGCATGAAATTTCTTTTCCCCCAAGGATTCTGTCAGACCCTCAAGTTCTTTAAGAGACAAGGATCTAATATCGGGCTTCATTAACTAAAAACCTCCGTGCCGCGGACTACTGTAACATCAAACTGTGACGATTGTATAAAATAATCAGGTTTTTTTCAAGATTTTTGTGTAAAAACCATCTGTCGTTCCTGTAACGCCCGGCAGCCACTGTTTCTCAAAAACCGGCTCAAAGCCGTATGCTTCCGGAAATCTGCCGTTTTCATGGTTTTCCTGCACATTTATCGTGCATGTTGAGTAAATAAGACGTCCGCCGGGCTTTACATACTTTACAGCATTTTTCAAAATGCTTTTTTGGAGCTCTGTAAGGCTTCGAATCCCCTCAGGGGTAAGATTCATGCAAATGTCGGGCTTTCTTCCTATTATGCCTATCCCGGAACAGGGCACGTCACAGATAACTGCGTCAAAAGCACCCTCCAAAGACGGATCGTAAACGCAGGCATCCCTTATATGTGCATTTATATTTTGCAGTTTGAGGCGTGCGATATTTTCCTGTATCATAGAAACCTTTGCCTCGGATACGTCGCCTGTTTCTACGAGCGCGCCTGCAAGCGCAGCGCCTATAGCTTTACCTCCGGGAGCTCCGCAAAGGTCAAGTACCTTTTCACCGGGCTTGAAGTCTGACACTGCCCCGGATAATATGCTCCCCGCATCCTGAACGTAAAAAAGACCGTCTTTAAAGGTCTTAAGGCCGGATATGCTGTCATAGCCGCTTATCGTCATCGCATAATCCGGAAGTGTATCGAGCGCTCCTACGCCTACCCCCTCTTGAGAAAGCAGTTCTTTTAGCCTGTCAGGAGTGGTTAGTGATGTATTGCAGCGGATCGTAACCGGGCGGTGCGTGCGCAGACCTTTTAAAACCTCTTCTGTAATCTTATGAAGACGAGAGCTTTGCACTTTTTTATGTGTGACATGATATTCGGCAGATTCTGTAAATAATCTTGGACCGGCTGCTCCTCTTGTTGAACCTTGTATATTCGCACAGCCATCGTTTTCTGAGATTTGAGGAGCCGGTGTACTTTCCCCTGTATTGATTTCTTCACTTACCGGGCAAGATATACTTTCACCTGTATCACTCACTATACTTACCGGAGCAAAGGAAGCTTCCGCTATATCACTCACATGACTTGCTGAGGCAGAAACACTCTCACCTGCATTGCTTGCCGGGTTTATCAAATCGAGTTTTTCTAAGGTATCGGATATCGCCTGTATAATAAACTCAGGCACAGAATACCTGACGGAAAACATTTTTATCTCATCACCCTTAACCTCCGGCAGATTATCCCTGCTTCTTTCTATATTCCGGAGAACTGCATTTACAAAGCCCTTAAGCCCCCTTTGCGGAGAGGCGGTAACGAGTCGCACCGCTTCATTTATCACGGCATGGGCCGGGACACTGTCCATAAAAATAAGCTGATATACCGATATCTCAAGCACGTTCCTGATAAAAGGCTTCAGCTTAGAAACCGGTTTCCCGATGAACTCCGAAATTATGTAGTCTATGTAAATGTAATTTTCAAGCGTGCCGTATACAACACGTGTAATAAAGCTGCGTGAATGCTTAGGTATGCCGTTATTTAGGTCATCCGCATTACCTTTTTTGCCTTGCCGGCTGTCTACGCC
This sequence comes from uncultured Lachnospiraceae bacterium, assembly GCA_902784165.1. Classification (GTDB taxonomy): domain Bacteria; phylum Bacillota; class Clostridia; order Lachnospirales; family Lachnospiraceae; genus UBA4285. The sequence continues at coordinate 21,115 of CACZTL010000044.1, read as the reverse complement.
GGTATACGACTCCATATTTTGAAGCGCAGTCTGGCTCGGAGCACCTTTTTTTATATCCGCATATATATCGACACAGATTTTTCTTTCATTTATATTTTTCATAATCATTCAGCAATTGTCAATCACTCCTGCTCCTCGCGATCGCAATCAGCCTAAGCAACTGCAAAATAGAAACACAAGCTGCCGCTACATATGTAAGTGCAGCTGCGTTAAGCACCTTCCTTGCCGCCGCATTTTCATTCCCTTCTAAAATCCCGTTTTGCTTTAAAAGCGTAAGCGCCCTTCTTGAAGCATTTATCTCAACAGGAAGCGTTACCAGTTGAAAAACAACTGCTGCGGAAAAAAGGATTATCCCTATATATAAAAACCAATTGGCTACAGTTGAATAAAAGAACAAACCTATTATTATAAATATCCATGAAACCCTTGAGCTTATATTTACCGCAGGCACCAGCTTGGTGCGAAGCGTCAGTGGAAAATATCCGGTGGCATGCTGCATGGCATGACCGCACTCATGCGCTGCCACAGCTATAGCTGATATGGAGCTATGTCCGAAAACAGGCTCCGACAGCACGAGCGTGTTATTAGAGGGATTATAGTGATCCGTAAGCGATCCGGCAATCCGTCCGATACCCACATTGCCTATCCCCTGGCTCATAAGAAGCTTCGCCGCCGCCTGCGCACCGGTCATCCCCGTGGACGCCTGCACATTTGTATACTTGTTAAATGTTGCCTTTACTATGATCTGGGCGATAAGTGAAATCAAAAACGAAACACCCAGTACTATATAATAGCTTGTAAAAACGTATCCCATAAAACCCCCTTATGATAAATAAATCTGACACACTTAGCTCACACATTCTTTATAAATGTCCTGCGATGTTCAGGACAGGGACCAAATTCCCTGATAGCCTCCATGTGAGCTTTGGTCCCGTATCCCTTATGCTTTTCAAAACCGTACTGCGGATACCTTTCGCCCATCTCAGCCATCATACGATCCCTTGTAACCTTTGCGAGCACACTTGCTGCTGCTATGGAAACACTCTTCGCGTCGCCTTTAATGATCGGCACCTGCTCAATATCTCCAAGATCAGGTATGGTCACGGCATCGACCAGACACACATCAGGTCTGATATCCATATTTTCCACAGCTGATCTCATAGCACGGTAAGTCGCCTGAAGGATATTTATCTCGTCAATTATATCATGAGATACTATTCCGATTCCATAAGAAACTGCTTTTGACACAATTTGTTCATACAATGCCTCACGACGTTTCTCTGTAACCTTTTTGGAGTCGTTCAGATAGATAAATGTTTCATCCTCAGGCAGTATCACCGCCGCTGCTACCACCGGACCTGCAAGCGGACCGCGCCCGGCCTCATCAACTCCGCAGATAAAGCCTTTACCGGCATATTGGCGTTCGTACTCCTTCATACCCTCAAGACGGGCAATTTCAGCTTCAAGTTTTTCCTGTTTCATTTTACAAATCCTTTATTGATTATGTGTCAAAGTGTTTGCATTTCGTGCTTAAGTCTCGGATACGCTCCGGGATGCAGAGCAAAAAAATGACCGCCTAGTTCCCGAAACGATTTAGGCGATCACATCAAACAAATCCGAAAGGACTAACCAAGCTGCTTGGTAGTGTCTTTCTTTACAGGAAATTATAGCAAATATAAATATAAAAAGCAAATTCTTTATTCCGGTCTTTCCAGCGACAGCCTTCCTATCCTTGCATTTCTGAAATCATCTATAATGATCCCCGCTGCCCTCTCATAATCGATAACTCCGCCTTTTTTTAAGCATCCTCTTTTTGCTCCGATCGCTTCCATGGTCTCAAGACCTTCTGTCTCTTCTATCCCGTATTTTGAAGCAAGGCAGCCCGGATAAGCCTCTATGCACCACTTCACAAAATCCAGCGCGAGCTCATCCATGCTTAAGTTATTATCATTGAGCGAGCCCAGGAAAGCCAGTCTCATGCCCGATTCCTCACTGAGAGGCTTCACATAAAGTACCCCCGGTGTATCTAAAAGATCATTTCCGCTTTTTAACCTGATCCACTGCTTACCCCTCGTCACTCCGGGTTTATTCCCGGTCTTTGCGCTTGCTCTTCCTGCAAATGTATTGATAAAGGTAGACTTGCCAACATTCGGTATGCCCGTCACCATGATGCGTACATTTCTTTTACCGGGATCGCCGCCTGCCGCCCTCACTGCCGCTTCGAAGCGGGCATCAGACTCCTTAAACTCATCCCTGGCAAGCTTCGTAAGCAGATTCTCAACACTTGTAACCTCATTCTTTTTCTTGGAATCCACCGCTGCCGCAAGCATTCCGTTTCCTCTGAAGAAATCAAGCCATTCCTTGGTAACCTCCGGGTCAGCCATATCCTTTTTATTCAGGACTACGATATGAATCTTGCCCTCTGCAAGCTCTTGTATACTTGGATTCCCCGTACTTATGGGCGCCCTTGCATCCACAAGTTCTATAAGCACATCGACAAGCTTTATATCCTCACGCATAGCCCTGAGAGCTTTCGCCATATGTCCGGGAAACCACTGATAATTGTTAGCCATTACCTCTGAAACTCCTTATGTAAAAGAAAACTTTATTACAATATTCAAGAGAAATTGTATGAATATGAAGCGTATTTGTCAACTATAATACCTATCAGAAAAAATCTTTGCATTTTACAATTAAACAGCAATAAAAACAGTGTGTCAAATGGGGACAGTCCCTTTTGACACAAAGGGACTGTCCCCATTTGACACACTTCCCTCGCGCCGCAAAAAAACAGACCGGACATTTGCCAGGTCTGCTTTTTATTTTGAATATTTCTTACTTTACAAGCGCCTTAACACGAGCGGACTTACCTGTTCTCTCGCGTAAGTAGTAAAGCTTAGCTCTTCTGACCTTACCCTGTCTTACGACTGCAACTCCCTCTACATTAGGGGAATGAATGGGGAATGTCTTCTCAACGCCGACGCCGTTTGAAAGCTTTCTTACTGTAAATGTCTTGCGCACGCCTGTTCCCTGAATCTTGATAACAGTTCCCTCGAATATCTGGGTTCTTTCTCTGTTACCCTCCTTGATCCTGTTTGATACCTTTACTGTATCACCCACGCGAAACTCCGGAACCTCGGATTTCATCTGGGCCTTTTCTATCTCAGAAATATAATCCATTTTTAATTTACCTCCAATTGATAAGGTATCTTTTTTTAAATTTTCTTGTTTGTTACTGTTTGCCGTTATATCTGTGAAAAATAACATTTACAAAAATCACAGATCCAACAATCCGTCAAGAAGATGCACTGTAGTGATCTTACTTTCCGTATCATGTCCGACTATACAATCGGGGATGACGGGTATAAGAAGCTCTTTACCGTCATCTCTCTTTACTATGTATACATTGTTCGCAGCTGATGTGATGACATCTGCAAGGATACCAAGTCTCTCACCCGTGTCTGTCATGACAGTATTTCCGACCAGATCACAGATAAAATACTCGCCTTCTTCAAGCTCTACGGCATCCTCTCTGTTTATCAGAATATCCTTTTTCACAAATGTAAGCACGTCATTTATGTTATCGTAGCCTTTAAACTTGATGATGACAAACTGCTTAAAATATCTTACCTTCTCCGGCTCTAACATATGCACGCCGTCACGGGTCTTAACAAAGCATCTTTTAAGATCATCAAATCTCTTCGGATCATCTGTAGTCGGGAATATCTTAAGCTCTCCCTTTAAGGCGTGAGTCGTAACCACAACACCTATCCTAAGCGCCTTGTCTGCGCAAAAAACTATATCCTTTTCAGCCATCGATACGCACCCTGACTTCCTTGGCATCCTCAGGTGCGGCAGCTTCAGCAAGCACTCTTATGGCTTTTGCAAGCTTTCCGCCCTTTCCGATCACACGTCCCGCATCCTCAGGCGCAGTCCTAAGGATGATAATCCTCTTTTCACCCTCCGTGACTGTCTCCACTGAAACGCTTTCGGGATCGCTTACCAGATTTTTTGCGATGATCTCCACCAACTGTTCCATGTAATGAAATCCTCTTTAATTATTTCTCTATGCCTGCAGCCTTAAACAGTCTTGCAACAGTCTCTGTAGGCTGAGCGCCGTTTCCGAGCCACTTCTTAGCCTTCTCTCCGTCAACCTCAAACCTTGCAGGCTCGATGTTGGGATCATAAACTCCTATCTCCTCGATAAAGCTGCCGTTTCTGGGAGACCTGGAATCGGCAACAACAACCCTGTAAAAAGGCTTTTTCTTAGCACCTAATCTCTTTAATCTGATCTTAACCATTTTCTACTCCTTTGTTAAATAATATATTGAATATATTGGGCCGGCCGGATATGTTATCCGTCCGTTATACACTTTATAACTGTTTAGTGTGTCACACTACTCTTTATTCAGAAAGGCATCTTCCCGAACAGCCCCCTCTTCGCGCCCTTGCCCTTCATAAGTCCGGGCATCTGCTTCATGGTCTTTCTGGCCTGCTCAAACTGCTTAACCAGCCTGTTCACCTCGCTTATATCCACACCTGCTCCTCCGGCGATACGTTTCTTTCTCGAAGGATTAAGTATCTCGGGATTTTCTCTCTCCTTGGGGGTCATGGAGAAGATGATAGCCTCGTTTCTGTTTAAGGTAATTTCCGTTTCCTCATTATCAAGCTCAAGACCTTTCAGCTTACTTCCTACTCCGGGAAGCATACCCATAAACTTAGTGATTCCGCCAAGCTTCCTGAGCTGTTTCATGGAGCTTAAGTAATCGTTAAAGTCAAAGCCCTCCTTACGGATCTTCTCCGTCATCTTCCGGGCCTCTTCCTCGTCTATCTCCTCCTGGGCTTTTTCAATGAGCGTAAGCACATCACCCATTCCGAGGATCCTTGAAGCCATACGGTCGGGATAAAACTCCTCTAAGTCCGAAAGCTTCTCTCCCATACCGACATACAGTATGGGGCGTCCCGTCACCGCCTTTACCGAAAGGGCAGCACCGCCTCGGGTATCACCGTCCATCTTGGTAAGCACGACACCGTCGATGCCGACCTTCTCGTCAAATGTCTTGGCGACATTTACAGCGTCCTGACCTGTCATGGCATCGACCACCAGAACTGTTTCGTCTACGCCCACCTCATCCTTGATACGGATGATCTCATCCATCATCTCTTCATCTATGTGAAGACGACCTGCCGTATCGAAGATAATGACGTTATTCCGGTTCTCTGAGGCATGCTGCACAGCCGCCTTGGCTATCTCTACCGGATCAACATCCGTACCCATCGAAAACACCGGAATGCCGAGTTTTTCACCATTTACCTTCAACTGCTCAACTGCGGCCGGGCGGTAAACGTCACAGGCAACAAGCAGCGGACGTCTGCCGCTATCACGAAACTTTCCGGCAAGCTTGGCCGCGGTCGTCGTCTTACCTGAACCCTGAAGACCCGCCATCATGATATGCGTGGGATTTCCGTCGGTGCGGAAAGTAATATCGGTCTTTTCAGAGCCCATCAGATCGGTAAGCTCTTCGTTAACTATCTTGATAACCATCTGTCCGGGGGTAAGCGATTTCATAACGTCCTCGCCTACCGCCTTTTCCTGTATGGTGTTAACAAAATTTTTTACTACCTTGAAGTTAACATCAGCTTCAAGAAGAGCGATCTTTACTTCCTTGACGGCTTCCTTAACATCCGACTCCGAAAGACGACCCTTTCCTCTCAGCTTCTTGAAAACATTTTGCAGTTTTTCCGAAAGACTGTCAAAAGCCATATGCCACCTCCCCTTACGAGTTCATAACACTGTGTATGTCATCAGCACATTTTCTTATTTCCGACAGTCGGCGATTACCGGCGGTGTCCCCCGCAAGCTCTTTTATCTTAGCTGCAATCTCCTCTATCCGCTTAAAGCGCCCTATCATATGAAGCTTTTCCTCATATCCTTGAAGAGTCTTTGTCACCCTGCGTATAAGGTCATGCGCCGCCTGCCGTGTAATACCGTGAACCTCAGCAACTTCACTGAGCGAAAGATCGTTAAACACGGCGTCTTCAAAAACATTTTTCTGATGCTCATTTAAGAGCTCTCCGTAAAAATCATATAAAAGTGTCTGCTCGTAGATCTTGTCCATAATGAAATCACCGAAGGAGATAATAGCAAAAACAAAAAGAGCTGTCAAGCTTTTTTACTTGACAGCTCAAAAGCAACGTCCCTCTGTCTTAAAAGCAACGTCCCTCTGTCTTCCGAATTAAAAAGTACCCCAGCCTTTTCAAGTGGTATCAGACGGTTCGGTGCGTCAACGGAGTAAAATAATTTTTAAGTATGCGCTTCATACATTTACAAAGATCTGTACTGCCGTCTGACAGGCACCATTCAAACACGCAGCCTTTGACAATAGTGCATATATCCCGGCTGATCAGGTGCGCATCCGTTTCAGGCTTAAGGATACCTGCTGCTATTGCTTTTTTAATTTCTTCTTCACAGCGAAACATTACGGTATCCGGCAAAAACTCTCCTGTTTCTTCGCCCATGTATGCGCACAGCGCCTTATTATCCGTGGTATAAAAGCATTTCATAAAATCAAGACCGAGCTCTTTATATCTGTCAATAAGGCACATATACAGCTCGATAATGCGGTCACTGATGTTTTTTATCGGACTTTTGAGCTTTTTGTCGCAAAATGACTCAGTCTTTACGAAATACATAAGAAGGTCATCTTTATTAGCAAAATGATGATAAAAAGTACCTGTAGAAAGCCCTGAACGTCTGACCACGTTTCTTACAGTTACAGCCTGTATTCCTCCGGAAGATATCAGCTCTGCCGCTGCACGGGTAAGTCTTTTCTTTGTATCGGCGCTATTACTTGCTTTTCGGGGTCTGCCTATATCAGATGCCATATTTTCTCCTGTGTGAATCTATTATTAAATAAAACACGTTCTAATATATTGACATATTATCACAACAGTAATATACTTTCAATAGAACGTGTTCTATATTTGTTTTCCGTGCCTTGATTCAATACGAACACTTCTTTCTGCACATTTAAACAAATAAAAAGACTAAGAGGTGAGTAAGATGAACATAGTATATTGGTCGGATTTCGCATGTCCGTATTGTTATATAGGTAAAACGAGGCTTAAAAAAGCTATAAAGGCATTAACTGAGGAAGGCTCTCTAAACGAACCCGTGACTCTTCAGATGCGCGCTTTTCGTCTGGATCCGGATGCGAAAGCGCTGCCCGAGTCAGATACCGTAACAAGATTTGCAAAAAAGTACAGGATGTCACCTATGCTTGCAGCGCATCAGGTTGAAAAAATATCTTCGCTCGGGCAGAGAGAAGGTCTTGAGTTCAACTATGCCGGTACAAAATCCACCAATACGGCAGATGCTCACAGGCTTGTAAAGCTTGCTTATACAAAGGATCAGGGTACAGCCGAAAAAGTCATAGAGGCGCTGTTTAAAGCGTATTTTGCAGATAATCTCATTTTATCCGACAGAGACATTCTTACTGAAATAGGGGTACAGAACGGTCTTGAGGAAAGCAAAATCAGGGAAATGTTTGATTCTTATATGTATGCACAGGAGGTTATTGAGGACGAAAAGGCAGCCTACGCCAAAGGCGTGACCGGTGTTCCCTATTTCGAGATAAACGACAAGCAGGTATACGGCACCGGACAAAAGGAGCATTTCAAAAGGTATATAATGGAAGCGACGCCGGAAGTTTCAGAGAGCAATACACACATATGCGGACCTGACGGATGTAAGCTTTAAGCTTCTTCCTCACCATCTATGATGGTAGCGATGACATTTGCCTGTGCAACTTTTTCAATATCGTCAACGTCTTTTTTTCATATCCCGGCATTTTCTCACCATCGAAATGCCCGAAAACATTATGAAGCATGCAGTGTGCTATGGTATAAGCCCATTCTGCCGGCGACAGGCTCATATCCTTATTCAGGCAAATGTGACCATTTACGCTCCCCTGATCATCTATTATCCTCCGCGCTTCCGCATCTGCCGGGTAATGAATATTTACAAACACAAGGAAGGCCACTCCTAACGCCGCCAGTCCCATTGCTACACTTATCAGTATATGCACACCTATCGGCGGCTTTTTTTAAGCTTCCTTCTGATCAGACCTGTGACAAGAAAGATTAGTCCGAATAGTGCAGCTATCGCTGCGATCGACAAAATAACATATTTCATAAAAAACCTCTATCCCTTTGTGTCATCGTAATCAGGCATGAATAGTTATCAACCCCCTGCACCTGTTTAGCGCCGCATAGATTTCCTGCTTGCGCGGCATAGCAAGACCATCCTCTTTAGCTGCATTTACCGCTGAAAACGACTGCTTTTCAAGCATTTCATAAAGCTCCTCTACACATTCCCTGATTTCTCTTCTTCCGTCAAATTCGTTTTTCATCATGTATAACAGAATGGTACAAATGGCATTTGTCTGCTCCGGATCTGTGAGCTGTTCTACATAACGCAGCTCTACTTCTTCCTTGTTTACGGAAAAACCGTCCGTACCATGGACCTTTGTCTTTATCCTGTCGCCTCCGGTTATCGACCTGCTTACCTTAACTATACGTTTTGCTTCATTTCCCTCAAATGCACTTTCCGCATGCGTCCTTTCCCCGAAGCTTTCGGCCTGCCTCTTTGCCTCATCAGTAATATCAAACGGCTCATACTGCTTCATCTGTATGATCAGATCCGCTTCGTAAAAATAGGAGCCTGAGCTTCCCGCAACTATGATTGTAGATATCTTCTTCTTTTCATAAAGCTCCCTGACTCTTCCTATAAACGGTATTATCGGCTCCTCGTCTCTGTGTACCACCTTCTGCATAAGCTCATCGCATATCATAAAGTTGGTAGCGGAAGTATCCTCGTCAATAAGAAAAAGTCCCGCTCCCGCCTCGATAGCTTCAACCGTACAGGCAGCCTGGGAAGTAGAACCGCTTGCGTCCTCTGTTGAAAAATGTATGGTATCCCTGCCGTTTGGCAGATTTCTGATAAACATGGAAATATCCGTATTTTGTACGCTTCTGCCGTCTTCCGCCCGCAACTTGACAGCTGATGCGTCCGTAATCACATACTCACGCCCGTCATCCCTTATATGGTTATAAACCCCAAGCTCCAGCGCCTTAAGAAGCGTAGACTTTCCGTGATAACCGCCGCCAACGATCAGGGTAATACCCTCCGGAATACCCATACCGCGCAGGATCCCCTTATGCGGAAGTTCAAATGTAACAGCCGTCGATTCCGGACTTCTGAAAGCAACAGCGCCCTTCATGGGTTTTTGTGAAATGCCGCTCTCCCTCGGAAGCACCGATCCGTCTGCAACAAATGCCTTAAGTCCGCGCTTAGTAAGCTCTTCTCTGATAAATAACTGATCATCGGCAAGGTCACAGATGCTTTTTAGCTCACCCTCGGGATATGCTGCGGAAAATAAGGATTTCTCCACACATTCGGGCAGGAAATCAAATAATATCTTTATCAGCTCACCCGAAATTACTGTTCTTCCTCTTGCGGGAAAGCCTACCCTGAAGCGAACCGTAACTGAGCCGTCCACTTCGTCTATCCTCACCGCCGACCTTTCAAAAATCTCCTGCGACGGCCGGCTTACGCTGATAAGACCGCTTTTACCTGATCCTTTTGCTCTAAATGTGAAATCAGCGATAACTTCAAAAAACCGGCGCAGTATATGGTCCTGCAGCGCAATACGCCTGTGCTTTTTATTATAAAGCTGCGGATCAAAACCCGCCACGCTTCCCCTTACATTTACAGAAAGCCTTGACGGAGAAGCAAAAGGATCGCCCTGGACATGGTCGATGTTAAGCGTGTACTTTCCGAAATCATAGCTTCCCTTTGTGTCCTTATAAGCAGGATAGCCCTTGTGATCTATCCTGTTCAAAATGTTCCTTAAATCCGTACCTTTCATATATACCTCTATTTTTTTATCTGTATATTATTACTCCCACAGCTGCCGCTATAGCGATCAAAAGTATAGGCGACATACCGCCCTTTCTAAGCTTTCGAGCTCCTATATATACAGCCGCAAGTATCCCTGTCAGTATCAGCGCCCTGTAGTCGAAGCTTACCGCATTTACACTTCCGATACAGTTTTCAAGCATCATGAACACGCCTGTCGCAAGGATTATTCCTATGATACAGGCTTTAAGCCCGCCAAGCACAGCTTGGACGTACCTGTTTTTCATCGCATTTTTCATAAATCTCATAATAAGAAGGATTATGACAAATGCCGGAAGCACTACGGCTGCCGTCGCGAGGATGGCGCCGGGCAGTCCTCCCTGCGTGTTGCCTATATATGTCGCAACATTTACCATGATAGGACCGGGGGTGCTCTCGCTTACCGCGATCATGTAGCTTAAGACCTCATCATCCATCCAGCCGTAGGATATGACCACATCACGTATAAGCGGAATTGCGCCGTAAGCTCCGCCGAAGGAAAATGCTCCTACTCTTAAGAATCCTAAAAATAACTCAAGCCAGATCATTTTACACCTCCGTTCGCTAAGCGGCGGCGTACAAGGTAGACGATAAGAGAAACGGAGCCTGCCGCAAGCATCACTATTATAGTCGACAGTCTGACTGAGAATATATCAACCAAAAGCATTACTGCAATTGATGAAATCATGATCATCAGCGGAAGCGGCTTTTTTTCCATTTTCCGTATCATCTTTATCGCAACATCCGTGATCAGTATACCGACCGCGATCTTTATCCCCTTGAAGGCATTGGCAACCCAGGTAATCTCAAGGAAATTGTCGAGAAATGCTGATATCAGAAAGATAATACAAAAAGAAGGCAGTACCATGCCGAACGTCGCCGCGACGGCACCTGCCACTCCCTTTTGCTTATAGCCTACGTATGTAGAACAGTTGATGGATATCGGCCCGGGGGTTGACTCTGCGATTACCGTGATCGATGCCATCTCATCATCCGTTATCCACTTTTTCTTTTCGACACAGGTATTCTCAATGATTGAAATCATCGCATAGCCGCCGCCAAAGGTAAATAATCCGATTTTTGCAAATGTTAAGAATAATTCCAATATTTTTTTCATACAGATGTACCTTTTTACCGAATGTAACTTATCCCCCACAAAACCCCAAGATGCAGCGGATAATACACGTAAAACAGCTGCCCTATACGCAATCGCCCTCTCTTTCCGTTATAGAAGGCGAGCGGTATAAGTGCAAGAAAGGCCCACATTTGCACGGAATTGGGCGTGGCAAGTCCGAGAAGAAGAAGCTCCCCCGCAAGCACCGGCAGCTTGATCCATTTTTTTTGCGCCAGAAACAAAAACACCGGTATCATAATGCCTATGAAGCCGTAGTCTATCGCAAAAACATTTTCCCCTACTAAACCGGGGATAGTGACAGATACGATATATGCCCCTGCTATCAGCGCAAAGGGAAGGATCCACGCCGCTAAGCTATCCTTTTTCCTTGCCCACTGTATAGAAAAGATGATCATCACGGACAATGAAAATGTGATCATTATGCACATATAAAAGCTGTGATCAAATATAAAATAAAACACCTGACATAACGCTCCGATGGCAAGCATCTCACCGAGATAACGCTTTTTGTGCTTAGTATAAAAGCACCCTTCAGCTATCATATATGCAAATATCGGAAATGCGATACGTCCTATGATGCGCAGTATCTCAAGTCTCGGAAACAGGATCACTCCCGTATGATCCACGGTCATGGTTACGAGTGCTATCAGCTTGAGTATATTGGAATTAAGGCATTCAAATTTGTAAGACCTCTCAGCCATAAAATGCTCCTTAAAGCTGATCTATAACATTTACCATCTCTATAGCTGAAAGTGCGCAGTCGTATCCCTTGTTGCCCGCCTTGCTTCCGGCGCGCTCTATAGCCTGCTCGATATTCTCGGTTGTAAGTATCCCGAAAAGTACGGGAACTCCTGTTTCTAATGACACATGAGCGATCCCTTTTGATACTTCGTTGCACACGTAATCATAATGTGTGGTTGATCCCCTTATAACCGCTCCCACACAGATGACTGCATCGTACTTTTTTGTTTCTGCCATCTTCTTAGCGATAACGGGTATTTCAAACGCACCCGGAATCCATGCTGTTGTTATGTTTTTCTCTTCTACACCGTGACGTACAAGACCGTCTATCGCGCCTCCCAAGAGCTTCGCCGTGATAAACTCATTAAAACGTGAGGCAACAATGCCTACCTTCATGTTCTTTTTTGCTACTACCTTGCCTTCTATGATATTTGCGTTATTCATCTTTTTCTCCTTGTTATATATTTGTAACTGATTTATCGAATGTGTCATCCGGGGACAGTCCCTTTGTGTCAAAAGGGGCTATCCCCTTTTGACACAAAGGGACTGTCCCCGAATGACACACTTGGACTGTCTCCGACTGACACACTTACTCCACCCCCGGCAATATATGCCCCATCTTCGTCTTTTTAGTCTTAAGATATCTTATATCAAACTTCTGCGGCGCTATCTCGATCGGTACCCTGTTCCTTATCTCAAGACCGAAATCAGACAACGCATACAGCTTATCAGGATTATTCGTAAGAAGTCTTAACGACTTAACTCCCAGCTCCTTTAGGATCTGCGCGCCTACCCAGTATTCACGCATATCCGGCGGAAAACCAAGCGCTACATTGGCCTCGACGGTGTCCATACCCTGCTCCTGAAGCGCGTAGGCCTTTATCTTATTGATAAGCCCTATGCCTCTGCCTTCCTGGCGCATATAAAGAATGATGCCGCGGCCTTCCTTTTCGACGGCTTCCATGGATCTTGCAAGCTGCTCACCGCAGTCGCACCTGAGAGATCCGAAGGTATCACCGGTCAGACACTCGGAGTGGACACGGCAAAGCACATTTTCCCCGTCGCCTATATCGCCCTTCACAAGCGCAACATGATGCTCACCGGTAATATCATTTACAAATCCAAACATCTGAAAATCCCCGTGTTTGGTCGGTAAATGCGCCTCAGCCTCTTTTATAACATGTTTCTCATGTATGCGGCAATACTCCTGAAGCTGCTTTATAGTGATAAAAACGAGATCATGCTCTTTTGCCATTTTTTGAAGTTCCGGAGCGCGCATCATGGTTCCATCGTCCGCCATCACTTCACAGCATACTCCGCACTCCTTCAGACCTGCCAGACGACAAAGATCTACCGTAGCTTCAGTGTGACCGTTCCTTGTAAGCACGCCTCCGTAGCGCGCTACCAGCGGAAACACATGCCCCGGACGCCTCAGATCCGTCGGAGAAGTACTCTCATCAGCACATTTCATCATTGTAAATGAACGCTCCGCAGCTGATATACCCGTAGTAGTTTCTACATGATCAACAGACACTGTAAATGCCGTCTGATGATTGTCCGTATTCTCCGATACCATAGGCGGCAGTCCGAGACGGTTTGCCGTATCAATACTCATCGGAGTACAGATAAGTCCTTTTGCATGGGTAGCCATGAAATTGATGTTTTCCGTAGTCGCAAACTCCGCCGCGCATATCATATCTCCTTCATTTTCCCTGTCCTCATCATCCGTGACAAGGATTATCCTGCCGGCGCGAAGCGCTGCGAGCGCCTCTTCTATTGTGTTATATTTAAAATCATTATTATTCATATCTTCACCTGCTTTGTTTTATTTCGTGTCAAAGTGTGTCAGTTGTGGACAGACCAAATGTGTCCACAACTGACACACTTCCCGCCGCTTGACATATTAAAATCCGTGCTCTTCCAGATAATTAAGGTCAAATACTCTGCCGCCCGGGGATCTGTCTTCACTGCCGTTTTTATTCTTTACACCTTCCCCTTCAGAGCCGCTCATAAGCCTCTCCACATATTTCCCTATAACGTCATTCTCAAGATTTACAAGCTCTCCGGCCTTTTTCTTAAGTAATGTAGTTTCTTCCCCGGTATGAGGTATGAGCGAAACCTCAAATGAAGTATCGTCAAGCCCCGCTACGGTAAGACTTATTCCGTCAATGGCTATTGAACCTTTTTCAACTATAAGCTTAAGTATATCCTGCGGTGCCTTGATACGCACGCGCACGGCATTTTCATCTCGCTTCATATCGGCTATGATCCCCGTGCCGTCGATGTGTCCGGAAACGATATGACCGCCGAAGCGATCTCCAAGCGCCATAGCTCTTTCAAGGTTCACGAGAGTGCCGGGCTTGCATAATGACAGAGAGCTTCTCCTCACCGTTTCGGTCATGACATCCGCACTGAACCCGTAATCATCCATGGTGACCACGGTCAGGCAAATGCCGTTTACAGCTATACTGTCGCCTATATCGGTGCCTTCAAGCACTTTTTTTGCTTTTATCCTTATCTTCCCGGAGTGTCCTGAGATATCAAGTCTCTCAACGCAACCTGTTTCCTCTACTATTCCTGTGAACATATGTCACCTCTTTTTCTGATATTACCGCTATGTGTGTCAAGTTGGGCAGTCCCTTTGTGTCACATTTTGACACAAAGGGACTGTCCCCGCTTGACACACTTAGCGGTAGCTTTGTTAATGTCTGACTTCAAATAAACCTTCGATAGGCAAGCGGCGTGTCAGTCTTGCATATAATACTTCAACCATACATCGTCTCCTTCAATACTGCAGCCGGCCAGCTTAAGCTTAAAAGCATCAGCCATATGCTCTGCTCCCTCACCGCCGACAGGCGTCTTTGCCTGACCTCCGATCAGCTTAGATCCGACAAATACATTTACCTCAGAGACTGCTCCGACCTCAAGTGCCGAAAAATTCAGCTCGCCTCCCCCCTCAAGCAAAACTCCCGCAACTCCGGATCGTCCCAGTATCCGCATAAGCTCATTTATGTCTGTTTTTCCGTCCTTTCCGCACGCATTTATGATGCCTACGCCATGCTCAGAAAGCTTATCCATCCTTTCCGAAATGTCTTGATTTAGACCGTCCGTCAGGGGCGCCGGTATATCTGTCACAAGCCTGTCGTATCTTTTGATGTAGTTTCCTCTGTCCTCTTTTGTAAGAACAGCCTTTGCCAAAATGCCGTTATCATATCCTCGGCAGGCACACACTGCAAATACAGGTGCCTCTCTGGCAGTTGCAACGAGGCTGCTTGTGAGAGGAAGTCTCAGACTGCTGTCGCAAATGATCCTCAACGGATCTGTGCCGTCACTTATCCTGCATGTTAGCCTCGGATCATCCTTAAGAACTGTTCCAATGCCTGCCATGATTGCCGGATACTCATTTCGCATTTGATGAACCAATTCACGCGATCTGTCTGAAGAAATCCATTTGGAATCACCCGTATGTGTAGCGATCTTACCATCAGCGCTCATAGCGTACTTCATCATAAGATAAGGTTTTCCGGATGTGATATATCGGAAAAAAATACGATTTATTTCATCACACTCTTCCTTAAGAATGCCTGTGTGAACCTCAATACCTGCATCCTCTAAAACCTTTATTCCTCTTCCGCTGACCTTTGGGTTAGGATCTTCCGAGCCTATAAATACCCTTCTGATCCCGCTTTCAATTATTGCTTCCGTACAGGGTGGGGTTTTTCCGTGATGCGCGCACGGTTCAAGCGTAACGTACATGTCCGCTCCGCGCACATCCTCGCTCGCATTTGCTAAAGCATTTCTCTCTGCATGGAGCCCTCCGTAATTCTCGTGATAGCCTTCACCTATGATACGTCTGTCCTTAACTATGAGAGCACCGACAAGCGGATTGGGTAGCGTACGACCTGTACCTTTTTTAGCCAGCCGGATGGCGTGTTTCATATATTTTTTAAATTCACTGTTATCCATATTCATAAGCCCTTATGGTAAAGTGTGTCAGCTTGGGGACAGTCCCTTTGTGTCAGGACTGACACAAAGGGACTGTCCCCATCTGACACACTTAATAAATATAAAAAACCCCTTATAAAAGGGGCGAAAAAAATCTTCTCTCATCCGGACTATGACCGTCGGCCACGGAATCTCACCGTGTCGTGCCGGACCGTTCCGGCTTGCGGGCTCATCTGCTTTGCAAATGTTACATTTACAAAGCAGAAACACCGCCGGTGGGGAATTTCACCCCGCCCCGAAGACTGTATTAATTTTTTTAAAGAAATCTGACTATCTTGCTATAAGTTCATCCAGGTTCACGCTTCTGCAATGCTTAACGGGTACCCATGTATGATTTTTTCTTAAGTGGCAGCACATATTAATCGGAATCCAGGTGAGCATAAATATCATAAACATAAACACGCCTGACATACCTTCTTTTATGCTCTGGCGATACCGCCACATAGTAAAAATGCACATACCTACAGTGATTACATAGCCTATTATAAGTCCGGCAACCGTCGAGAACATCATGCTGTTTATCACAAATCCCCTTGCAAAGCCTCCGGTAAATATAACTACTGTCATTACGGTCGGTATAAGAGCAAAAATCTGCATAATGGGCGAGACTGTAAACAGGATCTTATCAAGTCCGGAAAAATCTCTTTTTGTTATAAATCGCTTAAACAACGGACCGGAATACCTTATAAGACACTGGATGATTCCTCTCGACCACCTCTTCCTCTGGTGCCATGCCGTACGGAAGTCTGTCGGCTGCTCATCATATGTCACAGCTTCATCAGTATATACTACCTTATATCCTTTCAAAAGTGATATGAGAGCAAGCTCTATATCCTCAGTAACCGTTTTGGGATTAAAACCGTCTTTTACAACCTCTTTAGCTACCATAAAGCCTGTTCCGTTTATAGTAGCTGCGGCTCCTATACGGGTTCTGGCTCTGTTATAAAAGAAATTCTGGAGGTTATAAAACAGAGAATAGCTGGCAGATATCCAGTTATCACCCATGTTCTTTGAATCCTTTCGACCCTGTCCCACCTTATGTCCGCTCGCGTACACGTTATTCATGGCTCTCAGGAATCCCGGATGAACTACATTATCCGCATCAAAGATAACATAAGCATCATGTGAAGAAGCTTCAAGGGTTTTAAATGCGTATTTTAAAACATCACCCTTACACTTAATCATCCCTTCACAATCAATTATCCGTGCCCCGTACTCCAAGGCCCTTTGCCTTGTTTCGTCAGTGCAGTTATTGATAACGGCGTATACATCATAAAGCTCTCGTGGGTAATCCTGATCATTCAGACTTTTTAACAGATCACCTATAACCGAGCCTTCATTTCTGGCAGGTATAAGCACCGCAAATTTTGTCGACGCCTGAAATGAACCTATATGTGTTTTATTTTTTACGAATGCAAAAAGACCTGTTACGGCAAAATATCCACCGTACACAAGCACTATCAAAGACAGTATAAAAACCGTCTGTACCATAATGTCCTCCTGTCACTTACCTTTAGATAGCAACAAAAACAATCTGTATAATTACAGGCATTAGACCATTCTATATTATATGAAGAAAGATTTCAATATTTTAATAGGAAATAAATTCTTAAAACTTTATGTACGGGTAAGAAAAAAAACGCAATACCCTTTGAGTCAGGCTTGCGAAAATGTGTCAAATGGGGACAGTCCCTTTGTGTCAGAACTGACACAAAGGGACTGTCCCCATTTGACACACTTTCGCAAGCCCTATCATTATGAGTAAAGATTTTGTTATAAAAAACGAGGATGATGCCGGGGTTGATATGCTCACACAAGCAGGACACTGATATATGAAATCCTGCTTAGAGGGGCACATCAGGTAAGACATCATCCCACTAAAAAATAAATAATATTTTTCGTCAGTAAAAAGGTATTATAAGTCTTTATGCTCTCCGCAATCACATACATAACCTGTAATCACTTCTTCATCATAGGCTTCCTTGTCAATAATTTCTTTTTCTTCAACTCTACACCAAGCAGGACCTAAAAGACCTTCTATAATAAGCTCATCATCAAACATTCCGTAAACAAATTCATTTACAGACTCTAACTCTCCGGGCGCAAAACTGAACCTCTCACCTGTTACAACATTATAAATATCAACTACTCCCTCAGTTTCTACTCCTTCAGCAGAAATAAGCTCATCACCTTCATATTCCTCAATCGTTCCGTGGATATGCACGTTACAAACAACATCACCGTTTAAATTAAGAAACCTGAATGTTTTATTATTATCATAACAGCTTATCAATACCTCTTCTGTATGCGTTTCAGCATCATGATGAACTGTTTCGGTAACAGGCTTCCATACATGTTCGTGCTCTGTTTCAATTTCTTTTTCCTGCTCATCCACAGCCACTTCAGAAGTACTTTCTTCATCCAAATCATCAGGTGACTGACCTGTAACCGGCTTTACTTCATTTTCAAGATCACTTATTTCTTTTGCATCAAAGCTGTGATCCGGAGTAACTGCGGTGGTCTGTACGGTATCATTAATCAACTCAACGATATCGTCCTCTGTTACAGCAGCTTTTTCCGTAACGTCAGACTGTTCTTCTGAAACACCTGTATATGCCTGATACTCAGCATTAACTGCTTCTGAATCCTGCATAGGATCAGATGTATCGGATACCGGTAAAGAAGCTGTTTCTTTTGCTTCATCCCGAACACCAGCCGTTTCAACCTCAGGTGCGCTCTCTACATAAGAGTCATCCTCGCCGTCAAATGAAACAGCAACAACTGCGGGAAGCTCAGCTGACTCAGTAGCTACGCTCCCGGTTTCAGGCTCAGCTACAGGTAAAACCTCTTCTGACTTACCGAAGTTTCCCGTAAGTGAATCAAAAAAGATATTATCAAATTCTATAACATCTTTAAGTGAGGCTGAGTTAACGGTGTTATCAGCGGCTGATACGCTTGATATGATACCTACAGCCAGACAAGCCGCAATTCCTGCGGGCAGAAAAATTTTCTTCTTCATGTTCTTCTCCTATTCAGATATAAATTAAAGTGTCGATGATTTCAATTCTAAATCTAATAAAAGCTTCGCATAAATCTCATACCATAGTTATCTTATATAACCTGAAACAGTATACTACAATTGTAATTAAAAAACAATAATTTTGTAAAAATATTTTAGAAATATTATCACAAAATTATTGATATTTAATAATCAGCTAATTGAGCGGAAAATCTTTTTCGCAGCATATACATTAACATAATCAATGCAGCCAATAACAGACTATATTATGCTGAACGCAACACTTAAGCATCACTTTTCCATCATGTCGAGCACCTAAATTAAATTTTACTCCACCCGTGCAATCACGGCTTAGAAAACCATACTATAAACCGTAATATAAACCCGTACTTTCACCGGAAAATCATATTATCTCACCGCATACAGTACATATAAAATAGACTTCCGAATCGTCACTATACTCGAAATCAGAGTCATCCTCCGGATTATAAACATAGCCGTCATCATACCCCGGCTCTTCATATGCATAACCATCATCATCTCCGGGTTCTGCATATGCAGGTCCGATAAGCGATCCCGAATAATATGCCTCCCCGTTAAACATCTTCATGACATATTCTTCATAGTCATCCATAGTGCCCGGTTCAAACAAAAATCTCTCATCGGTAACAAAATTATGAATCTCGATAGTCCCTACCTCATATTCGCTCTCAGATGAAACTAAAACATCATTTTCATACTTATCGATCGTGTCATGAATACGAACCCTGCAAATGGTATTCCCCAACGAATCTGAGTAGAATGAATCATAATTATTATCGAAAACTTCTATGAATGTACCAAATGAAGGTCCAACCGTCCTTCCCTCCGGAAATACCTCATCATCAAACATATCGCAGACATAATCATGTGGATCTTCAAGCTCTCCCGGCATAAATGTGCTTATCTCATCAGTGAGAAGATTATGCACTTCTATAGTTCCGGCTTTTTCCTCTCCTTCACTTGAAACAAGCATCCCGTCCTCAAAGGTGTCAACAGTTCCAATGCTTGTAAGATGACATACAGGATTTCCTAAACTATCGGCATATGTCGTAGTCCTGCTGTTATCAATAACCTCCTTATATACTGTATGTGGCATGACAACAGGATCATCTGAACTATCACCGCCGTCAGGATCATACGGAATCAATTCATGCTCATGATCTGAACCAGGGTCTTCGAAATCATCAGAATCATGATTGTCCGGTGGTACAGTAACATCATGAGAAGTCTCGTCTGAAGGAATTATCGTCCCCATCTCTTCTTCAACAGATTTATCATCTGCATTTAAATCAAGGTTCTTAACTGCTTCAGCTTTGTTGTCTTTCACTTCAGTTTTAGCCGTTACAGAAGCTTTTACATTTACGGAGCTTGATTGTGTTAGTGCAGAATTCCTTTTATCGGTAACATCTCCACGGGCAACATCTGATATTACCGAATCAGAAGGAAGGACTGCCACTGAAATAATCTCAGGCGTAAAGACAGTATTCTCGGGCGCAACAGTTTCATAGATGACAGCAGGTGGTGCATTATTCCCGGCAAAACCTGATTGTCCGCTTGAAGACTCATCAACCACAGGAGAATTACCGACACGTTCAGAAGGAATATCCTGAGAAGAAGGCTTACTTTCGATTACATCATCCGAAGATATCTTTTCTTTTTCCTTTTGTTCTTTTAACTTTTCTTCTGTAAAACTCTTCGCTAAAGTATTATAAAAAGAGTTGATAATATCCCAGTTAAAATCAACAACATTTTTTACAGATACAGCCACAGTTGAATTATTATCACAACCGGAAAGAGCAGAAGCTGAAACTAAAGAAAGACAAGTAACTATGCCAACAGGCACAATAATCTTCTTTTTCATCTGAATCTCCTTTTAAAAAAACATGATTGTTAATATAATGTCAATGTTGTATGATTTACTTAAGAGTATTATATACCCGCAACTTATATAAAACAAGCATTTAAGATAATATAACCAAAAGCCATACTAAATAAAGAAATGCAGATAATTTACATAATAAAAAAAACCGGTAAAAACCGGTAAAATGTACGTGAAAGGATTCGAACCCTCGACCTTCTGGTCCGTAGCCAGACGCTCTATCCAGCTGAGCTACACGTACGTAATATCTAAAACTGCCGGCGACCGGGGTCGAACCGGTACGGGTATTACTACCCACGGGATTTTAAGTCCCGGGCGTCTGCCAATTCCGCCACG
>CACZTL010000043.1 GCA_902784165.1 uncultured Lachnospiraceae bacterium | reverse complement strand
GATAGTTTTGTATATTTCTTCAATTTTGAATGGTTCTGTTCCAAAGACAGAAGCAGCGTCCCCCTGTCTCAGAAGCAGCGTCCCCCTCTCACCTAACAAAAGTGGCGAAAGTCATTCAATTAAGAGTGCAAAAGTGGCAAAAGCTTCTGTGTTTTTCTTGCAAAAGTGGCGTTATTGTTTTACTATGCATTAAGGAGGTTTGCGCCATGATCAGAAGAAAAATTGAAAAAAGAATAAAAGCCTGGATTGACGGTTCAAATAAAGCGCTTCTTATAAGCGGAGCACGACAGGTTGGTAAAACATATACTATAAGGCAATGTTTGCATGACAGCTCAGCTGATTTCCTGGAGATTAACCTGATAGAGAATCCTGAAATAATACCTCTTATCGAAAAATCACAAAGCGTTGATGACTTGGTTATTAATATATCTGCTGTTACGAATTATATATTTAAGCCCCATAAATCAATTATCTTTATAGATGAAGTTCAAGAATCCGCAGATATCGTTACGCGCATTAAATTCTGGGTAGATGACGGAAGATTTAAATTTGTTCTCAGCGGTTCTCTTCTCGGAATCGAGCTGCAAAATTTACGATCTGCTCCCGTAGGTTATATTCATGAAATTAAAATGTTTCCTCTTGATTTTGAGGAGTTTTTAAGAGCTTCAAAAGTAACGGACGAAACCATTTTTTATCTTAAAAAATGCTTTGCTGAAAAAAAAGCTGTTGGTGATGTTATTAATTCGAAAATGATGGAACATTTTCGCAGATTTCTTGTAGTAGGAGGCATGCCGGATGCTGTAAGGGAATATATTCAAACGGGGAATATTTCCGTAGTTACAGAGATTCAAAGTAATATTATAGAGCTTTATAAGAAAGATTTTACCAAGTACGAGGCAAAAGAGAAAAAGCTAAAGCTTATTTCTGTTTATGATTTAGTGCCGTCCGAACTTCTTAAACAGAATAAACGATTTAGTTTTGCAGATATAAAGAAGGGATTAAAGTTTGAACGTGTAGAAAGCAGCTTTCTTTGGTTAAGTGCGGCCGGAGTGACGATTACGACATATAACGCAACAGAGCCGAGAGTATCTCTTAAGCAAAACAAAAAAAGCTCTTTCTTCAAATTGTATTTATCAGATGTCGGATTACTTACATGTCAGTACGGAAGGAGCATGAAGGCGAGTATTCTTGCCGGAGACGATAAAGTTAATTTAGGTGGAGTATATGAAAATGCAGTTGCCCAAGCGCTTTATTGTCATGGGTTTGATTCGTATTATAGCAGCAGAAGTATTGGGGAACTTGATTTTCTTATTGAAGAAAATTTTCATGTTGTGCCTGTTGAGGTGAAGAGCGGCAAGGATTATACAATCCATTCGGCAATCAGCAAGGTGGTCTCAAACCCGGAGTATGAAGTAGAATGTGCCTATATATTAGCTAACTGTGACATCAATGTAGTGGATAAATATATTTACATGCCTGTATATATGTGTGATTTTTTCAGAGATGATGCAGATTTACCGGTTCTTACGCTTTAACAGATTATACATCCGCTGATACAGATGTGGATGTGTTAAATAATCCGCACATCCTCTTATGTATAGTACCGGTAGAGTAGTTTGTACATTTCGGTTGGGGAGAGCATAGGAATTAACAGATGAGCTTACTATTTAGCGTTAAGTCCAAAGTGCGTCAAAACGGGGGCAGTCCCTTTGCGTCAGGAATATCCTTAAAAATGTAGAAATTAACATTATTACGTCCTTAAAAATGTTGGTTGATTACTTTTTATGTTGTAATATATGTAAAAAAAATTGAAAGATCGACAAAGTGACTGTACCCATCTTGACACACTATAATGATCGCTGAATAGTAACTTAACGGGGGTTTTTTTGAGTTTAGAATTTAAAAATGTTGAGTTTTCTTTAATTATTTGTTATAATATGACGATATTTTCTTTAATGATTTACAGGAGATTTTCTATGACTGATAAAGGGCTTCTTTTGATCATTTCAGGCTTTTCGGGGACCGGAAAGGGAACGGTAGTAAATAAGCTTTTAACAGATTTCGATGATTCATACGCCGTTTCTGTTTCCGCGACCACGAGAGACCCCAGAGAAGGTGAGCGCGACGGTGTTGATTATTTCTTTAAAACAACAGAAGAGTTCGAGCTTATGATAGAAAACAACGAGCTCATAGAACACGCCTGTTACGTTAAGAATTACTACGGCACGCCGCGTAAGTTTGTTGAGGACAAGCTCGATGAAGGGAAAAATGTTATCCTTGAGATAGAGATCCAGGGCGCGCTTGACGTCAAAAAGCTTTACCCGGATTGCGTACTCATTTTCCTTCTTCCGCCTGATGTTCCCGAGCTTGAAAGGCGGCTCAAAGGTCGTGGCTCTGAGAGCGACAGCGTTGTAAAGGAACGTCTTTACAGGGCGGTAGTAGAGGTGGAGTTTGCCTATAAATACGATTATCTTGTCATAAATGATGACCTTGATAAATGCTGCAAGGAGATAGATACCATAGTCAGCGCAGAAAAACTTAACACTAAGAGAAACACCGTGTTTATCGATAATATAGAAAAAGAACTTAAAGGCACATTTGCCTGATATATGAAAGGAGTTAGATAAATGTTACATCCGTCTTATACTGAATTAATGGAAAGAATCAACAAGGACGTGGAGGAGGGCGACACGCCTATAGTGCAGAGCCGTTATTCTATCGTTAAGGCTACGGCTGACAGGGCTAAGCAGATTATTGATGCCAGATCGATCGTTGATAAGATTGAAAAGCAGATAAAAAATGATGCCCGTACCGAACCGGTTATATCCGACTCACAGCATCTTACCATGAAGAAGGGGAATCCGCTCATCGAAGGTAACACTGATGATATGAAGCCTTTATCTATTGCAATTGAGGAGCTATATACCGGGAAGGTGAAGATCTCCGAAAGAGCTGAGACTGAAGAGGTTCTTGCCAACAAGGATGAGGCTTCTGAAGACCTTTCCGAAAATAATGATGATGAAAGTGCCGAGACAGGGCAGGAGACAGAAGCAACTAAAGAAAATGAAGTTTCTGAACCTGAGAAAGAAGAATCTGACGATGCCGGTGAAGCGGAATCAGGCGATGAGGAAGCAAACGGTGAGGATTCTGATATAGACGACTCTGACGATGAGGATTCTGATGATGACGACTCTGATGAAGATGATTCTGATGATGATGATGACGATGAAGACAAGGAAGATGACTGATAATGAGTGCAGCTAAAGAAAATACACAAAAAACAGAAAAAACAGTCCTTTTTGATGAGCTTGAGCTGTCAGGAGAAATGAGACGCGCTCTTGCGGATATGGAATTTGTTGAAGCAACTCCCGTACAGGGCTGTTCGATTCCCGTAATGCTTGAGGGGCACGATATCCTTGCCCAGGCTCCTACCGGAACGGGGAAGACAGCTTCCTTCGGTATACCTGTAATAGAAAAAACAGATCCGTCACAGAGATCTGTAAGCTCACTTATATTATGCCCTACAAGAGAGCTTGTTGTTCAGACGGCAAATGAGCTTTTACGTCTCACAAAGTATAAAAAGGGCATAAGGGTTATAGCCATTTACGGCGGACAAAGTATAGACAGGCAGATACTTGCCTTAAAGAAAAAGCCGCAGATAGTAGTGGCAACTCCAGGGCGTCTCATGGATCATATGAGGCGGCGCACGGTAAGACTCGATCATCTTGAAAGGCTCGTTCTTGATGAAGCTGATGTTATGCTTGATATGGGATTTGCAGAGGATATCGATGAGATATTAAAGTCGGTTCCGGAGGAAAGGCAAACCGTTCTTTTCAGCGCTACGATGCCCAGAGAAATAATTAATATCTCGGGCAGATATTTGAATAAGCCCGAAAAGATACGTGTTACTAAAAGTGAGATCACTGTTAAATCCGTAAAGCAGTTCTATCTTGAAGTTACCCAGGACAGGAAAACCGATGTCCTTGCAAGACTTATAGATGTTAATGACTTTAAGCTGTCTATGGTTTTTTGCAATACAAAAAGAAAAACAGACGAGCTTGCGCATGAGATGACGGCCAGAGGCTATAACGCTATGGGACTGCACGGAGATATGAAGCAGTCGCAGCGTGACAGAGTAATGAATGCTTTTAAAAGCGGAAGAGTGGAGATTCTTATATCCACGGATGTAGCCGCGCGTGGTATTGATATAAGAGATGTCGATGCTGTTTTTAATTATGATCTTCCTGAGGATATGGAATACTATGTGCACAGGATAGGGCGTACGGGAAGAGCTAACAGAGAGGGTGTTTCTTATTCTCTTGTGTCACGTCGCGAGATGTACAGGCTTCATGAAATAATGCGCTATACTAAGGCGCGCATTAAATTTACAACAGTGCCTAATGTTGCTGAGATCACTAATGTACGTATACGCCAAACCATGGCAGGCATTACCGATCTTATCACTCATACCAATCTTAATCCTTATGCCGAAGCTATACAGCAGTTTATAGATGAAGCAGACGACGATTTCACGATTCTTGATATAGCCGCAGCCTTCCTTTGCAGAGAGAGCGGTACAGAGGATCTTGAAGAGATTGAAAGCTTTGGGAAAGGCAAGGGGCGCAGTGACCGCGGAGCTAAAGCTAAGCGTAAAGCGTCTCCTGCCGGCTCTGTGCGTATGTTTGTTAACTGCGGTCGTATGGACAGGGTCAGCCCCGGACACCTTAAGAAGCTGCTTATACAAAGCGGAGCTTCCGATGGACAAATCTATGATATCGATATAATGGAAAAGTTCTCATTTGTAGAGGTGGACAGAAGCGTTTCAGAATCAGTTTTAGTAAACATGAACGGAGCCCTGGTTAACGGCAGAAGATTGAATGTGGAGATATCTATGCCGCGTAAGAATAAATAAAAAAATGTGTCAAGATGGGGACAGTCCCTTTGTGTCAGAACTGACACAAAGGGACTGTCCCCGTTTGACACACTTTTTTTATTCATCGGTACGAAGTCTGACTATATTTCTGGCTCTGCGCTTGTTTTCTTCAGCCTGATCCGCATAGTGGCGTCTGGTAGTATTAACGTCCTTGTGACCGAGAACATCGGCTACAAGGTAAATATCATGGCTTTCCTGATAAAGATTGGTACCGTAGGTGCTTCTTAGCTTATGCGGTGTAATATGCTTCACAGATGTAACCGTAGAAGCATATTTTTTTACGAGCTTTTCAACTGATCTAACGCCAAGCCTTTTTCCTTGTGAAGAAATAAACAAAGCAGGCTCATTTTGCTCAAGAGTTTTAATATGCTTTCTTTCGATCATATATTCCTTAAGAGCGTCCTCGACTTCATCACCGAAATATACAAAGCTTTCAGATCCGCCTTTTCTGATAACGCGTATACGTGCATTATCAAAATCAACATCATTTATATCAAGGCCGACACACTCAGACACACGGATACCAGTACCGAGCATAAGAGTGAGCAGTGCAAGATCCCGGACTTTAAGCTTGTTATGAAAGCGCAGCTGAGCTTTGGTGAGCTTGTTTCCCGATTCAACATTATCCAGAAACTCGGCAACCTCATTAGGCTCCATACGTATAATGGCTTTATCGTGAATCTGTGGCATATCAACCATTACCGAAGGATCGGATGTGATCTTACCTTTCCTGTAATAATATCCGAAAAAAACCCTGAGAGAGCAGAGCTTGCGCTTTATGGCGCGTTCACCGTTAGTTTTGATAGTCCCGTTCTTTTTATATGCTTTGCAGTGACGAAGATAGTCAGATATATCATCGCCCGTGATCTTATCAAAATCATCTATAGAAATTTCTCTTATCGGTGTGCCGGACAAAGTCCCTCCGTCACCGGTGATATATTCAAAAAAAACCTTTATATCCTTTGCGTAAGCGATCTTTGTACGGGGTTGTTTTGTAAACTCAAGACTGTTAAAATAATCAACGGTAAATCTCGGTAATGCATCAAGTAGTTGATTTAGCTTGAATGCGTTTTTAATCTCTTCTTCGCGAGAGTATGTAGAGCCGGTTGTTTCAGCCATAATACAGTTATTCTCCTTATTTAAGATAGTAAAAGTATAACACATCTATTCGGTAAATTCAAGTTTAACGAATAAATATATCTAAAAATGTGTCAAAAAGGGACTGTCCCTGTTTGACATATTTTTTTAGATTACATTAAAAAATGAGCCGTATGAAGTCTTCACCGACTCAAATATTAATCTTAAACTAATTATTCACTCGCAACGTAATAATAATATACGATATTCATGCCTTCATATAAAGTATCATCAGTCATATTATTAAGCTTCATTATGTTGCCGGCGTATTCCTTTTGGGACTCCTGATCTCCGGAATATCTTTTACCAAGCTCCCACAATGTATCATCAGCAGACACAGTCATACTTGAATAATACTTTGTATATGTCAGAGCTTCTTTCCCTTCCGTAGTACCTGCGGTAAATAATAATGATGCAGTTATTACGGATACTATGGCAAATGCAGCTGTTAACATAAATATAATTCGTCCTAAACGGCTTTTTTTACGGTTCTTGCAAGTCGTGTACATGTTACGGTACCTCCTTAATGTGCTTGTTTTATGTTTTTACAATCGGTCATATTATTAAACGTTTATATGCAGAGTTCGATTTCAGTAAAATTAAGCGAGAAAAAAAGTACGCTTTTTACAAATACTTTGACATCCGACAAGCAGCTTTTAAACACTGCGTCGGTGAACGATAATATGTTTGCGAAAAACTGTTCTTGAAAACATATTATCGCATGAACGCGTGTTTGTCAATGGTAATCGATAAAATTTTCGGAAAATATTTTCGGAACAATTTTTCTTAATACTATTGTTTGTTTGTTCTTTATGTGATATAATCGGGACATAACTAAAGTTCGGATTATGCATATTTATGCATATTTATGCAGGAGGTGTCTTGTTATGGCTTACGGAAAAATCAGTGATAAACAGCAGCAAATTCTTGAATACTGCAAAAAAACCATTTTAAATAAGGGTTATCCGCCATCAGTAAGGGATATATGTGAGGCGGTCGGTCTTAAATCTACGTCATCAGTTTTTTCACATCTTGAAAAGCTTGAAAAGAACGGATATATAAAAAGAGATCCTGCAAAATCAAGAACCATCGAAATAATAGATGAAGATTTTAACCAGTTCAGACGTGAACTTTCATACATACCGGAGATAGGCGATGTGGCTGCAGGCTCTCCTATATTTGCGGTAGAAAACACAACTGCCTACTTCCCTATCCCGCTTGAGTATCTGCCAAACGAAAAAACTTTTATATTAAAGGTTAAAGGCGACAGCATGGTTGATATAGGTATATTCGACGGCGATCGAGTTATTGTGGAACAGACTAATACTGCTGCAAACGGAGAGATAATCGTTGCTCTTGTAGATGATTCAGCTACGGTAAAGAGATTTTTCAAAGAAGACGGTCACATACGTCTGCAGCCCGAGAATATGTTTATGGATCCGATTATTGTTGATGATTGTACTATTTTAGGGAAGGTTATAGGGCTTTTCCGTTTTGATATAAAATAAAAAAGTGTGTCAAGGTAGGGACAGTCCCTTTGTGTCAGCTCTGACACAAAGGGACTGTCCCCATCTTGACACACTTTTTTATATTTCTATTTCCTTTCCGTCCTTCCATATTCTTTCAAGGTCATAAAATATGCGTTCTTCCGATGAAAAGATATGTACAACAAATTCAGTATAGTCTAATAATACCCAGCTTGCGGTCGGATACCCTTCTTTTCCGGCAGGCATTTTTCCTTGTTCTTCAAGCTTTTCCTCAACAAAATCAGATATAGTCTGCACCTGTTTCTTGTTTGTTCCGGAGGCTATTATAAAATAATCCGCAAATGAAGATATTTCACTTATATCGAGTACACGTATCTCATTGCCTTTTTTTTCGCTGATGGCATCTACCGCAACCTTTACAAGTTTATATATTTTTTCTTTTTGGTTTTTATCATTTGTCATTATATTATCCTTTTTATACTTACTTAAACTAATTGATATTTGTGTCATTTATTCCGTTATAGTATTCATACGCCTTGAAAGCCACAGGATCAACCGGTCTGTTGTTTTCCTTTAGAACCCTTATAGTATCCGACAGTATCTGTTTAACGGCTGCTGTCAGATCATCAAACGCAAGAACGCGTATATCATCGATATTTACCGCCCTATGACGCATAGGCTCTATATAATCTGCGATAAACACTATAGATTCAAGCTTATTCATGGCTGGCTTTCCTGTAGTATGCCATTTAACAGCTTCTGACATCGAACGGTCGTCAATGCCGAAATCTGTTTTAAGCAGATACGCGCCCAGCTTACCGTGTATCAGATAAGGGTTTTCAAGCTCAAAGTCTGTCAGTTCAACAAACATATTGCGGCACATCTTTATCTGAAGATCATAGTCAATGCATTTTGCATTGTCATGAAGAAGACCGGCTATATATGCCTTTTCAAGATCTACGCCATGTCTGGCTGCCAGACACATAGCGGTGTTTGCTACGGCAACCGAGTGTACATATCTTTTATTTTCGCCTTTGAGTACAGACTGTAGCTTTGCAGTTAAGCTCAGTATTTTTTCATGATTCATATACGCGCTCTTTTAATCCTCCTTTTATTCTATATATAGTTCATTTTTAATTATATAGCGGATAACGCTATCGGGCAACATACCCGCAACATCCTTTTTAGCTTTTATACGTCTTCTGATTTCACTTGAACTGACGGGGCTTACTTTTGTGTTCATAAATTCTATATGGGCGCCCAAATCATTTTCAAGAAAACAAGTCTGTTTTTGAATATCATCAGGCATATCACCGGGTCTTAAACTGATCAGCAGAGTACATTGCGGCAAAAAGCTTTCTGCTTTTACCCATTTATCTATATACATAAGAGAATCAGTGCCGATTATAAAATATATTTTATCATAAAGCCCCCTTAACTCATTTATCGTATCATAAGTATAAGTGAGTCCTCCCCTGTCCAGATCAAGCGTTGACGGTTTCATAAAGCTTTCGGCATTTCTCTCCTTTATCGCAAGTCTGATCATCTCCATACGTTTGTCCGGAGATGCCAGGGCACTTCCGTCTTTATAGTAAGTGGCAGCCGTAGGCATAATGAGTATCTCTGGAATGTCAAACTGATTATGGGCGCATTCTGCCATGTCCAAATGTGCATTATGTATAGGATTAAACGACCCGCCTAACACTCCGGTAATCTTCATATGCACCTCCGCAACGTTTATACAAGATATTTCCTTTTTTTCATGTCTTTGTTTGCTTTGTACAGAACTATCTTTCTTCCGATTATCTGTACTATATGAGATCCTGTTCTTTCAGAAACTATTCCCGCAAGCTCTTTAGGATCATCATCACAGTTTTTCAAAACATCAAGCTTAATAAGCTCTCTTGCCTCCAAAGCCTCTGAAACAGCCTTTGTAAATTCAGGACTTATACCTGACTTGCCAAATCTGAATATCGGTGTCATCTTTGCAGCTTCTTTGATCAGCTGCGCTCTTTCCTTACTCGTCATCTTCTTGTATTTGTTCCTCCGTTACTAATTCATCCTGACCGTCAAAATACTCAAAATCAAGGTACTCCCCTACTTTTACCGTATCTCCTTCTGTCATACCCATCGCCTTAAGCTTTTTAATTATGCCGTTTTTCTCCATAAATTCCTGAAAAAACAGAAATCCCTTTTCCGACTCGAGATTCGTATAACCAAGCATTTTATCAACTCCGGATCCCTCCACGTAAAATGTGTGGGGATCCTTCGTATCCTGCCGTGTGAAAATCGGTTCATCCGGCTTATCAAATAATGAGTTAATATCTATTTCGGGTTCAAATGTAACCTTTCCTTTAGGAAGCTTGTCAAGCTCATTCTTAATATGATCAATGAGCTGTACCAATCCTTCACCGGTAGCTGCTGAAATCCCGAAAACTTTATACTCAGGAAAATTTTTTGTTATATTGGCAAGGCAACTGTCACGCTCATCTTGAGGCAACAGATCGGTTTTGTTACACGCTATTACCTGCGGTCTGCTTAAAAGAGACTCATCATAATTTTTAAGCTCTTCATTTATCTGTATTATAGACTCAACCGGATCTCGTTCATCTATACCCGATATATCGACCATATGAATAAGCACACGGGTTCTTTCTATATGACGCAAAAAATCAAATCCAAGTCCGACACCTTGTGAGGCGCCTTCTATCAGTCCGGGAATATCGGCTATTACAAAGCTTTCACCATCGCTCGGATAAGCGACTCCGAGATTAGGATTGATAGTTGTAAACGGATAATTTGCAATCTTGGGACGCGCCCTTGTGCAAGCTGCAAGAAACGAAGACTTGCCTGCATTCGGAAAGCCGACAAGACCAACGTCAGCTATACATTTAAGCTCAAGTCTTATGTAAAGCTTCTGAGCCTCCTGACCCGGCTGAGCATACTGGGGCGCCTGCATAACCGAGGTTGCGAAATTCATATTTCCCCTTCCGCCTCTTCCGCCCTTAAGGATAACGCACCCCTTATTATCACCGGACATATCGGCGATCAGCTTGCCGGTCTCATCGTCATAAACAACAGTCCCTTCAGGAACCTTTAAGATAAGATCCTTGCCATCCTTACCTGTACTTCTCCGCTTTCCTCCCTCCGAACCGTTTTCGGCAGAGTATTTTTTATTATATCTGAAATCTGAAAGGGTGTTGAGACCTTCATCAATAACAAAAATAACGTCACCGCCCTTTCCTCCGTTACCTCCGTCCGGACCGCCGTTTGGCACATAGAGCTCGCGTCTGAAAGAGACATGCCCGTCTCCGCCTTTGCCGGATTGTATATATATTTTCGTTCTGTCTGTAAACATAGCTTTCAAATTTCCTTATATTCTACTTTTATTTTTTCCGGATATTTAAACTCAAGATCTTCAAGGCTTGACGCAAGCGCTTTCAAAAATAATTGTGCATGAGCCTCTCCCGTATCATCAGTGAGTGTAAATGTAACAGAGGGCTTATCCTCGTCTACAAGATTAGCGCAAGCGACCCCACTAAACTCATGGATAGCGCCTATAGTATGCGACACGAGCGCAGAGACAGCAGCACAAAGCACGTCTTGACCTTCAATGTCAAAACCTGTATGCCCTTTTATCTCAAAGCTTTTTATGTCTTTTTTATTATTTTCGGTAAATACACACTCTGTCATATCATAAAGTTCCTTTCTGACTAAACAGATATTATACATTTTAAAATTAATTTTGTCACTATATTAATATAAAAAAGCGTGTCAATGGGGACGGTTTAATGACATTAATTATTAAAATTTTATTGTATAAATAGAAAATATGGTATAAAATACAAGAATCTCCTGATAAAATTATGGAGATGAAAGGATGGTATTTATTATGAGTTTCAAGATTATCAAAAAGATCCCGGAGCCTGATGAGATAAAACAGGAATACCCTGTTCCGGAAAGTCTTACACAAAAAAAGAAAGAAATCGACAAAGAGGTTGCCGACGTCATAAGCGGTAATTCGGACAAGTTTCTTGTTATAATAGGTCCGTGCTCGGCAGATAACGAAGACGCTGTTCTTGATTATACCGAAAGACTTGCAAAGGTTAATGAAAAGGTAAAGGATAAGCTTCTTATTATCCCCCGGGTATATACCAACAAGCCTCGCACAACCGGTACAGGTTATAAGGGAATGCTGCACCAGCCCGATCCGGAAAAAGAAAGCGATCTTCTCTCGGGACTTATCGCTATCAGAAATATGCATCTTCATGTTATGGAAAACACAGGCTTTTGTACAGCTGACGAGATGCTTTATCCTGAAAATGCATGGTATCTTGATGACATCTTAAGTTATGTTGCTGTTGGTGCGCGTTCTGTAGAAAATCAGCAGCACAGACTTGTTGCAAGCGGATTTGACGTGCCTGTAGGAATGAAAAATCCCACATCAGGCGATTTCAGCGTTATGCTTAATTCCGTCGTTGCGGCACAGTCCGAACAGTCCTTCATGTACAGAAATTTTGAGGTAGAGACACCGGGCAACCCTCTTACCCACACTATCCTCAGAGGTGCTGTTAACAAACACGGTCAGAATCTGCCTAATTATCATTATGAAGATATAATCAGACTATTTAAGATGTATGCCGATAGAGATCTTGCAAATCCCGCGGTTATCATAGATGCAAACCACAGCAACTCTGCAAAGCAGTATAAAGAACAGATAAGGATAGTAAAAGAGATACTTCACAGTAAAAAGAATTCCGAAGACATTGATAAGCTCGTTAAGGGTGTGATGATAGAAAGCTATATAGAACCCGGCTGCCAGAAGGTGGGAAACGGGGTTTACGGACAGTCTATCACTGATCCGTGTCTCGGATGGGAAGATTCGGAAAAGCTGCTGCTTAAGATGGCTGAAGAAGTGTAAAATGTGTCAAAACGGGGACAGTCCCTTTGTGTCAGTACTGACACAAAGGGACTGTCCCCGTTTTGACACATTTTTTTATTCAATTCCTTCGCATTTCTCATAGCAAGCCTTTGTTGCCTTAAAAATGGCATTTCTGAATCCGTTTTCTTCCAAAGCTTCTACTGCTCTTATCGTAGTGCCTCCCGGCGAGCAGACATTATCCTTAAGCTTTGCAGGCAGCTCTCCGGTCTCAAGAACCATCTTTGCCGATCCGAGAACCGACTGGGCTGCAAACTCATATGCATCCTGCCTGGGAAGACCGTACTTTACACAAGAATCAGCCAGAGCCTCAATAAACATATATACATAAGCAGGTGAAGATCCGCTTGCGCAAACTATAGAGCTCATAAGTGATTCCGGTACGAACTTACATTTACCGAAGGATTCAAAAAAGCTCACTACCGTTCCAAGCTCTTCCTGGGTAAATGTATCATCCTTGGCCGCAAGTCCTGTCATGCCTTCTCCGATAAGAGCCGGGGTGTTCGGCATAGCTCTTATCACGCGGGTTTTAAGTCCGTAAAGCTCCTCAAGCTGTGCTATGCTGACGGTCGGCGCAAGTGATATAAGAACATGCTCCTCCGTTACTGCATTCCAGATATCCTTGGCAACCGCATCATAAACCTGTGGCTTTATCGCAAGCACAAGATATTTTACATCCTTTACGCAGTCCTCCGCCGTATCACATGCTATCACATGCGTTTCCGACGAGATTGCATTTCTTCTTTCTACATCCGGATCATAAAAAGTAATATCCGCAGGAGAAAAGTTTTTAAGGGCACCCTTTAACATAGCTGACCCCATGTTTCCCATTCCTATAAATCCGATTCTGTTCATATCGTCCTCCACTATTTATATAATCTGACACACTAATCAAGTAGTTTAAGATATTATTTCAATAATTTCTCTACAGTAGCCAGCTTAACAGCCAGCGCGAACACATAAGTAGCCTGTTTAAGCTCATCAACCGAAGGGTATGTGGGAGCTATGCGAAGATTTGAATCCTGCGGATCCTTTCCGTAAGGATAAGTGGCGCCGGCGCCTGTAAGAACAACTCCGGCCTCCTTACATATTTCGTAAACCCTGCCGGCGCATCCCGGAAGTGTTTCAAACGAAATAAAATATCCGCCCAGAGGTCTTGTCCAATTTCCGACTCCCGTGCCAGCAAGCTCTGCCTCAAGGCCTTCAAGTACCACCTCAAACTTCGGTCTTATGTAATCGGCATGCTTTTTCATGTGCTCTCTCACACCATCGGCATTTTTAAAATATCTGGCATGTCTTAGCTGATTTAATTTATCATGACCTATGGTTTGTATCTTAAGATGATTCTTTATTTCTTTAAGATTACCTTCAGATGCGGCAATAGCAGCGATTCCCGCACCGGGAAAGGTGATCTTTGAAGTAGAAGCAAATTCAAAAACCATATCAGGATTTCCTGCCGCTTCACACAGCTTTAATATGTCGGGCAGTACAGGCGCATCGTCATAAAGGTCATGCATACAGTATGCATTGTCATAGAATATCCTGAAATCCGGTGCGGCCGGTTTTAAAGCGGCAAGTCTCTTAACAGTATTTTCGGAAAATGTTATTCCGGTAGGATTTGAATACTTAGGAACACACCATAACCCTTTTACGGTTTCATCAGAAGAGACCAGCTGCTCAACTATATCCATATCAGGTCCGTCGGATGTCATAGGTATATTTACCATCTCTATTCCGAAATGCTGTGTTACGAGAAAATGCCTGTCATATCCGGGAACCGGACAAAGGAACTTTACTTTTACGTAATTATGCCATGGCTTATTACCGAAATATCCGTGGGTAAAGCCGCGCGCAACCTGATCAAACATGATGTTTAGGCTGGAATTACCCATCACCATCACATGCTCCGGGTCAGTGTCTAATATATCCGCAAACAGCTTTCTTGCCTCAGGGATACCGTCAAGACCGCCGTAATTAGTGCAGTCGGTACCGTCCTCGGCGCAAAGGTCACTTTTTGCTCCTATCTCATCAAGAACTGGAAATGATACTGCCACCTGGTCAGGCGCCGGCTTTCCTCTCGACATATTAAGACTAAGAGCCTTACTCTTACATTCTTCAAATTTAGCATCAAGCTCTGACTTAAGGGTCATAAGCTGATCTTTATCCATATCCGTAAATAACATACAGACCTCCAAAAAAAAAATCAATCTTTTCAATTCTACACTTATGTAGGTATAAAATCAAGAAAAAAAAGAGATTTTACATCTCTTTTTATAATTAAACACAATATCAAAAACGTATATTTTTTATTTTGCATATTCTATGGCACGTGACTCCCTGATCACGCTTACCTTTATCTGACCGGGATACTGCAGCTCGTTTTCTATCTGCTTAGATATATCCCTTGCGAGAAGTACCATGTCCGAATCACTTATCTTTTCGGGAACGACCATGATACGAACCTCACGCCCGGCCTGTATGGCAAATGATTTCTCAACTCCTTCATAGGACTCGGAAATTTCCTCGAGTTTCTTCAGACGGTTTATATAAACCTCTATGTCCTCTCTTCTGGCACCCGGTCTCGCAGCAGATATGGTATCGGCGCACTGAACGAGAACAGATATGACATTATCTGCTTCCTTATCGCCGTGATGAGATTCTACGGCATTTATCACTACAGGATGCTCTTTATATTTTTTGCAAATATCGGATCCGATCTGAACATGTGAACCTTCCATCTCAAAGTCAACGGCTTTTCCTATATCATGCAAAAGACCTGCGCGTTTAGCAAGCTTTTCATCTTCACCGAGCTCGGCAGCAAGCATACCCGTAAGTTTTGCGACCTCAAGGGAATGTTTTAAAACATTCTGACCATAACTGGTTCTGTAGTGCATGCGTCCGATAAGCTTCATGATCTCCGGATGTATTCCGGTAAGGCCAAGCTCCATGACGGCCTCTTCTCCCTTTTGTTTCATCACGGAATTTACTTCTTTAGTTGCCTTTTCAACCATATCCTCTATTCTTGCGGGATGGATACGACCATCGGCTACAAGTCTTTCAAGCGCGATTTTTGCAATCTGCCGCCTGATGGGATTAAAGCAGGAAAGTACAACTGCTTCAGGTGTATCGTCAACTATGAGTTCAACTCCGGTAAGAGTCTCAAAGGTGCGGATATTACGGCCTTCACGTCCGATAATACGCCCCTTCATCTCTTCTGCTTCAAGTTCAACAACTGAAACACAGGCTTCGGAAATATGATCCATATCACATCTTGATATAGCCGAAACTATTATGTCTTTGGCGCGCTTCTCGCCCTCTTCCTTAGCCTCTTCTTCAATGCTTTTAATGATTCGCGCAGATTCATCCTTAATATCTTCTCTTACAATATTTAAAAGATACTCTTTAGCCTCATCTCCGGTCATCCCGGATATTTCCTCAAGAGTTTTTCTTTGTTCATCTTTAAGCTCAAGAGCTTCGTTTTTAATGACTTCTATATCGTTTTGTTTTTCTGTAAGAAGCTGATCCTTTTCTTCAAGAGCAGCCATCTTTTTGTCAAGATTTTCTTCTTTTGTGATTATACGTTTTTCATACTGTGCTACTTCATTTCTTCGTTCCTTTACTTCCTCCTCAAGCTCGTTCTTTAGCTTCAGAGCTTCCTCTTTAGCTGATAACCGGGCTTCCTTTTTCAGATTCTCTGCATCCTTTTTGATGCCTTCGGCTTCTTTTTTTGCCGAATCAATTATCTTAGAAGCCTGTTCTTCGGCATTTCCTATCTTTGCCTGATTTGAACGAGTGATAATCTTAGAGGTGGCAAATAAAGTAATAACAAGAACAATTCCTCCGGTAATGATAGAGGAAATGATTGCAGCTATCACGAAATTACCTCCTTATAGATATTAAATTTTAGAATAATAATTACAAAAATTCCCTGTTTAGGTATTTATGATGATACACTAAAGGGCATGTAACTTGTCTATGATAACACTAAAGACCGTCAAATGTCAAAATATGCTTTTATCGCCTCTCCTGCCATTCCGGAAGAAAAACCCTTTCTTAACAAAAAAGCGAACACCTTAGACTTGAATTTATACTTATCCTTCTCATCATCAAATGTAATGTCCGGATCATATTTTGAGGAAAGAAGTTTAAATATAAGCTCTTCTTCAATATCCGGATTTTGCTCTGAATATCCGGCCATCTCTTCCTCTATGACACTTTTATCCACTCCTTTTTTTATAAGCTCCTGCTTTATAAGCATAAGAGATTTAGTTGCGGAATAATAACTTATATAACCGGCAGCATATCTTTTATCATCCAAAAAGTTGTTTTCCTTAAGAAAACATATCAGCTTATGAATTATCTCGTCAGGGTAATACTCTTTACCCAGTTTGGTTTTAATTTCGTTTATGGTATGATCTCTTGTTTTTATAAGTCCGAGGGAACGGTTTAACGCTCTTTTATAAAGAGTATCCCCATATAGTTCATTTTTTTTTGCTTCATCAAACACTTCCCCTTCATGAATACCGAGCTTTTCGGCTTCATTTTTGTATAAAGCAAATGAAGGTGCATCATTTATGTATATGAGCACCTTCTTAGAATTTAATTCTTTTATATCTGTAATATATTCCTTCATTGACACACTTTATCACCTCGCAAGCTCCTCAAGCGCATAAATATACCCTTGTATACCAAGTCCCGCTATCTGCCCCTTGCAGGCAGGTGCTGTCAGGGAAACATGCCTGAAATCCTCTCTGGCGGCAACATTAGATATATGTACCTCTATAACCGGGATAGGAGCTACAGATGCTATGGCATCATGAAGAGAAACACTAGTGTGCGTCAATCCGCCCGGATTGATCACAATCCCGTCAACCTTATCCGCATAAGCCTTTTGAAGCCTGTCTATGATCTCTCCCTCATGATTACTCTGAAAGATATCAATCTCGACATGAAGTTCGTCAGCCTTGTTTTTTAATGTGTTCTTAAGGCTTTCATAACTGTCTTCTCCGTATATCCCCGGTTCTCTGATCCCGAGAAAATTAATATTCGGTCCGTTTATTACAAGTATCTTCATGAGTGATTCTCCCTGTGTTTAGATCTCTGGTTCTTAACCTTAACATGAGTATTGTATCCCTTGCTATATCCACCGTTTTTGAAGGCTTTTTCATTGTTTTTAAATTTTTTTCTTTTATTATTACCGAAACGCTCTTCTTTAAGCTTTCTGTATATTATCTGATAAATACGAGGGAAATATACACCATCCGTAGTGATAATAAAATGAGCGGCAGAGGAATATGCTTCCTCTCTGTCTTTTAGCATATCCTCTATCAGCTGCCTTCTTTCGTCCCCTGTTTTGCCCTGAAGAAGCGGTCTTCTTTCGTCATATCTCAATCGGTTTGCGAGCTCATCGACAGAAGCTTTCAGGTATACTACGGTTCCCAGTGAACTTAATAGCTTTCTGTTCTCCTCACGCAATACAGTTCCGCCGCCAACTGATATCACAAGATTTTTTTTACCGGAGGCCGCCAGCTCTTTGAGATATTCCGTTTCCATCTGTCTGAACGCTGCTTCCCCCTGCTCCCTAAAAATTTCGCTAACCGTGCAGCCTGCTTTAAATTCTATTTCTTTATCTGTATCAATAAATGTACGTCCGGTATGCTTAGATATCCATTTGCCAAGGGTTGTTTTCCCGCTGCCCATAAAACCGGTCAGTATTATGTTGCATTTGTTAGGTGATTGTATCTTTGCCCGCTTTTCAAATGTAATAGGACTCAGCGCTGTCCTGAGCCTCATAAGTATATCGCGTTCCATACTCTCAGTTACATGGGTATTTTCAAACCACATCTTAAAAGCCTCTACTCCCTGATACAACAGCATCGGAAGTCCGTTTACAGAACGCTTTCCTGCTCTTCTAAGCTTTTTCATAAAGACAGTATCATACGGATTATAGATTACATCAAAACCAAATGCGGCTTTCTCATAAAGCACAGTCTCTTCAAGAAGCGTTTCTGAAGCCTTGGGATACATACCCACAGAGGTCGTCTGTACTAAGAGGAAATCCTCGGTGTTCAAATACTCAGAAGCAGACAGCTCTACAGAAATAATCCTTTCAGATGGTTTAAATCCGAAATAAGCATTTATATCAGAAGCTATCTCCTCTGCTTTATCAATGCTTCTGTTAAGAATATATATCTTTGCCGCGACCTTATCGGCACAGGCAAATGCAATCGCACGTGCAACACCACCGGCACCAAGTATTACAACATCCCTGTTTTCAAGCTTAAAATTATTATCATCCAGTTCACGAAGAAATCCCAATATATCGGTATTAAATCCGTAATACCCGTTATCCTTTCTAACAAGGGTATTTACTGCTCCTATAGCCTCTGCAAGCGGATCAACGCCGCAAAGATATTTCATAACAGCCTGCTTATGAGGTACAGTTACATTCAGCCCTTGTATCCCAAGCGCATACGCACCGTCAATCGCCGCTTTTATATCATCATTCTCAACCTTAAAGCAGGAATACGCCATATCGGTATTTGTATAAAAGCCAAGAT
Organism: uncultured Lachnospiraceae bacterium; assembly: GCA_902784165.1. Lineage (GTDB taxonomy): Bacteria > Bacillota > Clostridia > Lachnospirales > Lachnospiraceae > UBA4285. Next base: position 21,850 of record CACZTL010000043.1, on the reverse strand, counting down.
TATTATGTATTACGGGAGATAATGAATGCTCTATCGGGTTTCCCAAAAGCCCGCAAAGCTTAGTAGTTCCTTTTATGTCTCTCATACATCACCTTAAAATAATAAAGCATTTTTTTTATGACTTGCCTCATACATAGCTATAACCGGAATCTCAAAAATCCTCTTAATCCTAATCCAGAAGGCTTCCTTCGGAGAAATCGGATGCACAAGTATATTTTTAAGACCTATACGGTTAGCGCCTACTATATCAGTATAAAGCTGGTCGCCGATAAATAAAGTATTTTTTATGTTAGTGCCGATCATATGCATGGCGCGCAAATACCCGGATGACAGAGGTTTTTTTGCCCTGCTTACAAAAGGGGTTTTGAGCATATTTGCAAATGGTTCAACTCGTTTTTTTGAATTATTTGATATCACGACGGTTTTAAAGCCGATGTCTCGCAAATATTTAAAAAACGCAGCTTCTTTTTTTTCAGCGCGCTCATTATGCACGGTGAGGGTGTTGTCTATATCAAACATAAGCCCTCTAAAGCCTTTGTCCCAAAGCTTTTTATAATCAATAGTAAAAGCCGAATCGAAGTATCCGCCCGGGTATAGTACTGCTTTCATAAATCATCCTTCTCATTGCTAATGTTATTAGTGCTTAGAGTGTGAAAACGGGGACGGTTGTCACACTATTTATTGAGAAACTTCTGTATCTCCTCGATGTATGTATTAACATCCTTAAACTCTCTGTAGACAGATGCAAACCTTACATAAGCAACCTCATCCACATCTTTAAGCTGCTGCATAACCAGCTCGCCGATATCGCTCGTGCGTATTTCCTTTTTGTCCATGTTATATATGGCATTTTCAACAGAATCAGTCATAGAATCGATCTGCGCAGCCGAAACCGGTCTTTTATGACATGAACGCATGATACCTGATTTTACCTTCTCTCTGTCGAAAGGTTCACGAGTATCATCCTTTTTTACAACCATAAGAGGAATTGTCTCCACCCTTTCATATGTGGTAAATCTTCTGTCACATTTCTCGCACTGTCGTCTTCGGCGTATCTCACCTATATCAGTCGGTCTTGAATCTATTACTTTGGTATTATCATTTGAACAAAAAGGACATCTCATGGTCAGCCTCCGTATTTCTCAGTTTGTGAAGATATGAGCGCACTGTCATCAAAATAGTTTATCTTCATAGCTTCTTTAACTTCTTTTAATGTAGCATCAGCCGTTTCCTTAGCCTTCCTCGTTCCTTCCTTCAGTATCTCATATACTCCGGGAATGTCTTTCTCGTAAATTGCGCGTCTTTCCCTGATGGGACCGAGTTCTCTTTCCAAAACATTTACCAGGAATTTCTTTATCTTAACGTCTCCGAGACCTCCCCTTTTATAATGCTCCTTAAGCTCGTCAAGACATGAATAATCCGGCAGAAATTCTTCAAAATCTTCATTTTTACTGAAAGCATCAAGATATGTAAATACGGTATTTCCTTCTATCTTACCGGGGTCCTCTATGCGTATATGATCCGGATCCGTAAACATACTCATAACCTTTTCCTTAACGGTTTTGGGATCATCAGCAAGATATATACCGTTGCCCAGAGACTTGCTCATTTTCGCCTTGCCGTCAGTTCCGGGAAGTCTTTTGCAAACCTTGTTATCGGAGAGCACGATCTCAGGCTCGATCAGCACATCTCCGTAAATATAATTAAACTTCCTCACGATCTCACGCGCCTGCTCGATCATCGGTTCCTGATCCTCTCCGACGGGCACCGCAGTTGCTTTAAATGCAGTAATATCTGCTGCCTGGCTGATAGGATAAGTAAAAAAGCCTACAGGTATGTCGCTTGCAAAGCCTCTCATTTCTATTTCTGATTTTACCGTAGGATTTCTTTGCAGTCTTGCCACAGTGACAAGATTCATATAATAAAAAGAAAGTTCGGTAAGAGCCTGAATCTGCGATTGTATAAATATCGATGCCTTATCCGGATCTATTCCGACGGAAAGATAATCAAGCGCAACTTCCAGTATATTCTCCCTGATTTTTTCGGGATTATCAGCATTGTCTGTAAGCGCCTGGGCATCAGCAATCATTATGTAAATGTCATCATATGCTCCTGAATTTTGAAGCTCAACTCTTTGCCTTAGCGAGCCTACGTAATGACCGAGGTGGAGACGGCCGGTAGGACGATCTCCTGTTAGAATTATTTTTTTCATGATATTTCCTTATTCCTGATAGTTTTATTTAAGATTTTATCATATATATTGAACTCGGTAAAGTGATATATATTAAATATATTTTATAAATAAAAAGAAAGTTTACATATTTATTAAAACAGAGTAAAATAAAAAAAAATATATGGAGGTTCGCATCATATGAGGCACTTACTGAGTCCCCTTGATTTCAGCTTACAGGAAACAGAAGAACTTCTTGACCTAGCCCATGACATACGCATAAACCCTGATAAATACGCACACAAATGTGACGGTAAAAAAATCGCCACTCTTTTTTATGAACCAAGTACAAGAACCCGCTTAAGCTTTGAGGCTGCCATGATGAATATGGGTGGTTCTGTACTTGGTTTTTCTGAGGCTTCCTCCAGCTCAGTTACAAAGGGTGAAACTGTCGGTGATACAATAAAGGTTGTTTCAAATTATGCCGACATTTGTGCCATCAGACATCCCAAGGAAGGCGCTCCCCGGGTTGCAGCGGATTATTCCGGCATCCCTATCGTTAATGCCGGTGACGGCGGTCATGAACATCCCACGCAGACCCTTACCGATCTTATGACTATAAGAGAACTTAAGGGTTCTCTTGACGGCTTTACCATCGGCTTGTGCGGTGATCTGAAATTTGGTCGTACTGTTCATTCTCTTATACATGCTCTTGTCAGAAATAGAGATGTGAAATTTGTGCTTATCTCTCCCAGAGAGCTTCGTGTTCCCGATTATGTAAGAGAAGATCTTCTCGAAGATAACGGTATGGAATATAAAGAAGTGGAACGGCTTGAAGATGTAATTGAGTCTCTCGACATTTTGTACATGACACGTGTTCAAAAGGAGAGATTTTTTTCTGAGGATGAGTATCTGAGGATGAAGGATTATTACATTCTTGATAAGGCTAAGCTTGATAGTGCAAAGTCTGATATGTATGTGCTGCACCCGCTGCCCAGGGTAAATGAAATATCTACGGATGTGGATGATGATCCGCGTGCCAAGTATTTTGAGCAGGTTCATAACGGGGTGTTTGTGCGCCAGGCTATTATACTTACATTGCTTAACTTAGTATAGGTGAAAAAGTACGTCAATGCTGACGGTTCTGCTGACACACTTAAAATATTATTCGGTAAAATAAGGAGACTGCTATGCTTAACATAGGTCAGTTAAACGAAGGCATCGTCCTCGACCACATCGAAGCCGGTAAAGCTATGGAGATATACTCTCTGCTCGGCCTCGGAGAGCTGGACAGCGGCGTTGCCATAATAAAAAATGCCCAGTCAAATAAGATGGGCAAAAAGGATATTATAAAAATAGAAGGAGGCATGGATCTCGTAGATCTTGATGCGCTAGGATATATCGACTGCAACATAACGGTAGACATAATCAAAGACGGCGTAGTGGCTGAAAAAAGAGAGCTTACGATGCCTAAAGTGCTTACTAACGTTATCAAATGCACGAATCCGCGCTGCATCACCTCCATTGAACCGCAGCTGGATCAGGTGTTTTTGCTGACGAACGAAAAGAAGCACATTTACCGATGCAGGTACTGTGAAGAGAAGCATACATGACGGTGACATTGTTTGTGTCAATGGGGACGTATCTCTTTGACACAAATATTGCCACTGTCATTTATGTTCCCTCTTCCACTCCTTGATCTTTAGAAGCCTTTCTTTGTATTTCCCTTCGTTTCCCTGATCAGTCGGATGATAATAACATTTACCTGACAGCGACTCCGGAAGGCACTCCATCGCTGTTATCTTTTCTTCGTAATCATGGGCGTATTTATAGCCTTTTCCGTAATCAAGCTCCTTCATAAGCTTTGTCGGAGCGTTTCTTAAATGAAGCGGTACTGGATCGGCTATATTTTCTATGGCGTCCCTTCGGGCATTCATATAGGCAACATCCATGGCATTTGATTTAGGAGACATAGCCATATATATGACAGCGTGAGTCAGATGGACACTGCACTCCGGCATACCTATAAAATGACATGCCTGGTAAGCGGCAACAGCTATTTCAAGTGCTTTTGAGTCAGCCAGACCTATGTCTTCACTTGCAAATCGCACTACACGTCTTGCTACATAAAGCGGATCCTCCCCCGCTTCAAGCATGCGCGCAAGCCAGTAAACACTAGCATCCGGATCTGAGTTTCGCATAGACTTATGCAGCGCGGAAATCAGATTATAGTGTTCCTCACCGTTCTTATCAAATAAAAGGGTCTTCTTTGAAATGCATTGTTCAAGTGTTTCATCACTGACATGGATAACTCCCTTATCGTCTATATCGGCATTTATAAGCACCATATCAAGCGTTGAAAGTGCGCTTCTTGCATCTCCGTCTGAAAATGCCGCTATTTTTTCAAGTATGTCATCAGATATGTCGGTTTCCTGATCTCCGTATCCCTTTTCCGAATCAAGGGCGTTTTTTAAAAGCTCTTTAATATCTTCAGACGTAAGTGGCTGAAGTACAAAAACCTTACATCGCGACAAAAGAGCGCCGTTTATCTCAAAAGAAGGATTTTCCGTTGTTGCTCCTATCAAGATGATCGCGCCCTTCTCGACAAAGGGCAGGAACGCATCCTGCTGGGCTTTGTTAAAGCGGTGTATCTCATCGACAAAGACAATAGTCTTTTCACCGTAAGAGCGGTTCATATCAGCCTGCTTCATCACTTCGCGTATCTCCTTGATGCCGCTTGTGACCGCAGAAAAATTAATAAACTTAGCCTTCGTAGTATGAGCTATTATCCTGGCAAGCGTGGTCTTGCCCACACCGGGAGGCCCCCAGAATATCATCGAGGAAATGCTGTCGCTCTCTATTATCCTGCGCAGCACCTTGCCTTCTCCGAGAAGGTGTTTTTGTCCCACAAACTCATCAAGACTTACCGGGCGCATACGCTCCGCCAAAGGCTCTTGTACCATATTGTCAAAAAATGTAATTTGATCCATTGTAAAACCTCTGATGAAATTCAGCGCGGCAGCATATCCTTTGATTTCAGCTTTTTATCAACACAAATTCTTATTAGCCGCTCGCTGAAGATTTTTAGCTGCTTCACACTCTCATCTCCCAGTGTAAATTTAAAAAGCTTATCCAGCGGACTTGCCGCTATATACATAAATAATTTCCTGAAATTCTCCGTCAGCTTTGACGAAGACAAAACATTTTCAGGCGGAGGACACTCGCCCGAAAGCACCACCGAGCGTATCTCGTAGGTACTTTTAATAATCTCCTTGTTTAACCTTTGGTCAGTTAACGCGCAAAACGCCATGTACAAAAGGTTTATCGCATCCTTAGCCTCAATACCTTCATGACTGTAATAATCCGCTATCTCCGCAAAATAGCAAGCATAAAGCGTCGCATCATAGTCCTTGATTAGTTCTTCAAAATAGTTTGAAATCTGCGCAGAATGAAGAGAGTACGAGCTTCGTCCCTCATAAAGATAAAAGGTTCCGAAAGCAAAGCTTCTGGTGCTTCCGAGCAGCGGACTGTTAGGCTTTCTTGCGCCTCTGGCAAAGCATGATATCTTGCCCCTCTCCTTCGTAAGTATCACAAGACGCCTGTCATACTCGCCTATGGGCTGACCGGATAAAACTATTCCGTTTAAGGGTACTTCATATGCCATATGTGTTTAACTCTCCGGCGTAAACCCGAAATTCTTCAGACTAAGCGCGTTATCTCTCCAGTCCTTATTCACCTTTACAAACAGCTGCAGATTAACCTTCGTATCAAGTTCTCTTTCAAGCTCATACCTTGCATTGCTTCCGATCTTCTTAAGCATGGCTCCCTGCTTTCCGATAATAATCCCCTTATGTGAGTCTCTCTCACAATAAATAACGGCCTCTATATCCGTTATAGGCTTACCCGTGTCCCGTTCCTTAAACTTCTCAATAACAACGGCAATACCATGCGGAATCTCTTCGCTCAGAGCGTGCAGTGCCTTTTCCCTAATGATCTCAGCCGCAATAACCTTTAGCGGCTGATCCGTCACCGTATCCTCATCATAATATAAAGGCCCTCCAGGCAAATGAGAGAAAATAACGGAAATCAACTCGTCTGTATTTGTACCTCTGCCGGCAGAAACTGGTACTATATCTGCAAATTCAAGTCTTGATTTGAAAGCATCTATTACAGGAAGGATATCTTCTTTTTTAACAGTATCTATCTTGTTTATAACCAGAATAACCGGAGCAGAAGCGCCTTTAAGAGCGCTTATGATGTCCTCCTCATTTTCACCGATAAAGGTCTTAGGCTCAACAAGATAGCATATAACATCAACATCCTTAAGCGCGCTTCCGGCTTCATCTCTCATGAATTTGCCGAGTTTGTTTTTCGGCTTATTCATTCCCGGCGTATCAAGAAAAACTATCTGACCTCTGTCATCGGTAAAAACCGTTCGTATGCGATTTCTTGTTGTCTGGGGTTTGTTAGATGTAATAGCTATTTTTTGTCCGATAAGACGGTTCATCAGGGTTGATTTACCGACGTTTGGACGCCCGATAAATGTCACAAAGCCGGATTTTGTATTTTCACTCATAAAAAATCTCCCGTAAATAAAATATTATTTGACACTACCACTATCCTACCACATTTTTAATAAATTCGTACGCCTCGGCTATCAACACACCGTGATCAAGAGCTACACCGTCACTTCCCGTCATTTCATATTTCACGACGGGAATTACGCCTCCGGTTATTACGCTTTTCGTAAGATCAGCGCTTATACTTATTTCTTTCTCACTGTTAATCAGGCAAAGCTTATAAGTATCTTCACTTATCTTCTTAAGCTCTATTTCAAAAAGCTCAGCCTCAGCGGCATCATCGCCTGCCATGGGGTTTATGCTGCCCTCTTCAACCAGCGCAGCGTAAAGCGTAGTTACTATCCTTGTTCTCGGGTCTCTGTCAGGACTGCCGTATGTTTTAACCTGCACCGGAACAATGCCCGTAAGTCCTGTTTCTTCTTCAAGCTCACGTCTTGCGGTAAGGTCTATATCCTCATCAAACTCCACAAAACCGCCGGGGATAGCCCACTGCCCTATAGAAGGATGGTTGCGTCTCTTTACCAAAAGTATTTTAAATCTGTCGCTATCTTTTTTATATGTAAATACAGCAGTATCTACCGTGCTGCTCGGATTCTTATAAAGTGACGCGTCATACTCTTCAAGAAATTCTTTTAAGGACTTACCCTCTTCATTACGACTTCCATCGCCTGCAAAGTATTTATTTTTTTCATCATTCAGATATGTCATGTCTGCCTCTTTTGTTTTTTTTAAACACATTTAAAATATTATAGCTTATAAAGTGTGTCAAGCGGGGACTTTTCTCATTTGACACTCTATAACTTCCCTGTTAAGCGGTATACGACTTATCTTTTCTTTAATTTGACAGCCAATCCCGTCACTGCTATAGCTGCTACACATGATACAGCCACCGCAATCCATGTATAAGTTTTCTTTGAATCCCCCGTATCTGCTGCCGTTACATTGGGCTCGGTATTACTTGAATACCGGGCGACATAAGCCTCTTTTTTCACCTGTGCTGTTCCGGATGCATCTGCAGCTTTCACGGATTCCTTTTGCACATCATCTTTGATGTCACCGGCTTTGATATTATCCCCTTGCTTTCCCGGGGCTGCCGGATCAGCATGAATAGTCGATTCATCAACAACTGTTTTATCTTTAGAATCAGTAGATTTATCAGGCTCAGCAGGATCTGTAGGATTAGTAGGTTTATCAGGCTCAACAGGATCTGTCGGATTTGTAGGCTGCGTTGGCTTCTCCTCCTCTTTTTCTGAGTGTACCGTATATGCACGTATACAAAGATCCGGCTGCTCGATATAATCAAAAACGCCTGTGCTTCTGGGTACTTCTGCTTCTGTAAAAACTCCTCCCTTCAGGAAAAATCCGCTCCCCTTGTCCTGTATAGGATTAAAAAACGGGCGTCCGTATTTCAGAATAGGCTCATCTGTTCCTATGCTCGGATTATTACCTATGACGGTAAGCACGATAGCCCCCTTGCCTTCCGGAACATTTTCATCCCACTGTGATGTCACGGTCATATATCCGTCATGCTCTATTTTACCTTCGGACAGAAGTATCCGGTTCGAGGTGTCGGCAGACGGAACATCACCTTCCATAGGAAGGTAATGGAGCTGATAATCACAGCCTTTAGACCAGGTTACGAAGCTTAACTCGTTTATCCTTTCATCTGCCCCAAAATCAAAAACATTGGCCCATGTCGAGCTTCCGGGCTCTGTTTTCCACGAGCTTACCGCACCGTATTGATCCCACATATAACGCTTTTGTTTCAATGGCTTTCTTGCGCCTGCCACGGAATAAAGATACGTATTTTCATCATATGCACCCATTATATACTCATCTTCATAAGAAATATATGTATATCCGCCGTCGGGCCCGTAATCCGCCCCGTAGCTGTTCTTTATTATCCAGGCACCGTTATCCTTTGGCAACTCACCATTTATGGGTTTGAAATTTTCTTTAGGATAATCATCATCCCAGCCGACAATCGAAACGGCATGATTGCTTTCACCGTATTCCTCCTTCTTATCCCAGTAAGCTCCGGTCTCTTCATTAAAGCCCTCTTCGGAATCATGATAGTTAGCTGAAACGGCACCGTATCTTACTATCATATCTTTAATAAGCTCAGGAGAATTATCCCGTGTAAATGCGATATCAGTAATCTCATATATCACAGGAGCCGTATCAAAGCCGGCCGGCTTTAGATTTTCTCCCTCTCCGTAATATAACGAGCCTTCATAATCCCCGTCAGAGGGTTCTCCGAAATAAGGTATATCGGTCTCTGAAAGAACCCCTTCCGTCTGAAGGTATCCTGTTATTATTGCAGAATATCCGCCAACATCCCTTCGCGGCATGACCCAACCACCTTGCGTACGCCAAAGCACATCCTCTACTGACAGCTGTACGCCATTACTTTCAAGCCCTTCACGGATAAGAAAGCTCTCTGTTGACGATATGCCGGCCATAGCCCAGCAAACGCCCCAGTACTGCTCTCGTACCATAGATACACCGTCAGGTCTGGGGTCATATTTGCGAGATGAGGCATCCTGCATCATGACGTCAGGCTGAGCGTTTTCAGTCTGCGACGCTGCCTCCACAACCGTAAATCCGCAAAAAGAGGTACCGGCTATAATGGCGGAAGCAAAGACACCCGATAGCTCAAACAATAATATTTTTCCTTTCATAATCACTTCTCCTTGTTTATTTTTTTTATTATAACATAGCAACAACTGTCTTTGTGTTTTTTTTGATTTATTGATAAAAACTTCCATAAATAAAAAAACAACTATTACTTCAATAAAAATGAAAGTATAGTTGTTTTTTTCTTATTCGGCAGACATATATGCTGTTATGTCTATCTGCTGTACATCTGTTATCTTAGCTTCAGCACCCGTGTCTGCATAATGTGTCGCATGGGAACAGATCAAATGACACACTTTTCGCTGTCTGACATTAATCCTCGCGTCTTTTTCCGATGAGCTTCACTGCTGCTCCTGCTATAGCAGCACCTGAAACAGCCGCTACGGTAAACATAGCTGTATTATTATTACTATCACCTGTTGCCGGTGCTACCGTGCCTTTGCATCCTTGTCAAGTAAATAGACCTCATAGGAAATATACATACAATAATCTACATAATAAAAAAATGTGTCAAGCGGGGAAATTCCCGATCTTGACACATTTTTTTACCAACGGAAAAACAAAAACATTATCAACAATATAACGGCAAGAGTGCCGATAATAGGAATCGAAAAAATCCATCGTAATATACTGAAAGCGGCCGAAATAATTACTCCGATAATACCCAATATAATAAACAGCATAAGAAACATAGTAATCATCTTAGTCACCTCCCCATAAACAAAAAAACAGATCACCTACGGGATTATTATAACATAATGTTAAAAATATAACAATATATTATTACATTCCGAACAAGCTTTGTAATTCCTTCAGATCTACACTGAGAACCGCGTTTTTCTCAACTTCTTCCGGAACTGTTATCACGTTATTTGAATCAAAGCTGTTAAATCTGATGGTTGCATCTATATTCTCTATACTAAAGTTTACGGGATTTCCTTCGGTTTTTCCCGCTACCTCAGGTATCTTAAGCTCTATAACATAAGGCTCCTTTGACTCTTTTTCAAAATACATCTTAATATCAGCCTCTATTCCCGACAGCTCCGGCTTTGGAAGCCCCGGCACTCCCGGAATTGAAAAGCCTAAGCCATCTGTAATAGCCTGAACATTTTCACCCTTAAGAGGTCCTTCAACAACATAGCATTCTTTCCCCTCTATAGTCACGGTTCCATCTTTAATGGTAAGCGCGGCTATACTGTCATTTGCAGTATTATATAAGCCAAGCATATCCCCCAAAGAAAGAAGGCTGGCTGTAACTTTACTGTCGCTGATACTATCTCCGGTACTTTCGGTTTTAGGATTTTTGGTTACGAACCACCCGCTGTCTCCCGTTAATTGATTTCTTTCATTTATGTATGTGTAATCAACATTATCTTTGTCCAAGGAATAAGTCTCTATATCAACTGAACCCGTTTGTCCTATAAGATCAAATGTGATGTTTCCCTTAGCATGGGAAGCGTTATTTTCTTTTGCTGATTTCACATTAAGATCCGTGATCGCATTTACACCGACGCCCACTCCCGATATCTTTGCTGCCGCCGTCATTTTTGCATCTATATCGATATCTGTGGAGCCTGCGGAAGCTATCTTTTTTACTGCTTCAGTTATAAGCTTTTCCTTGCCTACGCCCTCATTGTTCGTAGTTGTGCCAAACGGAGTCCACTGACAACCCGCTATTATGATTGCACTCAATACAGGCAGCGTCATTGTTAATGCCTTTACGGTAATACTTTTTTTATTTATTTTCATGCTCATAATACCACTTCCTATGTACATCTATTGCTTAGCGCTAAATGTGTCAAACAGAGACAGTCCGTTTGACACACTTTAGTTTTGCCCATTCTTCATTCCATCTTGTATTTTTTCAAGTTCTTTTTTAAAGTCCTCGTTTTGTTTTTCAAATTCATCCTTATCTGCCGTTGTTATGATCATAGTACCATCTGCCTTGTGTGCGCTTACGGAAACGTAATAATCACCGGGAGCAATAACTTCGTTGCTGAGCACTCTTCCGGAGTATGAACCTTCGAAAGCTGCTTGTGTATTTTCAAGCGTCTGAAGTGATGATTCCTCAAATCCGGTGTCAGCTATAAACGTTACATCCACGCTGCCATCCGTAAAATCCGGACTGAATATAACGTAATCGTTTTCACCTACGGTAAGATTGCCTGTTGCTTCCGTACCGTCTGAGTTTTCAGAAGTTATAGTTATGACATTATCTTCCGTGTCCACTGCAAGTACTCCTGCGGCTCCGGCACAGCCTGCGAGCGAGAGACAAAACACTGCTACACCGGCAATAACTGAAATAATTTTTTTCATACTTAACACCACCTTCATATCCCTGATTTTATGATAATTATATAACACTTTTGAAGCTTTGTGTAGCAGGCATTCGAGCATCTGATATCAGTTAATATTTAGCGAACCACCATTTCCCTACTAAATTGTACAAAACGGAATTTATCATTCGCTCCATGGAAGTTTTATATTCGGCAGATCAAGCTTTTGTTCATCCTGCAAGTCATAAGTGATACCATTATCATCCAGTTCCTTTAAAAAAGCATTCACATAGACCGGATCTGAAAATGGTTGAATGATATCCAACACAAATCTTCCATTCACGGCAGACATCTCGATCAATGGCAAGTTTCCGCTCGGGCTTGTCCATGACCTGAAATCCCGAATAAATCGTTCTGCTTCCTTGAAATCGGCTTTTCCGACATAACTGACGGTAGCGGTTACTACCCGGTTTGACAATCTGCCTATATATCCGGCAACTTCCATACGTTCCTGATCCGTTTCTTTCGATAGCAGCAGCTGAGTAACCCCCTTCTGAGTATTTACCCCTTCAAGAACTACTTCGTCTGTCGTCTGTGCAAAAACCATTCCCCGATAAGCGGTTGCCTGTCTGTCCAGCGGCCAGTTCTTCAATTTGTCCTTATACTCCAGCATCACGCCGCCAACCAGGCTATGATGCGCTTTGGGAGAACCAAGAGCGTTTCTCTGATTTACACACAAAGCAATTCTTATGAGATCCTTTGCATCCGGATACAGCTTTGCGATTGCACGGCTCAAAAACAATGCAATCATTGTTCCCGGACTTCCGTCATTGCCAACATTAAATTGCATAAACTCTGATTCAGGAACAGCAATGCTGTAAACGCTCTTTCCGGATTCAGGCGAAAGGCCGGACATTTCTATGAGATTGAGTGCGTTAGAAAGATCTACCCGTGCAGGAGTCGGAAGGTCTGAAGAATACTCTACGGGATCTGCCCATTCCTCAGGCGAAATCTCATCACCGACAAGCCGTATACCTTCACCATTCAGTTTCATACCGTATCTCTTTGAACAGTAGTAGTAAAGAAGTGTCCGAATCACTTCATACGCTCCTGTTCCGTCTGTCAGACCGTGAAACACATCTAACTCAATCCGGTCGTCCTGATACGAGAATGCAATCATATGATAATTAGAGTCTTCCGAGTTCAGTTCAACCCCGTGCAGCGAAGCAGTAATCACGACAGGGCGTTTATTATCGATAAAAACATACCTTCCGTTCTTATTGCGTAGTTCGACACAAAAGTAAGGATAGCGAAGCATGGTAGTTTCCACTGATGAGCGCAAAATCTCCGGATCTATCAGATCCCTCATACGAATTCGAATTCTGATCACGGTGGGAGAATCACGCCTCGATGAATATAATTGACGAATCCCCGTAAAAATATTTTGCTCCATGTATGCCTCCGAAAAATGCAATTTATCAAGCTGAATCATATATCTTCATACCATAACAATTATAGCATGGATACGGAAAATCATTTGTGATAATTTAATATGCTTATACTCGCTCTTTCCCGGCATAGTGCTCAACTATCTCCTTCTGGATACTGCGAGGATACAAAAGCACTGTATAGGTATTTCCGATCTTACTTATCTTTTCTGCCGTTTCAATTCCTTTTGATAAACCTGCCTCTGTACGTATCTGAACAGTCCTGCCGTCAACCTCCTTTTCCTCAACATACCCCATCCCGGTAAGCAGCCTGAAAATATCAGTTCCGAAAATATGTTTCGCATTTTCCGCGGATGTTATAGAGTTTAACTGTTCTTTTATTTCCGATATAAGATATAAATCTTTATATTCAAATCTTTCGGCATCTTCGGGATTCAGATAAAAAGGTACCTTATGTGTCTTAGTTATTTTGCGTGGTGTGTATTTTTCTTCCGATGTCTCTGATTCATCTCTGATAGCTGTAACCGCACCCGGATATTTCTCCATAAAAGCCGTTACCGCTTCTATGAATCTGTCTCCGTATTTTTCATATTTGGCCTCGCCAACCCCGGATACGCTCAGAATAGAATCTTTATCTGTCGGCGTCTTTACGCTCATGTCGATCAAGGTTTTATCACTAAATATGATATAAGGCGGCAAGCCTTCCTCTCCGGCGATGGTCAGCCGCAGCTGCCTCAGGATATCGAACAATTCGTATCCGGCCCTTGTAAGAGAATCCGTGCTTCTCCTGCGGCTCTGCGCTCTTCCCTCAACTTCTCTCTCTTTAAATGTCCTGATAATAATACGAGTGTCAGGATCCTTTAAGGGATCTATATTTCCCATACGAAGCACGCTGTATTTTTCAGCTGACTGATACAGATATCCGTCTAAGATCATCCGGCTGATTAGGAGTCTGAGCTCCTGTTCAGACCTGTGCTTTAAGGCGCCGTACGTTTTGTAATTAATTGTTCCGAGTTCCTTTAATCTTGCCCTGTTTGCACCAAGCAGCGTGCCGAGTACTATATTCAGACCGTAACGTCCTTTTGTTTCCCAGACACAATTAATAACGAGCTTTGCATCCTCAGTCATGTCTGTCTGCGTAAATTCTTTATGACAGTTTCCGCAATTGTTACACGGCACATCCCGTTTCTCACCAAAATACTCAAGTATAAATTGCCGGAGACACCCGCATGTCCTGCAATACCCCTCCATTATCTGAAGTCTTTTTGCATCGCGCTGTTTGATCAGATCAATATCTTCATAAGGAATGCCTGTAAAATCCTTATGCTCAAGCAGGAACTTATTTATCATAATATCCTGTGCTGAAAAAAGCAGTATACACTCCGAAGTTTCTCCGTCTCTTCCCGCTCGTCCGGCCTCCTGGTAATAGTTTTCCATACTCTGAGGCATATTGTAATGTATAACAAATCTCACATTTGATTTATCAATGCCCATTCCGAAAGCATTGGTCGCGACTATTACCGGTGTAATATCGTAAATAAAGTCATTCTGGTTTCTCTTTCTGTCTTCGCTATTCATGCCGGCATGATATCTTGACACGGAAACTCCGGCTGCAGACAACATTTCATACAGCATATCTACGCTTTTTCTGGTAGCACAATAAATAATCCCGCTCTCATCCGGATGCTTTTTGATATACTCCGTCACATATTCATCTTTTCTTTTGACAGACTCAACATTAAAATACAGATTTTCACGATCATATCCCGTAACAACAATATTGGGTTCACGCAATTTCAGCACGCATGCGATATCTGTCTTAACCTCCTCGGTTGCAGTTGCGGTAAATGCACTGACGACAGGTCTTTTATCAAGTCTGTCTATAAAATCGACAATTTTCAGATAACTCGGTCTGAAATCCTGTCCCCACTGGGAAATACAATGTGCCTCATCTACAGTTACCATCGAAATATCAACTTTTGATGCAAAATTTGTAAAATCATAGGTTTCAAGACGTTCGGGCGCTACATACAGAATTTTATACATTCCTTCTGAAGCAAGGTCGTAAACCTTTGATATCTGTCTTTCAGTCAAGGATGAATTGATATATCCCGCATGAATTCCTGCCTCATTTAATGCCTTCACCTGATCCTGCATAAGCGATATAAGCGGAGATATGACTATCGTTATGCCGGACAGAAGCATTGCCGGCACCTGATAACATATAGACTTACCGGAGCCTGTCGGCATAACGGCAAGAACATCCTTTCCGTCCAGTATGGAATTTATAAGCTCTTCCTGCCTGGATTTAAACGAATCATATCCGAAATATTGTTTTAAAATTACATGTGAATCCATAATCGCCAATCAGCCTCACCTAAATATATTTATATGATTATACACCATTTTAGCAAGACAGGTGCAACTTTTAGCGACAGTTCAAGTGTGTCAAACGGAGACTGTCCCCATTTGACACACTTGATTATTTTAAAAAACTAAAATAAAGTGATATAATACCCTTGTATCAATTAAAATCACAAAAACAGGAGGAGCAAAAATGTCAAAAAGATTGAATTATGTTTTTACAGCTTTTATAGCAGCGATTATCAGCGCTGTTTCTATACTAAGCACAAACACTGCTTTCGTTAAAGCTGAAGGCACGGAAGCAAAGCTTGATCCTGCAACTGCGAGTGTCGAGGAGATAATGGCGGCTATGAGTCTTGACGATAAAATCTCGCAGATGATAATTCCGGCGTTTCGCACCTGGAACGGAAACCCCGTGACCGATCTTTCGAAAGTTCCTGAGCTTGCCGAGGCTTTAAAAAAGCATCAGTACGGAGGCGTGATGCTTTACGGTGTAAATATATCATCTACAGAACAGATAACAAAACTTGTTTCCGATCTTCAGGTAAATAATGCGGCTAACGAAAACGTTTCCGTAAATATCCCCTATCTTATGCCTCTTGATCAAGAAGGCGGGAGGGTTACAAGGCTTGCCACGGGAACACGTATGACCGGAAATATGGGAATCGGAGCTACAGGCGCCGATGCCGGTGTCAATGCATTTACCACCGGAAATATCATCGGCGAAGAGCTTGCTGCCATCGGTTTTAATACCGATTTTGCACCTGTTATCGACGTAAATAACAATCCGTCAAATCCTGTGATAGGCGTAAGATCTTTTTCAGACGATCCGATTAAAGTTGCCGAACTTGGTGTAAGCTTTAAAGACGGTCTTGCCATGAGTAACATAGCAGCCACTTTTAAACATTTTCCCGGTCACGGCGATACAAATGTCGACAGCCACATAGGTACGCCGTCAATGAATAAAACATATGATGAATTGCAGGCTACAGAATTTGTACCGTTTAAAACTGCAATTGAAAACGGAGCCGATATAATCATGACAGCCCATATCACTTATCCGCTAATTGACGATGTGCAGACCTTTGCTGACGGTACTACGGGCTTCTATCCTGCAACCATGTCAAAAAAAATGATTACTGAAATCCTGAGGGGTGACTTAGGGTTTGACGGTGTCGTGGTTACAGACGCATTAGAAATGGACGGTATTAAAGCCGGCTTAGTTCCCGGCGAAAAAGGTACGCCGGAGTATTCAGCCAACATTGCTGAAAAAGTTATTAATGCAGGTACTGATATCCTTCTTTTGCCTAAAGACATGAATAGTCCGGAAATTGCAGCATTTTATGATACATATATTGATCTTTTATGCGCAAAGATTGAAGACGGAACCATCTCTATAGATCGTATAAACGAAAGCGTAAAACGCATACTGGAACTCAAGAAAAAATATAAGATAACCGAGACTGATACCACCGGCAAAAACATTGAACAAAAAATAGCTAATGCCGAAGCTGTTGTCGGGTGTGATGAGCATCATGATAAAGAGTTTGACATAGCAACCGAGGCGGTTACACTTGTAAAAAATGATGATCTGACGCTTCCTGTTTCAGGGTATGATACAAACATCGTTATCATAGGAAGAAACGAACTTGAAAGTTTGACATTTTTATATGCCATATCCTTGCTTCAGAAAAAAGGCATAATAGACGAGAATGCACGGATAATAAACTACGGACTCGACACCGCTTACGGCAGCGAGTCTTCAGGTACAAAGATAACGTTAGATTATTATTATGATACTTCCTCTGCTTCAGTTCATTATACTGATGAGCTGCAGGCTGCCATAGAAGAAGCTGACCGTATAATCGTGATAGGTCAAATGAGCAGTCTATCCAATCTGGCAGAACAAACACCTCAGTATTCTGCTATATCCGCTAGTATATCAGATGCTCACGCAGCCGGCAGCAAAGTCATTTACCTGAGCGATCATCTGCCGTATGATGCAGCGCGGTATCAGGAGGCTGACGCTGTAATGATTTCATATTTGGCTTCCGGGCTTGATCTTGACCCTACAGAGCGCACCTCCGATAATACTATGTATGCGTATAATGCAAATGTCGTTGCTGCTCTCATGTCCATGTTTGATAATACAAACCCTTCAGGTACTCTTCCGGTGAATATTCCTTCATTAACTGAAACAGATGAGGGACTTGCCTATACGGATGAAAACCTTTACGTGCGCGGGCATGGTTTGGGATATACATATGCTTTTACGGAAGGCGCAGAGTCTGTTTATGACAAAGGCAGCGATACAAAAGAGCTTGTTTTTAAAAATAACGCAAGAGGCGATCTTCTCGTCAGACTGCTTGTGGACGGAAACGATGTAAGCTTAGATTATGCTTCAAAGCCCGGATTTACAACGATACAGCTTCCTGCAGATTATCTTAAAACACTATCTTTAGGCGATCACGTACTCAGCGCCGTATATAGCCGTGACAGCGGCGACTTTAGTGTAGATACCTCATTTAAGATTAAAGGTGAGGTTCCCGCTGAAAGCACTGAACAAACCGAAAGTAGCGAACAAACTGAACTTAACGAACAAACTTTAATTAGCGAACAAGCTGAAAGCACAAATACACCGAATACAAGTAAACAGCAATCCGGCACAAATTCACACACAAATCCCACTGCCGCTGCCGCTAAAAACGGCGTTCAGACAAAAAAAGTCAGCGGCGAAGTCATATCCGGTGCAGCAAATACCGGTGACAACCATACACTCCTTATCTGGTCTGTTCTTGCTGCAACAGCCGCAGGAGTGATAATAACTACAATTGTATTTAGAAAAAGACGTTCTTAATAATTTATTAATTTGATCAGCTTAGTGTGTCAAACGGGGACAGTCCCTTTGTGTCAGTACTGAAGATAATAAAGAGTCCGAAAATGCAACAGAGCCCGGCAAGACCGGTAATTAGTCAGATGATAAGAATTCTTCGGATCTGACACCCGATAATAAGAATAATAAAAATTTCGCTTCATCAGCTGAAAATGCAGTACAAGTCACTCCTGTAAAAAAGTCAAACTCACCCGAAACAGGTGACAAAAACATAAATGTTTGGATAATAACAGCTGCTGCAATAGGCGCAGCCGGAACAGCTATCGTGCTTAAAAAAAGGAAAAAAGAAGATTAATAAAAAAAAGCTGTCTGTTAATTGACAGCTTTTTTTTATGCTACACAACCTGCATATCAGCATTCTTAAGCGTGCAGTATTTATAATCCCCATCCTCATAAACGTCAAAAACACCTCTTACCACGATTTCGTTTCCATTTTTCGGATAATCATCTGGGTATGTATGCTCGCCCTCACGGATAAACTCTATACCCGTAGCGCAGCAGGCAGCGGCGTCTTTAACAATGCATGCATATACATTTTCACCGTTAAACTCGTCTTCGTAAACCGCAAATGCGCCTTGCATCTTTACAGACTTTCCTATGTACTTTTCCGGCTCATTCATCATATTATAAACCTCGGAGTAGACCATGGTTCCTGACATAACCGTAAGGTCGATGTCTATTCCTTCCTCCGGCTCACCGTATATCTCATAAGCCTGAGGAGGTAAAAGATCGGTGCGTTTTGTGCTTTCAGTCGCGCTCTCAGTCGCACTTTCAGACGCGCCCTGGGCCAGCGCCTGCTCTACACTGCTCTTTGTTTCCTCAGTTCTGGCTCCTGAAGAGTTAAACATACTGCAGCCTGCGGCAGTTACTGCTCCTAATAAAAGAGCTCCCGTAGTAATTATGATTTGTATCTTTCTCATTATCTGTCTCCATTTCTTTTTATATTGGCAAGATTATTGCAATAGTTCTTGGTAAAAGGGGACGGTTCTACTGACAAAAATGCTTTATTTCAACCTCGTCTGCCCACGATTCCAATTATAAAGCATATAACAAATGCCGCAATATCGGTTATAACTATAGTTGAACCTACCGGTGTTCCAGCAACTATAGAAAACAGAATACCCACAAGCGCACATACCACAGATATGATTGCTGCAAATATCGTCACGCCTTTAAAGCTGTTAAAAAGTCTCATTGCGGATAAGGCTGGAAAAACTACCAAAGCCGATATAAGGAGTGATCCAACAAGGTTCATGGCGAGCACAATTATTACCGCTATTACAACGGCTATAAGCAGATTATATCCACTCGCATTGGTTCCTACGGCTCTTGAAAAGCTTTCATCAAAAGTTACGGCAAATATCTTATTATAAAAAATAATAAAGACTGCTACCACGCCAACCGATAAACCTGCCGAAAGCAGCACTTCATTCATAGTCAGTGTCAGTATGGAGGTTGAGCCGAATAGCGTCGTGCATACGTCTCCGGATAGATTTGATGATGTCGAGAACACATTCATTATCAAATAGCCTATAGCCAGCGCACCAACCGAAACCATCGCGATCATAGCATCGCCCCTGATCTTTGTGCTCTGCCCCATACGCAGGATTATTATAGCACAGGCTATAGTTACCGGCAGTACAAGAACCATATGATTCGTCAGCTTCATTACGCTAGCGACTGCCATCGCTCCGAAAGCTACATGAGAAAGCCCGTCTCCGATAAATGAGAAGCGCTTCAACACAAGCGTTACACCAAGCAATGATGAACACAACGCAATAAGCATACCCACTATGATCGCATATCGTACAAACGGATATTCAAGATACATAAACAGTTTATCAAAAGCCATATTTTACTCCATTGTCGCTATTTAAAGATAACTAAAGTGTGTCAAACAGGGACAGTCCCCTTTTGACACACTTTTTATTATATAATGTCAGATACTCTCCGTATAAAGCCTGCCGATCTCACTTTGAAGATACTCTTTTACCGGTAAAAATAAAGCATCTTTCCTCATATGCAGTATATGAGTTGCATATTTTAATGCAGCAGATATATCATGCGATATCATTATAATAGTAACCCCTTCTTTGTTAAGAGACCGGATAGTATTATACATATCTTCACTAGCCTTCGGGTCAAGTCCGGAAACAGGCTCATCAAGTATAAGAAGCCGGTCAGACGCGCACAATGCCCTCGCAAGCAAAACTCTCTGCTGCTGACCGCCTGATAGATTCCGATAGCTTCTTTTGGTGAATTCGGTTATATTCATCCGCTTCATGTTAAACTGCGCAATGCCTTTTTCCACAGAATTATAAAATGGTCTTAAACCCTTTTGACCCTGACATCCTGATAAAACGATTTCCCAAACGGTAGCCGGAAAATCACGCTGCACGACCGTCTGCTGAGGCAGATATCCAACCTGTTTTTTTTTGAGACCATCGCCAAATGTAATTTTACCCTTGCGCGGAGAATACAAACCCAGAAGCGTTTTTACAAATGTCGACTTTCCTGCTCCGTTTTCACCGATTATGCTGATAAAATCGCCTGCGTTTACATCAAAGCTTAGATTCTCTGTAAGTATGCGGTTTTCATATCCTATTGTTAGATTTGTAATATGTATTAAAGACAATTTATTACTCCTCGATGTTTTTTTGACACACAACCGTCTCTGTTAACGCACTTATTTAGTTAAGCGCTTTCTCCAAGACAAGAAGATTATCCTCCATAAGTGAAAGATAATTAATGCCGCCTTCAATCTCTGTCGCAGTAACAGACTGCATTGAATTTAATTCCAGTATATCCTGATTTTTTGAAGCGGTATTTGAAATAATTGTTTCCGCTATCTTTTTATCACTGCCTTCTATGGTCATGATGTGCTTTAAAGAAAGCTCATCCGCTTTGCCGGCAAGAAAAGCGATCGTTTCAAAGCTTGCCTCTGTCTCGGCTGCGCAGCCCGGAAATGCGGCATAATAAGTTATTCCGTAATCATCTGTCATGTACCTGAAGGGAAATCTGTCGGCAAACAGCAGTGTTTTTACAGTTGCCGAATCAACTGTCTTTTGATATCTTGCATCCAATTCTGACAAAGCTTCTTTATATTTTCCTGCATTTCCGCGGTAAGTTTCTGCATTTTTTGCATCAACACTTTCTATCGCTTCAGCTATAGAGTCGGTCAGAAATTCAGCATTTTTAAGAGACAACCATACATGTTCGTCATAATCGGCCTTTCCTGAAAGCTCCTCACCCTCTTCGTGAGCTTCTCCTTCATGGTCGTGCTCCTCTTCCTGCATTCCTTGTACAGTCTCCTCTTCCTTTGCGAGACTTCCGAGTTCTTCAATGAGATTTACAGTCACCATATCCTTATTAGTAGCATTTTTAAGCGCGCTTTCTACCCATTTATCGGACTCACCTCCTGCGTATATTAAAATGTCGCAATCCGAAATCTTCATGATATCATCTACAGATGGCTGATAACT
>CACZTL010000042.1 GCA_902784165.1 uncultured Lachnospiraceae bacterium | reverse complement strand
TTTTTAAGTTCTACATATTCATAGCCGATGGATTCCAAACGGTCTATGAACTTTGTTTCTACTTCATACTCGGAAATATGTGCCATTTTATTCCTCCCTGATACACTTGCTGCCTGATTTCTTAAACTCTCGGTTAATTTTAACACATTTTAAATTTTCATCTATCCCTTGAGATTTCTTTGTTGATCTCTAACGCCACTGAAGATAATAACATTTCCAGATAAGCCTCCGGATCTGTATATGTATCTTTTTTATCTCTGAATTCATTTAAACCATTGAACAATCTTTTTATAGGATAAGTGTGTTTCATAATTCTTAAGAAAAATCCGTCATCCTCTCCCTTTATCCCCATGCTTTCCATATATTTATAATCTTCAAAATAATTTACAACATCTTTTGACCATAATAAAAATAAAGAATTTACGATTTTTCTTCCATCATCTTCCACAGTATTTATAAATGCAATGTTATCATCACCATAATACAATCGTTCAATGCTCACATTCAACTGTCTGGCTATATTAGCTATCGTAATTAAATTAGGGATTTTCCTGCCATTCTCATAAGCACTCAACGTTGTGTTGGAAAAACCACACTTATCAGACAGTTCCTGCTGTGACAAACCCCTTTCCTTTCTGACATTTTTTATGTGTTCTCCTATATATCTGTCTAATTCCAATTTACTCATCCTCCTATATCTATAATTATATATAAATATATCAATTAGTCAACATATTGTATCATCGTATAATATTAGTTATTTCCAAATCTATTTTATTTTTTCTCTGATTCTTCTGCTCCTGGTACACACATTTGATAAAAAGAGACAACTTTTTTACATATCTGGAATGATGGATACTTATCGAAAATAAAAGAAAGGATGAATGATCCATGAGAAAAAAGTACAACTTTATTGACGATGGTTACAATTCGGAACTAGTCGAAAAAACTTTATTCAACAATATATTCGAAATTCCTGAGATCGAGAAACCGGAGAAGATAATAATTCCAAAATCTTTAACACCCTTTTCCGAAAGAAAAAAGTCAAAAGACAGAGATACCGCCATATGCTTTTACGAGCATGATTATAAATTTGCAGATATCGTTTACAATACTGCTTCTTTTGTCTCTGAACTCAAAAATTATTCTGCGTTTGTATCTCCGGACTGCTCGTTGTATAGAGATATGCCATTGTGTTTACAAATCACTAATACGTACTTCAACAGAGCTATTGGAAGCTTTATTCAAAATAACGGTATTTATACTATCCCAAACGTGCGCTGGAGTGATGAACGTACATATACAACTTGTAAATTACCGGAAAAAGTTGCTTTTCTCGGTGTGCCAAAAAACAGCATAGTATCAATTGGTACATACGGTTGTATCAAAGGTAATGAAAATAAGTATTACTTCAAAGCCGGTCTCGATGCTATGCTCCGGGAATTAACACCTAAAGTAGTATTGGTGTACGGAAATATGCCAGACGATATTTTTGAAAACTATGTCAGATATACTAAATTTATTCAATATAAAGACTGGATATCAGCCAGAAAAGGGGGAAACAGAAATGGGAACAACTAAAAGCGGTAGATATATAAATACAAAGGGGTCCGGAAGATCCGCAAGTGACTATGCAGTAATACACTCCAACGAGGGTACGTATGTAAGAACTTCAGGGAAAAACAGCAGATTAAGGCTGGCTATCGGCGGTCATTGTCAAACTGGGATGAATGAACTTGAAAAATATGGTATAAAATATAATATCAATCATACATATAAAAATGGGGTTCGCATAGGAAACATTCCGGACCATAAGAATCGTATGAAACGAAAAGGAAATAACCAGGCATGGTTCCCGTCCACATGGACCTCCAGGGATATCAAACATGCCGGCGAACACGTCGCAGGATTAAAAGGAAACCGTAAAATTCCGGACGGTAAAAAGATCTGGGGCATATATAAAGGAGTTAGGATTGGTGTTATCCGAACGCACGGAAAAATAGCTACCATTTTCCCGGACATTGATCAATATAACCTGAAAAGGAGAAAAAGATAATGGATACAAATAGATTAAGAGAAATAATTGAATATAAAAAAACACTGGATATCAACGATCCTGCTATTATGGACTGTTGGAAAAAAGAGGCTGAACTCCTTAGTGAAAATGTTTCAGAGACTATCAGCTTTATTGACAATGAATGCACAGATGATGAATTCTATTGGCTTTGCGAAGTCTTTGATGATGTTATATCCAAGACACAGAGCAGAGAACTTCTCCGGATTTTGATCGATAGAAATTCTCGCGTCAAGGATCCTGAACAGCGTGAAAGCAACATGGTCGACCTGAATTTCGCAAAAGATTCATTAGACTAAATCTTAATTCAGGAACAAAAGAATATCTGCAACACGAAATAGATTTTGGAAGGCACTATACAGTGGTAAAAGGGAATGAAAAATAGTTGTTCACAATAAAAGTATTCTCCACTGATTACTTTTTTGTTTTTCAAGAATTCATTTTTCCTATGCTATTCTTAATCTTTGAGACACGGGGACGTTGCTTTTGTGAGACACGGGGACGTTGCTTTTGTCTTTTATTATTCTTACTGTAAATAGCCATCCAAGACAAAAGCAGCGTCCCGTGTCTCCTTCAACACAAAAAAAATAAACCCTTTAAGGTTCCTTTAAAGTTCATACTTATAATAAAAAACAAGAGAGATGAAACACCTCTCTTGAATTATTTCCTTTCTTTAAAATTTCATTTTCCTTTCATTACAAACGGCGAAAGCCGTTTTTTTATTTTATGTGACAAAGTGTGTCAGCAGAACCGTCCCCATTGACATTACCCGTATTACCGCTTGCTGAAATCATAAACGAACACCTCATGTATTTCTTTATCATATCCGTCATAGAAGCCTTTAGGCATGCCGGCTATGATCTTCGCGCCGCGATTGTAAAGCAAAAGGAACTCGCCCTTTGATTTATCAAATGTCAAACCTTCTATCTCACCCTGACGCGTCACATCATCGAAGGTCTTTTCCAAATATACCTTCCCTTCTGTTTTGTCATCGTTTACTTCTACTCTGTACATGTGATCCGGCTCATCCTTATCGGCATCACCATCGTCGCATGTCAGATATAAGCTGCCGTCATAATAAGCAACACCCTGCTTCCATTTATAATCCGGTTCCATATGAAGCTTACCCTTATAATCTCCTGATTCAAGATCATACATATAAAGATATGTGCTGGAATCGTCATCAATCCATGATGTCATGTAAACTGTCTTTGAGTCAGGATCTACAGCAATTCCGGCACATTCCTGCTGCCCGGTATCAGCGCGGAAGGGGAATACTCTTTTTAATTCAAGGGTGTCTCCGTCATATACGGCAACCTGTATATTTTTCCCTACACCGTCCATAAAATACTCCACTCCGAGATAAAGCTCATTGTTGTATACGTCTATATCTCCGATGTGATTTACCTCAAGATCATAGCCCTTGAACGGATCAGTATTCTCTGCAACAACATTCCATTCGGAATCATATTTGGTAAGTGTTGTAGAACCGCTGACCCAGTAATAGTTTCCTTCCACGCAAACACCCTGCCTGCCGTTTACCTCATGAACGGAGGCAAGCTTGTAATCATGTAAAGCTTTATCAGCCTGATCAGCCTGCGCGGAAGCATTTGTTACTGTTGTCGTTTCTTCTGTTGTTGTTGCAGCAGCTTCTGACGTAGTCGTTGCCGTAGTTTCAGCAGTAGTCGGCGCCTGGCCTGCCGCGCCGCAGCCTGCGATAGTTAAAGGTATAAACATACATGCCGCAGCTCCTGCAATTATTCTTTTTGACTTTCTCATAGTTCGTTCCTCCTTCATTTTATAAACACATACTCTTTATCATCTGATCTTTTTTCATCAAACACATATCCCAGTCTGTTAAAGCTTTTTATATCCTCCGGCTTCCCGGCTTGTATCTGAGCCATATATCTTACCATCTCGCCTCTTGCCATCTTGGCGTAAACGCCTTTTGTCACTACACGGTCTGATTCAAGCTCGCCGAACACACATGTAATAAAGGTATCCTCAGGCTGAAGATACTTTTCGATACATTTTGAATACTCCTTTGACGCAAGGTTTATGATCACTCTGCTCTCGTCCGTAACCTCCCGGTAAATGTCATCTCCCCAGAACTCATACAGATCCTTTTTGCCGTCCGGTGCAAGCTTTGCCTGCATCTCCAGTCTGTAAGGCACTACGCCGTCAAGAGGCCTCACAACTCCGTAAAATCCCGAAAGTATCCGCAGATGCTCCTGCACATATTCAAACTGCCCGTCCTCAAACACGGCAGGAGCCATATAAGTATACTGAATCCCGTCATATGAAAGGATCGCAGGTGTAAGCCCACTGTAAATATCCATATCCTCAAATCGCTTGTGATTCAAATCTGCTATTTTGTCATTACATCCCCAAAGCTTTTTTTGCTCATCGTATGACATTTGCCTGATAAGATCAGCGAGCATAGAGGCTTTCTCAGTAAACACCGGAACATCGTTTACGGCAAATGTATCCGTGTCTTCCTTCATCTGCTCTGCCGGAGAAATAATGATCCTCATCCGAGCTCCTCCAGCATCTGAGCGGGATTATCGGCTGCCTTTACCTTATCAAATGCCTTAATTATGATCCCCTCTTCATCTATGAGGTAGGTGGTTCTTACAACCCCCATGGAAACCTTTCCGTAATTTTTCTTTTCCTTCCATACGTCATAAGCCTGTATAACTTCCTTTTCGGTATCGGAAAGCAGTGTAAACGGAAGATTATATTTTTCTTCAAACCTCTTATGCGATGCAACGCTGTCCTTACTCACACCTATTACAACAGCGCCCTTTTCCTCAAACTGCGGATACATCTCCCCAAATCCGCACGCCTGCTTTGTGCATCCCGGCGTGTTATCCTTGGGATAAAAATAAAGTATTACCTTTCTGCCTTTATAATCCGCAAGGCTTCTCATCTCACCATTCTGATCAGGCAGTGTAAAATCAGGTGCTTTAGTTCCTGTTTCTAACATAATTGCCTCCTTTATTTTTTAGATACACTTCTAGAATGCTCTTGTAGCGTTAAGCAGTGTGATATACACCGCCATGATAGCTCCGTGCCTTGCAAGCGCGCCGCCCGTCTGATCGTAGCGTATCATAACACAGAGTATAGCCATAAGGCGTCTGAACTCCGGCTCTACCCCCGTAAGCCCCTTAAACGGCTTATACTTTTTCAGGATGGAATCAGCCGCAACTATCTCTGAAACCATCTCATCATTATCAAGATCAAGATAAGAAGCAAGTGAGAGAAGTATATTTACCCGGCCCTGACCTGTGGAACACTTCGCTTTTTTCAGCGCCATGACTATATCACAGACGCGGCTGCATTTCTCTATAACATCTCCGTCAGTAAGCGCTATGCACTTTGCCATGGAAGGAGACGTAACATTATCCACCGTTATTGCTTTTTTGATATAGTTTTTGGCAGCCTTTTCGTCATTAAACATATCCTCAGGCTCTCTGCCGTTTACAGCCGCTATTACTGCAAATGGCATATCCGAGGGTATACCCTTGCTTCCCTCACTTATAAGCCTGAATATCCCCTTACTTCTTTCTGCTACGTCCTCACAGTGTTCGAAATTTTCATCACCAAGTCCGTCAAGCAGTATTATAGAAGATAGTATGTTGTTACTTTCAGTATACAACTTACCTGTCTGAAGTGCCATACAAGTCTCCATAAGCTGTTCAAAGTATGCATCCGGATTTTCAGCAACAGCCAGCTTGCAGAGCACTATAAATGCCGCCCTGCTCCTGTAGTCATCAAAAAAGCCGTCTTTTTTATCTATCACAGCTTTTGCAGCCTCAAGGCGGTCTATATCAATAAGCACATCATCCGCTGTAAATACTCCGGCGCCGGCTGCCATAAACTCAACCTTCTTGTCAGCCTCCGCCGCCTTCATTTCCTCATAATTTCTTACAAGTAATTCACAGATATTTTTAAGTTTTTCGTCCATAAAGTTATCCTCTCACAGTATATTGTATCAAATGTATAGTGGTCACCGGGTACGGTTCAGGGTGTGTCAAAAAATCATCAGATCAACTCTTTAACAAGCTTCTCAAAATCCTTCATGCTGTCTGTCGGCTCAAAGCGGGCAACCACTTCACCCTCTCTGTCTACGACAAACTTTGTGAAATTCCACTTAATGTCAGGATTGTTTTTATAATCCTTATCCATCTTTTTTACAAATGCAGCAAGAGCCAGTCCCTTTGCGCCTTTCAGCCCTTCAAAGCCCTTCTGCTCCTTAAGATAAGCGTATAAGGGAAGCGCATCCGGACCGTTTACATCAGACTTTTTCATCTGTGGGAACTTCGTATCATACTTCAATGTGCAAAACTCATGAATTTCTTCGTCTGTTCCGGGCGCCTGGTTTCCGAATTGATTACACGGTATATCTATTATCTCCAGTCCGTCTTCATGGAGCTCTTCATAAAGCTCTTCAAGCTCCTTATACTGCGGTGTAAAACCGCATCCGGTGGCAGTATTTACTATAACCATGACTTTACCTGCCATATCCTTAAGTGAAAGCTCCCCGCCATCCGCAGTGGGAACAGTGTAATCATAAATACTCATAATGCACCTCCTGCGATTTAAATACAAAAAAATCTCTCATGCGTAGTTTATTTATTTATCAAATTAGGCAACACTTCGCCACCCTTTGTATTATAACATAATACTTGTATATATATTACAAAAAAATCCTGCTTCAGTGTGACAGAGTGGGGACAGTCCCTTTGTGTCACACTAAAGCAGGAAATGTTTACTATGCAATTTTTTTCTCACTCATCCCAATCGTCACCTATTCCGTAATAAAGCATTTCATTATACTTTTCATTGGCCTCTCTTGCTTCCTTTCTTTTGCGCCAGGCATCTATCTCCTCGCATATAGCAAGCATCTCATCTACTATCAGCTCGGCTGTTTTGGGCTTTACATACTGTAAGTATGCCCTCATACGCTCCATCGCCTTAGGACTGCCGAGATTTTTGGCTACAAGCTCACCAAGCTGCGCCGGGAAACCAAGGGAAGTTATATCCTTTACGAGAGCATCTTTTGTATCTGCCCATATTTTTTTGTTGTCTGACATATGTTATCCCCTTTGACATACAACCGTTCCCGGCTTGACGATTTATTTAACTCATCCCTCACAAGGATGCTCCTTCAACCATGCAATGATATCCGCACTCTCATATAGCGGCTTGCCGTCTATAAAAAGACAAGGAATCTGGGATTTACCACCCACTTCCTCGAGAGTTTTTCTGTCCTCTTCATTTTTTCTTATATTTTTATACTCGATATCCGTCCTTCCCTGGGCTTCTATCTCACTTATCACCCTTCTGCAATACGGACAGGTATCAAACATATATAATTTAAGATCCATTGTTAATCCTCCTTTTTTTGTTTATAAACCGTCCCCGTTGACACACTTAAGCACCCTCCTGTAATCCTCTATGGTATCGACCTCCGACCAGAATATCCCTTCCGTGTCAAATGTATATACCTCTTCCTCCTCCACAAATGAGTATAACACATTTTCCCACCATAAATCATACTGACCGTCTTCTATCATAGTACAGAGTCTGTCATGAAACTTTTTCACCCAGTTGTTTTTCAGCACGGCAATTCCGACGTATTCGCTGTTTCTGTGCTCTCTGTCGAGTTCTTTGCCGTATGCTTTAAGAACGATGCTTATATCCAGTGATTACGACCACTTCTATATTGTTTTTAAGCAAAAGCTCTGTCGTATGGATAAGCAGTGGCTTATCTCCTACATGAAGCATGCTTTTGGGTTGTCCGTCTATGTTTTTTGCGATGCGGCTGCCTACACCGGCCGCCAGAAGTATTGCTTTCATAATTTTTACCTTTCCATATCAAGTGTGTCAGAATGGGGACTGTCCCCATCTGAGACACTTCTCCAAACACCCTGCAATCTTCCCCAAGTCATCCATTGTAATATTCCCCATATGCCCTACTCTAAGCATAGTATTCCCCAGACTGCCGCCTGACGGAGTAAGCACAAACCCGTACTCATCTCTGAATCTTCTGTATATTTCCTGCTCATTACCTTCAGGAAACAGTACCGGCGTGCAGCAATTCGATAAGGGGAAAGCAGGGATCTTTACAGGCAGCTCCTTTATCGCATTCCTGAAATACACAGCCCGCTCTTTATGCATATTTACAGTTTCTTTCATGCCTGCAGTGGTTATGCTCTCAAGCCTCTCACACAAGGCCAACATAACGCCTATAGCCGAAGTAAACGGAGGCTGGCCTCTTTTTTGATTCTCGATATAAGTGTTAAGATCAAAATAATAAGATGCCTTGTCCCCGTGAACACGCGCCCTCGCGCGCTCAGATAAAGCAAGCAAGACCACTCCGGGGGAGCACGCAAGTCCCTTATGACTTGATGTGATAAGTACGTCTATATGCTGAGAGCTCATATCTATAGTATCAACGGGAAACGCGCTTACCGCATCGACTATAAAAAGCATATCATTTCGCGCGCAAAAATCTCCGAGATAATTAAGGTCGTAAAGCCTTCCGGTTCCGGTCTCGCACGCATTTACCAAAAGCGCTGAGTACCCTTTTCCCGCATAGGCTTCTATGTCGCTTTCGATAAAATCCGACTCAAACTCTATGTCATGAGTATCCGTCGGTATACCGTATCTTATGCAAATGTCAGCGAATCTTTGCCCGAAGCTTCCTCCGTTTAATACAAGCACTTTATCATCAGTGCTTAAGGTGTTTTGCACTGCGGCATCCATCCCGCCTGTTCCGCTGCATGTCAGCCCCGCAAAATATGTATTATCAGGCGCATTTACCGATTTTAGGAAGAGTTTTTCTATTTTTTTCATGGTATGACCAAATGACTCATCCCGAAAGTAAGGAAGCTGTGTCCCCTCTATTCTTAAGGTCTCCGGATACATCTCCACGGGACCAACTGTAAATAGTTT
>CACZTL010000041.1 GCA_902784165.1 uncultured Lachnospiraceae bacterium | reverse complement strand
CCTGTGCTACGAGAGCTGCTGTGTAAACTATAAGCTTCTCCGTATCCTTATCATTTAAACGCATCTCTTCTCCTCCTTTTCTGGTGTTAAAAAGTTTTACAGGCGCGCTTATGCACGCCTTTTTAGCTCCGAAAGTATATTATCACATACCACCTCAAAAGTCAACAAATTATACTCAAAAAGTCCGCTTTTTTTCTACCTTTCAGAGCGATTAGCTTTAGCTAACACATGAACAGTATTTCGATATTGTTTTTTAAATTTTTTTGACTTTTTTCTTTCTGAAATTACGGTCAGTCGTTCATTAGGTTTAGAAAATTAACATTGATATTTCATATGATTTCAACAAAAAAAATCCCCCTAAAGGGGATGTTTTTTTCAGCAAAAAATCTAAATGCAACTGCTTTTTCATACGTTTTTTAAAATCGTTTCTTCCTTATATATATCAATTATATTACAAAACTGTTTAAAATCAATTAACAAACCTGCTTCAACTGTGTGTCAAAGGAGACTGTTCGTCGGATACCCGGACGTTAACTTCTGCACCTCATAACAACGGCATCTTCATCCGGCTCTCTGTAGAAATCCTTTCTCTCGCCCACTCTCTCAAATCCGCATTTCTCATAAACCGCAATAGCCTTATCGTTGCTCTTACGAACCTCCAAGAAAAAGCTTTTTACTCCAAGCTCCTGCCCCTTTTCAAGAAGGTGTCTTACAATATCCTTTCCGAGACCCGTACCTCTCGACTCGGGTTCTACGGCAACCCCGGTTATCTCAGCTTCGTCGGCAGCAATCCACATACCGGCATATCCCTTTATCTTACCTCCGGCTTCACATACCAAATAATAAGTTTCTTCCTTTTCTATAGCTTCTTCAAACGAAGCCTTTGACCAGGGCGGAATAATAGATACACTCTCAATGGCAGCCACTGCCTCTATGTCCTTATGCTCCATACGCCGAAATCTCAAGCGCTCTGCCTGAGACTTAGCCATATAATCCGGAGAAAGTTCATCAGCAGTAACGATATCACCCTCTTCTATCTTCTTTTCAGCTATTATTGCAACAGATGCGGCACGGGGAAAGTTTTTATGCCTTGAAGCAAAGCTGTACATAATGCCGGTTTCATCTATTTTTTTCTTTATCGCCCCTATTCCGTCACCGATAAATATAATACCGTGATTTACTGATGATAAGCGCTCCAGATATTTATCGATCTCAAAAACTCCGTCAGGTATAGCCGATTCCGCTCTGTAGTTTCCGTCATCATCGATCCAAAACCAGTAAAGACCTGAATAAATACGGTCATTTCTCGCATCGATGACCGGGCAGATATATACCCCCTCTGCTTCGCAAAGATTATACGCCATAGCCTCAAGCGTTGAAACAGCAACACATGGTTTGCCAGCCAATTCACTATCCTCAATATCCCCCCCTAAAGCAAGCCCCTTGGCTGTCGATATTCCTATCCTTAAGCCCGTAAACGACCCGGGGCCGGAGCTTATCGCAATGTAGTCAATATCTTTCGCTGTCATCCCGCACTTATCCATAATCTCTTCTATCATCGGCAGGAGCGTATGAGAGTGGGTTTTTCCGTTATTTATTGTATATTCGGAAAGAATCTCCCCCGACTTCATTATTGCTGCGGAAGCAACCGCTCCCGAGCTCTCTATCGCTAATATATTCATAAATTACACCTCCGCTGTTATCTTTCTGTAATCTTCCCCTTTTGTAATATCTTTTTCAATAATTATTCTAACCGCGGTCTCAGGAACATAACCCTCAATCATCTGGGGCCACTCTATAAGACATACCCCCCTTCCGTAAAAGAATTCTTCTGCTCCGATTGCCTCAAGCTCCGATCCGTCACTAAGCCGGTATGCATCGAAATGATAAAAAGGAAGTCTTCCGTCCTCATAAACGCACATTATTGTAAATGTAGGGCTCGTGATATCTTCTTTCACATCAAGTCCCTTTGCGAAACCTTGGGCAAATGCAGTCTTACCCGCGCCAAGATCACCTGAGAGTGTATAAACACTGCCCGGCACAGCCTTTTTCCCCAGCTCTTTTGCAAATTCACGCGTTTCATCCGCACTGTAAGTTTCTTTCATCATTTGGCATCTGATCCTTTCTTTTGGCATAGTGCAGCCGTCGTAGAAAGTGTGTCAGCAAAAACCGTTCCTGCTGTCACTCTTTTACATTACATCCCCGTCAAGCTCCGGAAAATAAATTTCCGCAAGGCACAACCCTTGTGGCGGAGCCGTAAGACCGGCAAGCGATCTGTCTTTTGTGTCTAACGCCCGCTGCACATCCCCGGGCGTCAGCTTACCGAGCCCGCCTGCATTAGCAAGCGTACCCGCGATGATTCTAACCATATTATAAAGAAATCCGTCTCCTCTTACAACGATTTTTATCTCATTACCCTCAGAATATACACTGATAGAATATATAGTGCGCACTGTACTGCCCGCCTGGGTTTTCGAGCTGCAAAAGCCTCTGAAATCATGAGGTCCTATAAGTACCGAGGCTGCCGCCCTCATTTTATCAACATCAAGCTTAGGTCTTACATGCCATGCATAATTTCTTCTCCCGGGCACCGGAAATTCCGTATTTATGATCGTGTACTCATAAGTCTTTTCCGTATCTGTTTTTCTGGGATGAAACCCTTCAGGCACCTCAAAAGATCCATCGCAGCTTATATCATCGGGAAGCATAGTATTGAGCGCATAAGAAAAGCGCTCCGGAGGAATCGATGATAACGTATCAAAAACGGCAACATTACCAAGCGCATGCACTCCGGCATCCGTTCTGCTTGCACCTATAACCGTTATATCTTCCCCGGTAAGCTTAGAGAGTTTTTCATTTAACACCCCTTCTATCGTTACAGCTCCCGGCTGAACCTGCCACCCGTGATAGTTTGTCCCGTCGTATGCAACTTTAAGAAGTACTCTTTTCATCATTTACCTCAAATTCCAAATACCCTAAGCACGATCATAAGCGCCAGATACCCGAGTATAATACTATATGCAATAAAATCTCTCCTTGCATAAACAAGCGGCTTCATCCTACTCCTTCCTTCCGAACCGTGATAGCACCTCGCTTCCATCGCCATAGCAAGATCACCTGCCCGCCTGAACGCCGAAACAAAAAGCGGAACAAGCAGCGGAATCATGGCCTTTGCCCTTTTTATTATATTACCGCTCTCAAAATCCGCTCCTCGCGCCATCTGCGCTTTCTTGATCTTATCCGTTTCTTCGACAAGAATAGGTATAAAACGCAGCGCAATAGACATCATCATCGCTATCTCATGAACAGGAACCTTAAATACCGTAAGAAATCTTAAGCCTTTCTCAATTCCGTCCGTCAGCTTTGTAGGAGTAGTTGTAAGGGTAAGTATCGAAGCTCCCGTGATAAGAAACAAAAGCCTGACGATCATAAAAATCGCCATATATATACCTTCACTCGTTATATTAATGATCCAAAAGCTTACCAATGCATTACCCGGCGTCAGTATCAGATTAAATACCGCGCTTATTATAATAAGCGGGATGATTGGCTTTACCCCTCTGATTACAAAAGAAGGCGGAACCTTAGATAATATAATAACGCTCACCAAAAAAACCCCCGCCGGGATGTACATAAAAAAGCTTTTCCCTATAAAAAGCGTAATTATATAAATAAGCGTACCGGCCAGCTTTACACGAGGATCCAGCCTGTGGATCACAGAATCCGCCGGGTAAAACTGACCAAGCGTTATATCCTTGAACATCTTAATCTCCGTTATTAAAATTCAAAACCTATAAATAACCAAAGAATTACCGATTAATCCCTTGTCCTTAATATTGATTTCAGTTTTTTTCACATTTGCACAAACAGCCTTAAGTAACAGATGGGGCATAAGGATCAGTCGGCACTCCCATGAATTTTTATATTTAAGCAACTTAAAATACTGTCCGCTGCCTCTTTTATTGTTAACGCATTGGTATCCGCATCGAAACCTGCTTTTCTTAATTCATGCATCACATAAGTGATCTGCGGAGCTGACAAGCCCATGCTTTCCAGCTCCTCTATGTGCGAAAATACCCTCACCGGCTTATCGTCAAATGCGATATGCCCCTTGTCTATTACCACAATTCTTTTAACATATTCGGCAACATCGTCCATGCTGTGGGATACAAGCACCACACTGCTTCCCGTTTCTTTTTGTATCCTTGCCACACTTCCGAGTATCTCATCCCTGCCGCCCGGATCAAGACCTGCTGTAGGCTCATCAAGAATAAGGATCTCCGGTCGCATAGCCAAAACTCCGGCTATCGCCACACGCCTCTTCTGACCTCCCGACAGCTCAAAAGGAGAAGTTTCATAATTTTTCTCACTTATACCTGTCATAGCAAGAGCTTCCTTTGCCCTGCTTTCTGCCTCTTCATCCGATAAACCGAGATTTTTAGGACCAAAACAAACATCCTTTAACACGGTAGTCTCAAACAGCTGGTACTCAGGATACTGGAACACAAGCCCCACATGCCCTCTGAATTCTCTACGGTAAAAGCCTTGTGAATAAATGTCACGACCGTTCCAAAGCACGCGCCCCTCCGTCGCCTTTAAAAGACCGTTTAAATGCTGTATAAGCGTAGATTTGCCCGAACCCGTATGACCTATAAGTCCGATAAATTCATCCTCACGGATTGTAAGGTCTATACCGTCCAGTGCTCTTTTAGCATAACCGGTGCCGGCATCGTATTCATATACTATATTTTCCGCTCTCAGTTCCATGGCGTTACCTTTTTACTTTATTTCATCAGGGAGGTTTATGTGTAAATGGGGACGGCTCTGCTGACACAAAACCCTCTCCGTTAGCACATTTTTTATTGCTGCGCAATAATATTGCAACCCTTCAACTCTTCAACAAGCTCTTGTGCCGTCAGTATACCGTCACGCAGCTTTATACCGCGATTTTTCAATTCATGCGCAAGCTTTGTAACCTCCGGCACATCAAGCCGCAGTCTCTGCATCTCTTCAACATTTGAAAAAATCTCCGCCGGAGTTCCGCTTATCACAACTTTACCCTTATCCATTACAAAGATACGGTCAGCCCCGATAACCTCTTCCATGTTATGGGTTATGAGTATTATCGTGACGCCCTGCTCGTCGCAGAGCCTGTGCAACACTTCAAGAACATCTCTGCGCCCCTTGGGATCAAGCATAGCCGTCGGCTCATCAAGAACTATGCACTTAGGGAGCATCGCCAGTATACCGGCTATCGCCACCCTTTGCTTCTGACCTCCGGAAAGTCTGGACGGATTGCTTTCACGATAAGCATACATGCCTACAGCGTTAAGCGCATTTTCCACACGCTCCCATATCTCGTCAGTCGGCACGCCTATGTTTTCCGGGCCGAAGCCCACCTCCTCTTCAACCACCGATGCGACCATCTGATTATCAGGATTTTGAAAAACCATACCGGCAGTCTTTCTGATCTCCAGGGTATGTTCATCCTCTGACGTGTCCATGCCGGCAATAAAAACCGTACCCTCATCCGGAACAAGCAGGGCATTCAGCTGCTTTGCAAATGTCGACTTACCGGAACCGTTATGGCCGAGAATAGCTATAAACTCACCCTCAAGCGCATCTATACTCACATCGTCCAGAGCAAAAACAGGCTCCTTTTCTTTTCCGTCCTCGTCCTTGCTCTTGTATGCGTATTTTACATTTTTCGCTTCAACTATAGACATAAAAGCTATATTAATCCTTTGCATTCTAAAATCAATAACTCTTTTATTTTACACGAAAACAACAGGCTCGTAAACAAGAAATATGTCAATGATTAACGGTTCTTCTGACACATTTGAAACAAATATATTTTACACGATTCAAGCTAACCGCTAAGCAATAATTATTAAACTATAGCATTGACAAACAGAAAAAAAAAGTATATAATATATCATATCAAACATATAGGCATTAAGGTATATAGGAGGCACACTATGAAAGTATATGATAAAATCACGGATCTTATAGGCAACACTCCTCTCTTGAAACTTACGGACTATGACGAAAGCAAAGAACCTGTAGCGGAAATATACGGAAAGCTCGAGTATTTTAATCCGGCGGGGAGTGTAAAGGATCGTATCGCAAATGCTATGATCGAAGACGCCGAAGAAAAAGGGTTA
Organism: uncultured Lachnospiraceae bacterium; assembly: GCA_902784165.1. Taxonomy (GTDB): domain Bacteria; phylum Bacillota; class Clostridia; order Lachnospirales; family Lachnospiraceae; genus UBA4285. Next base: position 18,375 of record CACZTL010000041.1, on the reverse strand, counting down.
TTGAAGCCCGGCGCGGTGATCATAGAACCTACCAGCGGCAACACCGGTATAGGTCTTGCTTCTGTTGCCGCTTCAAAGGGATATCGCATCATACTTACCATGCCCGAGACAATGAGCGTTGAAAGGCGTAATCTTTTAAAGGCTTACGGTGCCGAGTTGGTTTTAACAGACGGAACCAAGGGTATGAAGGGCGCTATACAGAAAGCCGACGAACTCGCAAAAGAGACTCCCGGAAGCTTTATCCCCGGTCAGTTTGTAAATCCGGCCAACCCTGAAGTTCACTATAAGACAACAGGACCAGAGATATGGGAAGACACGGACGGTAATGTGGATATATTTGTAGCCGGTGTCGGAACAGGCGGAACGCTTTCAGGCGTCGGAAAATATTTAAAAGAAAAAAACAAAGATATAAAAATAATCGCTGTTGAACCTGCCGGTTCGCCGGTGCTCTCTGAAGGAACTCCCGGTCCCCACAAAATTCAGGGTATCGGAGCGGGATTTGTCCCCGAGACTTTAGATACCGGCATTTATGATGAAATAATCAAAGTTGAAAATGATGACGCTTTTGATACAGGCAGACTTCTTGCAAGAAAAAAAGGACTGCTCGTCGGCATATCTGCAGGCGCAGCAGTATGGGCTGCTGCAGAGCTTGCCGGGCATCCTGAAAATAAAGGCAAAACAATAGTGGTACTTCTTCCCGACACAGGCGACAGATATCTGTCTACACCCATGTTTAGCGAATAAGTATCATATAACGTAATCATTTGCATAAGAGCGCTTTTTCTGATCAAGAAGATCCTGGACGGTTATCCCGTCAAGGTATTCTGTAATTACCTTATAAAGCCCCTGCCATACAGGCAGCGTAACACAATCAGCACTGCGATCGCACTCCACCGGATCCTGCTCTACGCAGCTTACAGGCGCAAGAGACCCTTCAGTCAGCCTCAGCACCTCTCCTACCGTACATTTTTCCGGCGGAGCTACCATAAGATATCCTCCCTGCGAGCCTCTGCTCGTCCGGAGGATATTTGCTTTGTGCAAGACAGGAACTATCTGTTCCAGATATTTTTTTGAAACTCCCTGACGCTCGGATACCTCTTTTAATGAGATATAACCTTTGTTACGATGCTCTGCCAGATCCACAAGCATACGCAGCGCATAGCGTCCTTTTGTAGAAATCTTCATATCATCATACTCCTGTGTTTATTAGTTTCATTTTAGTGATTATCAGATTATAAGTCAACTCCGACAACTGTAAGAAATAGTGTGACACACCGGATAAAAATTGGCTATTGAAAAAATTTTATATTTCAATTAAAATCATAGAATTAAATACATTTGAAAAGGGGATTTATTATGAGTGATAATAACGTAAAAGTAGATATAATTTCCGGATTTCTCGGCGCGGGAAAGACAACGTTAATAAAAAAGCTTCTTTCCGAGGCTCTCAAGGGTGAAAATGTAGTCCTTATTGAAAATGAATTTGGTGAGATCGGCGTAGATAACGGATTTCTAAAGGATGCGGGCATCGAAATAAAGGAGATGAACTCAGGATGCATCTGCTGCACCCTCGTTGGTGATTTTGCAGAAGCTTTAAAAGAGGTGATAGATACATATCACCCTGACAGGATAATTATCGAGCCTTCAGGTGTCGGTAAGCTTTCCGATGTTATAAAGTCGGTAAATGACCTCGGAGTTGAAGGGGTTCATGTAAACAGCGCTTCTACCGTAGTTGACGCCAACAAAGCAAAGCTTTACAACAAAAATTTCGGCGAGTTTTTCGACAACCAGATACAGAGCGCAGGTACCGTAATTCTTTCAAGAACAGGCCTTATCGATGATTCTAAGGTTATGGATGCGGCAGAGATAGTAAACGGGCTGAATGAGCACGCACGTATTATTACCACTGAGTGGGAAAAGCTTGACGGTAAGAAAATTCTTTCCGAAATGGAGGGTACATCCGACCTGATTTCAGTTCTTATGGATGAGGTTGCTCATCCGGGACGTCATTATCACGATCACGGTGACGGTCATTACCATTATCATGAGGATGAAGAGCATGATCATGAGCATAATCACGAACATGAACATGAACACACTCACAAGCACGAGCATGGCGACGGTGAAACCCACGAACACGAACATCACCATCATCATACACATGATCATAAGCATACAGACGGCGACGAAAGCGTACATGAGCACACACATGATAACGATGAGCTTTCGGATCATGAACACCACCATGACGGTCATGAGCATGCACACGAACATCATCATGATCATGAACATGATCACGAACACCATCACGACCATGATCACGAACACCATCTCGACCATGATCACGAACACCATCATAATCATAATCATGATCACGGACACCATCACGACCATGATCACGGCGAGAGCTGCGGCTGCGGTTGCGGCCATGACCACGACGGACACGATCATGCAGCTGATGAGGTGTTCGGCAGCTGGGCAGTAGAAACTCCCGCTACTATAGAAAAAGAAGCACTCGAAGAAGCACTTGCTAAGCTTGCGGACGAAACCGGTTACGGAACCGTTCTCAGAGCCAAGGGTATGCTTTCCGATAAGGACGGGAACTGGATGTTCTTTGATATGGTTCCCGGCGAGCATGAGATTAGAGAGGGAACGCCCGAAACAACCGGAAAAATCGTTGTTATCGGAACAGAGCTTAACGAGGACAAGCTAAAAGAACTCTTCGGGATATAACAAACTCTGGTGTGTCAACGGGGACGGTTCTGCTGACACACCAATAAAATAAAACAGGCAGGAATATTTACATGGAACAAGAAGAATATCTGATCCCTATATTTTTTATAAACGGTCAGCTTGAAAGCGGTAAGACCACGTTTTTATCTGAAATTATTCAGGGTGGTCAGTTTGACGAAGCAAAAAGTAAGCTTCTTATAATATGCGAAGAGGGAGAGGTTGAATACGATCCCGCTATGCTTAAAGAACACGGAATAGACAGCGTATTTTTATCTCATGATGAGCTTACTTCAGAACGCTTAAAAGAGCTTGAAGCTCAGTACGACCCGTGGGTCGTAATAATGGAGTATAACGGTATGTGGAATCCGTCTGACCTAGCCGCTCTTGAGCTTCCCCACGGTTGGACTATGTACCAGGCAATAACCATCATGGATGCCTCACGCTTTCAGCTTCAGTGGAAAAACATGCAGTCTATTATGGCAGAAACGGTCAAATCCTGTGAGAGTGTTATCTTTAACAGATGTAACCTAGATATGGATCTGGGTTCCTTCAGACGAAGCATGAAAGCCCTCAATCCGGGAGTTGATGTCATATTTGAAGATGAAAACGGAGAAATCATATCCGGTGTTAATGAAATACTGCCCTACGATCTCGAAAAAGACATCATAGAGATTGAGGATGAAGATTACGGCATCTGGTTTATAGACGCCAGAGAACGCATGGACGTATATGAAGGCAAAACCTTCAGATTCAGGGTGCAGGTACTCAAGAACTCTAAGATGGGAGCAGATGAGTTTGCTTCGACAAGACGCGCCATGACATGCTGCGAGGATGACATCGTAAATATCGGCTTCATAACGGAATACGATGATGCTGATAAGTTAAATGATAAAGACTGGATAATACTTACAGCACGGTTTAAAACAGCTGCACATCCGGCCTATAACGGACAGACCGGCCCCGTTTTGGAGGCAGAATCTGCTGAACCGACAGATCCGCCGGCACAGGAGATAGTGTCATTCTAAAGCTAAGACTGTCACGGGCCGACGACACACTTGATCAGCCCCTTCATACAACACCAAAACAGATGTTATCACGACAAATATATGCAAGAGATAAGGATAAACAAACCATGAAGATAACCGAAATAATAAAACAAGACCGCCCCACCGTATCCTTCGAGGTGTTTCCGCCCAAAACTGACACTGATTTCACTGCCGTGGAAAGAGCCGTTCTTGAGGTTGCTGCCATACACCCGGCATATATGAGCGTTACCTACGGAGCAGGCGGCAGCACGAGAGACAACACCGTGAAGCTCGCAAGAGAGATTCAGAGACTTTTTAATGTGCCTTCCATTGCTCATCTTACTTGCGTAGGAGCCGACAAAGAACGAATACATACCATCCTTGACAATATGAAGGATTCAGGGATTGAAAATGTTCTTGCACTGAGAGGTGACAAGCCAAGGGATTTCGACGGTGAACCATTTGAAAATTACAGATACGCAAGTGAGCTCATCAGCGATATAAAGGATTATGGTGATTTTTGTGTCGGGGGCGCTTGTTATCCTGAGGGGTATCCCGAAGACAAAAACAAGGACGAAAACATAACCAATCTTAAAAAGAAGATAGATGCAGGCTGTGAGTTTCTGACCACCCAGATGTTTTTTGATAACAACATTTTTTATAATTTTCTTTATCGTGTGAGAGATAAAAATATAAAGGTGCCCGTAATACCGGGAATCATGCCTATAACACGAGGCTCTCAGATAAAAAGAGCCATAGAGCTCTCCGGAAGCAATGTTCCCGAAAGATTCAAAAATCTTGTAGACCGTTTCGGAGACAGACCGGGTGCCATGCAGCAGGCAGGAATTGCCTATGCCACCGATCAGATAATAGATCTTCTGGCAAACGGAGTGAATCATATCCATGTATATTCTATGAATAAACCGGATGTAGCCAAGGCTATACTTGCTAATCTGTCGGAGATCTTAGTATAAATACCTGACAAACACTTTTTTTATACCCCGGCTCCGATACATACATTTACCCCGTATACATGTCGGGCTCCGTTTTCTTTCAATACACGAGCGCAGGCATCGAGCGTTGCTCCCGTAGTATAAATATCATCAACCACAAGAACTCTTTCTACGCCCAACGGCTCTTGTAACTCAAAGGCTCCGTCCAGAATTTTTCTGCGTTCGGTAAAACTGCAGTCCTTTAACGGGACTGTTTTTTTTGCCCGAACAAGCACATCTGTCTTAACAGGGATACCGAGATACTCTCCCAGTCCGGCCGCGATCAGAGCCGCCTGGTTATATCCTCTGACGCGTTCTTTTCTTTGATACATAGGTATGGGGATCAGAAGCTCAGGCTGCAGGAAGTGCAGAAGATTTTTATGAGCTTCATAGATGCTTTTTGCATAAAATTCCGCATATTCACGTTTGCTTTGATATTTAAACCGGTAAAGCGAATCCTTCATATCTGAATTGATCTCATAAACGGCAAATGACCGGTCAAATGTATGCTGTGTTTCATTGCAGTCTTTACAGTAAATATCATCATCACCTATACTCTTGCCGCAAATGCCGCAAAGATTTCCTTTAAGAGGTATAGTATGAGAAAAACATCTCATGTGGATTCCAGACAGACCCGGAGGGCCCGTATCATCTCCAAGCGGCTTTCCGCATACGGCGCACGCCGGCGGATAAACTGCATTTGCTATGATTCCGCCTATTTTTTTTATCTTTTCTTTCATATTTACTCCTTGTAATGTGCGAATCAGACGGTTCGGTGTGTCAAAGGGGACAGTTCTTTTGACACACCTCACCCCTCATACAAAAATCTCACTCAGCCGCTTCACTACCTCCGGTATCTTATCGGCAACTATCGCCGCATAATTGATAACAAGCGTAACATACCCCGGACTTCCCTTATCGGACAAAATATAATCCGAAAAAAACGAAATGTGCAGATCCTTGCTGATACCCTCATCATAAATATCAGCCTTGCTTTTTTTCGTCTTTATCTTTAGAAGAAAGTGGGTTCCGGCATTGTGCTCTTCTATACTCGATACTTTGGAAAGAGGTGATGAAAGCAGTTCCTTAAGTATAGCTACCCTCTGCTTACGATAGAAATTTCTCATACGGTTTATATGCCGTTCAAAAGCTCCGCTGTTTATAAACTCCGCCAGAGCAAACTGCTCGAAGCTTGAAACGGTACAGGAATAAAACCCGAGATTCTCCTTATAACGCGCGGCAAGCACAGGCGGCAGTATCATATAGCTTATGCGAAGAGACGGAACCATAGTTTTTGAAAATGTATTAAGATAAATAACCTTCTGCTTTGTATCTTCAGCATACATCGGAACGATCATACGTCCGCTGTATCGGAATTCGCTGTCATAATCATCCTCAATAATAAAGCGTTCATCCCCTTCATAAGCCCAAGAAAAAAGCTCCAACCTCTTTTTTATGGGAATAACACGCCCCGTCGGGAACCTGTTTGCAGGCATTACATAACAAAGAGAAGAATCTGTCTCTCCGAGCAGATCAGCATCCATTCCGTCATCGTCACCGGGAATTACATTTACACGGATATTCAGCTTGTCTGCCTGCTTTGCAAGGGTTTTAAGACCCGTTTCCTCCATGGCGACACCAACATTTTTTTCAAAAAGCTCAAAAATCTTACGAAGCAGGATCTCTGTTCCCGCTCCGATAAAAATAAGCTCCGGATCCACACTCATACCCTTATTTCTGTAAAGATAAGCCGAAATAGCATTACGAAGCTGAGGTATACCGTTATACGGAACGGTCTTGTAAAGATTATCACCCCCGTCGAGAATTGCCTTGCGCATACAACTGTTCCATGTCGAAATCGGAAAATTGTTTAAATTAATGCGATTTGCACGAAAATCCATGAAAAAATCAGGCTCCTCCTCAGGCCTTACCGGCTCGGGAGCTGAAGTATTTATCTTGATGTTATGGAATCTCTGCATATCTGTGGCGTAATAGCCGCGTTTTTCCGATGAATAGACGTATCCTTCGGACAGAAGCTGGTCGTAAGCGTTTGCTACGGTATTTACGCCTACGTTAAGATTATTTGCAAATGTGCGTTTAGACGGCAGCTTTTCATTAGGCTTGATTATTCCGTCAAGGATGTCATCCCTCAATTTTTTGTACAAAAAAACATAGATGGGCTCCGACCCACGCTTGCGAAGATCATATGTTATCATTTCTATACTACCCCGTGATGAAGGGAATATGAATATCCCTTCAGAATTTGATTTCGGGAAAATCATACAATATAAGTGCGATATTTGCAACTTCTTTTTTGAACCGTATAATTATTTGACACAATTTCCTCATACTCACACCCGTGACACCCTTATAAAAGTGTGGTATAATTCTATGAAACTATTCGACTTAAACACATATTCAATAAATCGGGGGATTTGATCCATGAAAAAAGATACAAACGCAAATGCGCCGAAAACCAATACCTACGGATTCTTTAACTATGGCAGGGAGGATACCGCGCAGGTAAACCAAAACGGAGAAAACGTACATAATAAGGGGCTAAAGAGCAAACCGAGCAAGTATAAGGGTACACTCAGAGAGAATGATAAAGCAAGCAAGATATTCCCCAAGATAGTATCAATATGCGTATTGCTCGGTACTTTAGTCGGCATTATTGCCGGTATCGTGAGCGGATACGGCGGCGGTCTTACCGTGATCATCATAATGATTTCCTTCGGTATAGGACTTTTAATAAATCTGATACTTAACAGAAAGAAATAAAAAAAGTGTGTCACCGGTGACACACTTTTTTATTTATCAAAAATACTTATCAACCACAGCCTGAATATCTTTTCCGGTGTGAGCCTTCATAACTTCAATAAACTTTTCAGAATCAGCCTCTTTAAACTCATACTTTATGACATAATCACTTATCGCTTTTAAGAATTCATCCTTTCCGAGCGCGCCGTAGAGATCTTCTAAAAACTCCGCGCCCCTGTATGTATTAACAATATCAGCAGTCTTACCGTCAGGGAACTTATCGGAAAGCTTCATCTCCATAGCGGCAGGCTCTTTTTTCTTCATCTCTCTGATAGTCTCACCAACAGCTCTTTCACTTATATCACCGTATACGTTGGCCATGGCATAATCATTGAACCAGAATCGTAAACCTTTATTTAGCCAACCGTCTGTCGCCTCATTACAGCCGACTATCTCTCCGAACCACTGATCAAAAATATGCTCTGTAAGGTGAAGCTTATAAAAATCTCTCATGGAGTCAACTTCATCACCTCTTATCCCGTCATAAACAGCCTTATCACCGAATACCATCATACCGGGATAGGAATTGGCATCATAATCAGAATAAACGGTTACAATATCATACTGATTCCACGGATACTTCTTTATAAAATCTTCCATCCAGTCAAGTCCCGTAGGAACTCTCCAGGAAACAGCCTCCTGCCCTGTCTCATTATCCTTTGAGCCCTCCAGATAATAATACCTCAGCACAAGGTTATCATTTGTCCAGTATGCGCTTACGATGCCGTTACTTGCGACAACCGCAAAATCTCTGGCATCCACCGCATTTATCGTAGTAGCATTCTCGCCTATAGACTCTCCGCCTGTGCCGACCGCATAATAACCATCCGGCATGGTCATCTTTACATGGTAATCAGAAGTCTGTGAAAATGAAGTATCAGCGCTGACCTTCTCGCCGGTCCAGTCGATATCATTTATCACCCAGTTATTATCCCTAAACTCGACAACCTTAGGGAAGCACTCGCTAAGAACATACTGATCATGATTACCGGCCTTGAAATGTCCGAACCTTATATCTTCTTCGGGAATATCCTCCTTTACCGCCAGCGTCACAAAGGTGCTTCCCGCCTGATCAAGCTTATTCTCTCCGAGAGAAACCCTGATAACCCCGGAATTCTCGGGATCTATGGTATACTCAAGATTAGTAGTACCGCCGCTGCCCAAGTACGCGCCTGTCACTTCCCACGAAAGCCCACCTCCCTTACTCTCAAGGCATGCAGCCGATGGAAGACGAAATACTATCTCGTCGAGAGTGTTACCGGTATTATTGTAAAGCTCTGCTGTTGCCGAAGCCTCCACCGAATTCTCTTCAGGCTTTAAAGAAACCTCCATATCATACGAATCAACATAGAGCATAGATTCACTATAAGACTTGTCCCTTTTAGATTCCTCAAGCTTAGCTTCAGGACCCTGAAGTCGGCTGCATCCCGTAAGCGCAATCACAGAGGCTGAAACGATAACGGCCGCTGTCATTATTTTTTTTATCTTCATATTCCTTTCGTCCTTTCCTTAAAATCTTAAATCCGCATAATTATACCACAGAATCTCTCAGTATGAAATATAATATAAAAAACTTTATGCTGAGTATGTCAAACAGAGATAATCAGCATAAAGTTTTGATAATAAAAAAAGCAGTGTCCCTTAAGGACACTGCCCTTTTCGTTTACAAGAATTTTATCTTAACTCATGAAATAATTAAGCGTTTAACTTCTTCTCAGCTCGCTTCTCTGCAAACTCGCACATGCATCTGTCAACGATGAGGATGAGCCATCCGCCAAGAACGAATGCGATTGTACATCCGGGTACACCGAAGATAGCGCACATAGAAGTTGTCTGATAGTTAAGCATACATGTGAACAGGCAAGCCATGAAGAACAGGAACCAGTATCTACCGGAATTGATCTTCGTCTTGCAGAAGGTATCAAGAGCACCAACTGTAAGAAGGCAAGGATATCCGTACAGAGCATAGTGCATCATACCCATATCCGCACTGAATACCATACCGCATGCAATGGTGAACGCCATAGCCATGCAAGCCTTAACACCAAACTGTACATTGTACCACATATAACCTGCGATACAGATAAGTGAAGCGATCCATCCGTCAGCAACCCAGATCTCTTCGAAACCGTTAGTCGCAAACAGCATCCAATCCTGCCATGTCCAGCTTGATGTGTCATATCCTGCATACCAGCCCTGGTGAGCAGCGTAGATATTTGCTTCGTTGCTTCCGCCGATAGCTGCTGTTGAGGAATTTGTCCACTCGTTAAGCTGTGACTGACGAGGTACTGTTAAGAGGTCTGTCTGATAGCTGATCAGAACGAGGAACCAGCACATTGTGATCCAAGGGAATGTGAATCCCGGAAGACCATGGTGGTTTGAAAATCTGTTAATGAAAAGCTGTAAAGGAACAACGAGGATACAACCTGCAAGAAGCCAAATCCAAGCTGTAGTCCAGCTGTAAACATGTCCACCGGAGATCTGGAAAGTGATTGCTCCCATGGAAATCAGGTTCGGGCAGAAGCCGAAGAGACCTGACTTAATCGCGTCTCTGTCGCAACCCATAAGGTAAGCGGTCAGATTAGCGAGGTTAACACCAATGATCGTAAAGATAAAGTAGCTCCATGCTTCAAAAGTACCTACCTGCCAGTTAAATGTCTCAAAACCGGTGATAAGGAATGAAGCGAGGAAGATCATACCCGAAATGGTGTTTTCGATAAATACAACCTGCGAAATACCGTTAAAGAATGCTTTAAACGGTGCAGGTAAGTTAAAATCAACTCCCATGTCTTTACTCCTCCTATCTTTTTTACCTTAAATACGTTAAAATAGTTTTTTTGATTCTGCTGTTCTCCTTTCACTTGTAAGATGTAAATTCTTGTTATCACAGCGCTCATCACACTGCAACCATTACAGAATCATAGTAAATGATGAGCACTCCTATCGTCTAAACATTTATTATAATTCTATAATAATTTATAATAATTTTATAAAATAAAAATAAATTTGTCAAGAGTTTAAACGCATAGTTTATCACTTTTTTGAAAAAATTTTGAATGTTTTTATACTTGAAAAATACACAAAAAAAGTGCATAATATTATGGATTGTACACTATTTTAAACAGTGTGCGGAAGGAGGAGTACTGAATGAACAATGAAGATATGATGAAGATAACAAGTCTTGATCCCGAGCATCTTAATCAGCTCGTCGCTCAGACCATGAAGATCAATAAGATAGATCCGAACCTTTATGTAGAGTACGACGTAAAAAGAGGACTCCGTGATATGAACGGAAACGGAGTTCTTGCCGGACTCACCGAGATATCAGATGTTTGCGGAACCGAAAGCATAGACGGTAAGAAGATGCCGGTAGACGGAAAGCTTTATTATCAGGGCTATGAAGTAAGTGATATAATAAAGAACTTTAAGGGTGAGCGCTTCAGATTTGAAGAGGTAACTTATCTTCTTCTTTTCGGAGAGCTTCCCTCACAACAGCAGCTTGACGGCTTTGTGCGTATACTTGGGGATCTCCAGGAGCTTTCAGGCTCGTTTGTAAGTGATGTTATCATGAAGGGTACAAATAAGAGCATTATGAATTCTCTTATGAAGAGCATTCTTACCCTTTATTCATATGATGAAGCCCCCGATGATGTATCCGTCCCCAATGTACTTCGCCAGTCATTACAGCTTATAGCAAAGATGCCTCTTCTTGCGGCGTACGGATTTCACTCATACAGACATATACACCATGACGATACACTCTTCATAAGAACACCGCAGAAAGGTCTCTCCACAGCAGAGAACATCCTTCGCATGATCAGAGAAGACGGTCAGTATACGCCTCTTGAGGCTGACGTTCTGGACACTTGTCTTGTTCTCCATGCAGAGCACGGTGGCGGCAACAACTCATCATTTACAGCGCATGTGGTATCATCATCAGGAACCGATACCTACTCTGCCATAGCCGCTTCCATCGCTTCTCTTAAGGGGCCCAAGCACGGCGGAGCCAACCTTAAGGTTCAGCATATGTTTGCAGATATAAAAGAGAACGTCAAGAACTGGGAAGACCGCGATGAGGTTAGAAATTATATTCAGAAGATCGTAAACAAAGAAGCATTTGACAAGACAGGTCTTGTATACGGCATGGGACACGCAGTATATACACTTTCAGATCCCAGAGGCGTTATCCTCAAGGAATATGCCGAAAAACTCGCCAAGGAAAAAGGAAGAGAAAACGAGTTTACTCTTTACAATACCGTTGAAGAGGAATCGAAAGCCTTGATCGCTGCAAAGCACACCATGTTCAAGCCCTTGTGTGCAAATGTAGACTTCTACAGCGGACTCATCTACTCTATGCTGGGCATACCGGAAGAGCTTTATACTCCGCTTTTTGCGATTTCAAGGATCTCCGGCTGGTGCGCGCACCGTCTTGAAGAGATAGTAAACGCCGGAAAGATCATACGTCCGGCTTACAGGTATGTGGGACACCACAGGGAATATACGCCCATAGACGAAAGAAAAACAAAGGATATCAAGTTTGACTGATAATGGCAGATTATAAAGTAAAAAAAGCCGCGGATCCGATAAATGCAACAGTTGAGGTTCCCGGTTCAAAAAGTATTACTAACAGAGCGCTTTTAATAAGCGCTCTTTCTGACGGAAGAAGTTTTTTAAAAAAAGTGCTTTTCTCAGATGATTCAAGAGTTTTTATAAAAGCGCTGCAAGACTTGGGATTTTTAGTGGCAGCCGATGAATCTACGGAAGCTGCCACTGTTACAGGACAGTCAAAATTTGTGTCTGCCTCTTCAGGAGATATATATGTCGGCAGCGCCGGTACTGCTGCCCGTTTTCTTACAGCCCTGCTTGCTCTTTCCGACGGTAGGTTCACTATAGATGCCTCGGAGCAGATGAGAAAACGCCCCATGCTGCCGTTATTTGAAGCGCTCAGCAGGATGGGAGCGGATTTTACATTTGCAGAAAAGGAAGGCTTTCTTCCGGTTACCGTAAAAGGGGCTTTTTGTGACGAAAACGAATTGCTTACTGATACTGCAGTCGTAGATTCCGACTCAAGCACACAGTTCTTAAGTGCGCTTCTTATGATGGCTCCTGTAATCGCAAACCGCACCGGAAAGCCATTCCGGGTACAGGCTACAGGTAACAGAGTCCAAGGATCTTATGTAAAAATGACCCTTAAGGTTATGAAGGATTTCGGCGTAAGCGCAGAGTTCGACCGTGATAATCAGATGTTCTCGGCAGCGCCGGGGCTTACATACAAGTCCCGGGAATATGAAATCGAGCCGGACGTATCCGCTGCGAGTTATTTTTACGCAGCTGCTGCCGTCACCGGCGGAGAGATTATCGTAAACGGGGTACACCCCGATTCATGTCAGGGAGATATACGTTTTCTTGACGTGTTGAAGCAAATGGGATGCTCTCTTGAAGATACCGCAGGCGGTTTAAAGCTTACAGGACCAAACGGCGGCAAGCTGCGCGGTATAAGCATAGATATGAAGGACTTCTCTGACCAGACCATGACCCTCGCGGCGATCGCGCCTTTTTGTGATTCTCCGGTAGAAATAACCGGCATAGGACATATTAGAAGGCAGGAATCAGACCGCATAAGCGCCATCGCATCCGAGCTTGGCAGGATGGGGATTGATGTTGAAGAAAGCGAAGCATCGCTTAAGATATACCCGGGAACGCCTGCACCCGCTGAGATTGAAACATATAACGACCACCGGATCGCTATGGCATTCTCATTAGTCGGATTAAGGACAGACGGTATTGTTATAAAGGATTATGAGTGCTGCAAGAAAACGTTTGAGAATTATTTTGAAGTATTTGATACTCTGACACACTCTTGACTTTATCTGATATTTTTCGTATACTCACACTTAACAATTTTACTGAATGGCACATGTAGCGCACCTGCGCGTAAATCTGATACGGCAACAGTAACGTATAGGATTTGCGGCAGGTGCGTTTTTGTGTGTCAGTCTTGACACAAAGAGACTGTCCCCGTCTGACACACTTTACCCAACCGACACATCATTTATGTAAAGGAGAAAATCTGTGTTCAAGAACAAATTTCAGGAAGCCATTTATGCGCTTATCACGATATTTATCACGGTAAATGTATTTGTCCTTTATACCGTATACGTCCTGGAAGGAAAAACACTGAAGGAAGTAACGGGTGCGCACAGCGTTATCGAAGCGATAAATATGATGGGCGGAATTTATATGTTTGGCCATTATCTGCCTATATGGGCTGTTATACTTATAGAGATCGGCGTCGCATTTGCACTGGATATGCTTATCGGAGGTCCCCTTGCCATGAAGATTGCATTTACAGTATGCAATCCTAAGGACGTGCACCCTCTTTTTATGGAAGCTGTTATCATCTGCTGTACGGCTGCAATTATGTGCCCCATGATGAGCTGCCTTGCCGCAGCGTTTTACTATCCGTACTATGAAGGCTTCCATGTGTTGACGCTTCTGGCGGAAATGTTCAAAACTCTGTGCAGAAATTTCCCCGTAGCTTTCCTGGGACAGCTCTTTTTCATACAACCGCTGACGAGAACTATCTTCTTTAAGCTTTTGTTCAGAAGGCCGAAGCAAAGTCAGACAAATTAAAAAAAGGAGACGGTGACACAACAACCGTCCCCTTTTTTTTAATTAATACGCCGCCTCATAAAGATAAAAATTTCCCTTTTTCCCGACTCTCTCTACAACCCCTGCCGACAACAAAACATTTAAAACAATCGACGCTGTCCCGCGGCTTATGCCGGCTTCAGCTGCAAAATCAGCTGATGTAAACTGCCCGTCCGCTTCCGGCATAAACTGCATGTAATCATTAGCACTGTCAAGCTCAATAATTCGTCTTATACCAAGCGGCACCAGATCAAAACGCTCATATCCGCTTCGCGCTCTGCGCCTCCCCTTTGCCTTTTGCTGTTTAACCATAATTTCTTCGGCATCCATAAGATAAAGATGTATGTGAAGATTAGGCTCCGCGAGCTTGCCCTTAAGAGCGTAAAGCTCATCAAATGCTGAATATTCATTTCTGTGATGAGAAGATAGTCTGAAGCTTGACGGGCGCTTATCAGACGCCTCAGAATACCCCCTCCATTTATTGCATATCACGGGATATATGACCGTCACCTCATAACTTTTTAGGAACACATCCAGCTTTTTTCTCAAATTCCCGAGTCTCTTTGTCTGTATCTCCGTTACCTTCCCGTCCCTGCAAATATCAGCAAAAAAGCCTTCCATGGCAACTTCATGAAAGTTATCATCCGGTTCGGCAAAGCGCTTCAAGACAGCGTGCATACTTTTTTCGGCAAGAACTCCGAAGCCGCCCTCACCGAAAACTCCTTTAGCATCAAAAAAACGCCGCTTTTCCATTTCAGCAAGAACCTCGTCCCTCACACTTAAAAAGCGGTCGTGATGTATATACTCGGCCGAAGCCTTTTTTAGGAAATCTTCGTATCGTGACATTTGTTCAATTATACAATTTGTTCAATCAGATTCAAAGTGTGTCAAATGGGGACAGTCCCTTTGTGTCAGTATTGACACAAAGGGACTGTCCCCATTTGACACACTTTAAATCAGGATACCCCCTGCATCGAACCAAACTCCGACAGCTCAAGCCCCTCATTTCTCTCAAGCACCATCTTCACGCTCCACTCATGCGTAAACAAAAGCATAACCTTACCGTCTAAGTCTCTGATCTTTTTCATATCCGAGGTAGAGGACATATTATCCGTATCAAACTCATGATCATTATCCACTATTCTGATATATTCATAAGGAAGCAGCTCAAGACCTATCTCCACATTATACTCACTTTCCAGTCTGAACTTAAGCACATCAAACTGCAGTGTTCCGACTGCCCCTACTATTATCTCCTCCATGCCGGTAAAGTATTCCTGGAATATCTGCACCGCGCCCTCTCTTGCAATCTGGGTAATACCCTTCACAAACTGCTTACGTTTCATGGTATCGGTCTGTCTTACCCTTGCAAAATGCTCCGGTGCAAATGTAGGAATTCCCTCAAACATAAACTTCTTCTTGGAAACGCATACCGTATCACCGATAGAAAACACACCCGGATCAAATATACCGATTATATCCCCTGCATATGCCTTCTCCACGATTTTGCGTTCCTGAGCCATGATCTGCGTAGGCTGGGAGAGCTTTATCTTTTTATCGGACTGAACATGAAAAGCCTCCATCCCGGCATCAAACACGCCTGACACAATACGCATAAACGCAATACGATCCCTGTGGGCTTTATTCATATTTGCCTGAATCTTAAATATAAAAGCCGAAAAATCCTCCGTATACGGATCTATCATACCCTCTGAAGAATTGCGCCCTGCCGGAGCTTCGCTCATCTCCAGGAAATGCGAAAGAAATGTTTCAACACCGAAGTTAGTCAGTGCAGAGCCGAAAAATACAGGCGTAAGCACACCCTTTCTGACATCCTCGATATCATAATCGCTGCCGGCGCCGTCCAAAAGCTCATTGTCCTCCTCAAGCTTTTCCGCAAAATAGTCGCCAATCTTTTCAACGAGATTGGGAGAATCTATACTAACCTTTTCCGTATCAACCTGCTTTTGACCGTTATGAGCTGCAGTAAATAAAGAAACCTCTCTTTCCTTTCTGTCATAAACACCCTTAAATTCTTTTCCTGATCCGAGGGGCCAGTTCATGGGATAAGTGGATATCTTAAGAACAGACTCTATGTTGTCAAGTATCTCAAAAGGATCCATAGACTGCCTGTCCATCTTATTTACAAACGTAAATATAGGTATGCGCCTCATTACACATACCTTAAAAAGCTTCACCGTCTGCTTCTCAACACCCTTTGATCCGTCAAGCACCATCACCGCACAGTCAGCAGCCATAAGTGTGCGGTAGGTATCCTCCGAGAAATCGTCATGACCCGGGGTATCAAGAATATTTATACAATAATCATTATATTCAAACTGCATAACAGAGCTCGTAACGGAAATACCTCTCTGCTTTTCGATCTCCATCCAGTCTGAAACAGCCGTCTTTCCTGTTTTTTTACCCTTAACCGTGCCGGCCGTATTTATCGCCCCTCCGTATAAAAGAAGCTTTTCCGTCAAGGTTGTCTTACCCGCATCAGGATGCGAAATAATTGCAAATGTGCGGCGTCTTTTAATCTCGTTAGTCTTGTCACTCATCTTTTAAACCACTCATTGTTTACTAAACCTAATTGCTGCATTTAAATTGAAAATGTCAATTTACACAAGTTCGACAGAATTTTGCGAAACGCCGGCTCTTGGCAAACAGGGCTGCCGGGCCCTGTGAGCTTAGAACCGCTGCATTTTGCATAAGCGCAAGCGTTTCCGGAGAGCTTGCTGTAAGTTGACATTTTCAGGACTTTATTGCATATTCAACTGAAAATCATACGTAACTATCGAACTGTCATCAAACCTTCTGTAGAGATTAACCACCTGATTCATAACAGCAGGATAATCCTCCTCAGCCGCCTCGATTCCGATAACATGACCGTTATCCGTAACCTCGGCCGCCTCTACGCCGCTGATAGCCGCAAGTTCTTCCTTCAGCTTCTCAAGAGCCGTTTTACCTGCCTTCTCATCGGACTCCTTCTCAAAATTATCCTTTGAATTTTCTGTTTTTTCATCAAACATCCAAACTAAATTATTCCTAAAGCTTACGCTGTAATATCTCATCCTTATACCTCCGTAATCTGCAATCATACATCCTTTTCAAAATGCTGATAGTCCTTTTCATATGTCCAGTCACCGCCCCAATCAAAGCCGTGCTGCTTAAAGAGCGTTACTAAAAGATCATCTTCTTCTATCTTATAATCAAAGCTCTCATCTCTGTCCACATAATCCCATGCCGTATCAGGCTCTATATAAAGACCGTCCTCATCCTCGACAACAAACGGATTATAAAGCGGATTTATATCTACGGCAAGCCCTTTGCCATGCATAGATATTTCTTCCGTTCCCGATATAAAACGGAAATTAAAGCAAGACGAATTATTGTCTCTCATAGACGTTTCATCGTCAGCTCCGTACTCATCCACCAAAGCCATCTTTTCTATAGGATAAGACTTTTCATAAAGCTCTTCAAATATATCTATAAGATCATACGCAATCGCTTTATTGCACACCATCTCACCCTCATGGGTTTTCCCGTCAATATCCTTGTGAAGCACATGGATATAACGAAGATCATCACGCGAAACCGTACAATCGGAACTAAATGACTTGCCATCCATCCTTGCAAATATATCATCCGTTATCCGGCTGATGAAAAACTCTTTACCGGTTTCATCCTCCTGTGTTGCCGCAGTTAAAGAACTCTCTCCGACAGTTGCCGAAACACTGCCGGTTGTTTGCTCAACAGACTCAGACATCGTCGTTTCCACTGCTCCCGTCCCGGACTCTTCAGATGTACCGGCACATCCTGCGACCAATAAAGCAGCCGTAAAAGCAGCCGGCAAAAAAAAAGCTTTAGTCATTTTTTTATTATTCATAACACCAGTCCTCTCCAATTAACCATCATACCTGCATATGTTTCATGCGGACACAGCATCTTTAATATTTATACGAAAAAACTATATTTATGTCAATATTGTGTGCCAAAGAGGGGCGGTTGATAAGGCTCTTTTTTTAGACAAATTTGCAAATATGTCTAAACTTTTGTATAATTAGGGTGAAAGGTTAACAGTACCGAAAGGAGCTTTATATGAGAGAAAATATTTCCTCCGCAAAAACAAAACAACGTATGGCTAAAGCCCT